>SDWO01000168.1 GCA_004195325.1 Candidatus Izemoplasma acidinucleici | reverse complement strand
TCTTAATTCTTTATCAATCTCATTCATCGTAATAAACTTCTTCAAACACCACATTGGTTCTATCAACATATCTATAGGAGCATCTCCTGTTAATCTGTGTATAATTATTTCAGGATTCAAATGTTCTATCTGTTCTACAACGATATCTTTATATTCAGCCATCGTTAGTATCTTAAAGGGGTTTCTCTCATACATGACACCTAACGCGGTTTTCTTCATAATGTGAAGCAGATGTATCTTTATTCCTTGAATGTCTAAATCGTTTAGAAATAGAACTGTTTCTAACATATCTTGTTGTGTTTCGTTATGGAACCCATTGATGATGTGTACAACAACATCAATATCTCTTTTTCTTAGTTCTTTTACTGCGTCGGTAAAACATTCTAAACTATGTGCTCTATTCATGAATTTCGCAGTGTCCTCGTGGATACTTTGAAGTCCTAACTCAAGGGTTAGATACGTTTCCTTATTCACTTCTTCTAATAAATCGTAGATTCCTTCATTAAGGGCGTCACATCTAGTACCTATATTTAAACCAACGATGTTTTCATCTAAAGATAATGCCTCGTAATATAACTTCCTAAGATTCTCTACAGAATCGTAGGTATTTGTATTTGCTTGGAAGTATGCGATGTAGTAAGCATCGTCCCATTTTTGATGCATTCTCGTTTTTACTTCATCAAATTGTTTCCTCAAAGAATCAGTTTTTCTTCCAGCGTAATCTCCCGATCCACTTTCAGAGCAAAACACGCAGCCTCCAATGCCACTATGTCCGTCTTTATTAGGACAACTAAATCCTCCATTTAAAGACACTTTAAAAACCTTCTTACCAAATCGATTTCGATAATAAGCGTTTAAAGTATTATAAGGCTTTTCTTTTGTCATTAAATTCATAGTATCACCACAAACATTTTATCACACAATTCAACTATATCTAAAAGATATGTGTTATAATATCAAAAGGTGATATTTATGTTTGAAAGATTCAGAGATAGTTTGATTAATCCAGAGCGTATTATATTTTTTAGAAAAGATTCTATTTTTAGAATCCTTTTCGTAATGTTGTTTTATGCAACATTGATGAGTTTATTTATGATTATCGATACTACTTCATTTAAAGGGTTAAACATCCCAACAAAAGCAGAAATCAGAGATACTCTTTATGAAGAGAATGTAGATTGTCAAATTTTAAATTATAACCTTGAATGTTCACAGGATGAATCAGTGAAACTATTTAACTATTTTGATTTAGTTGATTTCTATATTGTATCAGCTGACACTTTAAACTTAAATGAAGTAAGTGATAAAGATGCTTTCATTGTACTTCATGATAATTTGGTACATGTTAGTGTTTATGGTGTTTCATATAGTGTTCCACTTAATTCAATTCAAGATTGGAATGGACTGGATTTTAATGATTTAGAACTAAATCCCGAGAATGTAAGTGAACCTTTTATCACCGGTATTGAGAATTATCTATTAGTTAAAAAAGGAACTATCGCAACAATGATGATTACTTCAACGATACTTCTGAACTTCTTTATTGTATCTGTCCTATCAGTATTAACCGGAGTATTTATTAGAGCTAGATATAAAGTGATTCCTTTTAAAGAAACATTTAGATTCGGAGTTTATGTATCAAGTTCAACGTTCTTAGTTTTAACATTGATGAACATGTTAGGAAGTAGTTTTATCTTTATATTATTCATCATAATATTCAACTCAAGACAAATGGGACGTCTAAATATGGCGATAAACAAAGTAATGAAAAAATAAAACTTGTCATTGAATAATGACTATGTTATATTTCTAATATAAGCAAAGAACTAGAAGTAGTAAGATGATTGTTTAGGGTAGAGAACTGTTGGTTGGTGAAAAACAGAGTAAACATTATTTGAATTAGTCTAGGGAGTTTTTTAAGTGCAGCACGTAAGCTTAAAACGTATCTCTGCGTTAAAGAGTCGAGAGCTAGTTTAACTAGAACCAAGGTGGTACCGCGGATATTATTCGTCCTTATTTATTTAAGGACGATTTTTTTATACATTATAAAGGAGTGATTCATCATGGAATACAATCACAAAACAGTCGAAGCAAAGTGGCAAAAACACTGGTACGAAAACAAACGTTTTAGTGTCACTGAAGACAAAAGTAAAAAGAAATACTATAGCTTAGTAGAATTCCCATACCCTAGTGGAGCAGGTATGCACGTAGGGCACATCAGAGCGTACGCAAGCTTAGAAATCGTTTCACGTAAACGTAGAATGGAAGGGTACAATGTATTATTCCCAATCGGGTTTGATGCATTTGGATTGCCGACAGAAAACTACGCTATTAAGAACAATATACATCCTCGTCAAGTAACGGATCAAAACATCAAAACATTTACAAACCAACTTCAACGAACTGGGTTTAGTTTTGACTTTGATCGTGTTGTGGATACAACGGATGAGAAATATTATAGATGGACACAATGGATTTTTGTCCAGCTATTCAACAAAGGTCTAGCGTTTAGAGATACAACATACGTCAACTATTGTCCAAGTTGCAAAGTAGTTCTTAGTAATGAAGATTCACAGGGTGGTAAATGTGATCGCTGTGAAACTCCTGTAGTACAAAAAGAAAAAGATGTTTGGTTCTTAAAAATTACTGATTACGCAGAACGTCTACTTCAAGGACTTAAAGAACTTGATACATTACCACGTATTCGTATTGAACAAGAGAACTGGATTGGAAAATCAACGGGAGCACATGTTGATTTTAAAGTGAAGGATACAGACGAATCATTAATGGTGTATACAACACGTCCTGACACATTATACGGAGCTACATTTATGGTTATCGCTCCTGAACATAAATTATTAGTTAAATATCATGACAGAATTAAGAATATGAAAGACATCCACGATTATCAAGACGCTGCGAAATTAAAAACTGAATTTGAACGTGTTGAACTTCAAAAAGACAAAACAGGTGTAAAAATAGATGGATTGGTCGCGATTAATCCCGTAACAAATAAGGAAATACCTATCTTTGTCGCGGATTACGTAATGATCGGTTACGGAACTGGTGCGATCATGGCAGTTCCTGGCCATGATTCAAGAGATTACGAATTCGCTACTAAATTCGGATGTGACATTGTTGAAGTAATTAAAGGTGGAGACATTGAAAAAGAAGCATACACAGATACAGCTGAAGGTGAACTTGTAAACAGTGATATCTTAAACGGTTTATCTGTCAAAGAAGCAAAAGTAACAATAGCTGAGTATCTAGAAGCTCAAGGTATCGGTAAAAAAGCAACAAACTATAAAATGAAAGACTGGGCATTTAACAGACAACGTTATTGGGGAGAACCAATTCCTATTGTTCATTGTGATAAATGTGGAATGGTCGCTCTTGATGAAAAAGACTTACCTTTAGTTCTTCCAGAAATGGAAGACTTTGAACCTGGGGAAGACGGACAAAGTCCACTAGCAAATGTCCCTGAGTTTGTAAACACAACTTGTCCTACATGTGGTGGACCAGCTAAAAGAGAAACTGATACAATGCCACAATGGGCTGGAAGCTCATGGTATTTCTTACGTTATTGTGATCCTCACAATAATGAAGAACTAGCAAGTCTTGAAAACCTAAAATACTGGATGCAAGTTGACTGGTATAATGGTGGAATGGAACATGTAACAAGACACGTTATCTATTCACGTTTCTGGCATCAATTCTTATTTGATATTGGCGCAGTTCCAACAGAAGAACCTTATAAAAAACGTACGGCTCAAGGAATGATTCTTGGAGAAGATGGAGACAAAATGTCGAAATCCAAAGGGAATGTAGTAAACCCTCTAGAAATAATTGAAGAATTCGGGGCAGACACCCTTCGTGTATTCACTCTATTTATCGGAGATTATGAACAATCAACTCCGTGGAATCCAAGTGGTGTAAAAGGAGCAAAACGTTTCTTAGATAAACTAGCTCGTCTTGCAGAAAAAGTATCTGACAAACCAAACGATGAATACCAAACAACTCTTCACAAAACAATTAAAGCAGTTGATGAAGATATTGAGAATGTTAAATTCAATACAGCTATCGCAAAATTAATGTCACTAGTGAACGAACTTAGTAAGGCAACTCATATCTTCAAGGAAGATTATGAAAAAGTTCTAAAACTAGTAAATCCATTTGCTCCTCATATTACAGAAGAACTATGGGAATCACTAGGACATACTGAAGATATGGTGTTTGCATCATGGCCAAAATACGATCCTACAAAACTTGTAGAATCTACAATTGAAATTGTTGTTAGTATAAATGGTAAAGTACGAGATAAAATATCAATCAACATCGATATGTCAAAAGAAGAAGTATTAACATTAGCAAAATCAACAGAAAAGATTCAAGCGCAAATCGCTGGTAAAGAAATTAGAAAAGAAATTTACGTACCTAAGAAATTAGTAAATATAGTAGTATAAAAAGACGGATTCATTCGTCTTTTTTATTTATAATAAATTCAACCATAAAAAATACACATTTATTTGTTATAATAAGAGAGAGGTGATGCGTATGAAATACTTGGTTATAGGTTTTGATGACAATACAATATATGATAGAAAAGCAGTTGAATTATTAAATAAATATCATATGAAAGGAACTTTCTTTGTTAACTCTGGAACACTAAATGATTCTGGATTTTTAACTGCGGGAGAACTTGATGTATTATTTGAAGGACACGAAGTGGCATCTCATACTGTGAATCATCCTCGTTTAAAAGAACTAACAAATCAGGGGATTAAATACGAGATAGAACAAGATTTTGAACTATTAAAGGCATATAGTAAACAAGATATAAAAGGCTTTGCTTACCCATTTGGTGATTACGATAAACAAGTAAAAGATATGGCTAAGGAAAGTGGAGTATTGTATGCAAGAACTGTTAAAGGAACAAAGAAATTTGATCGTCCTAAAGACTTGCTAGAATGGCATCCAACAATGCATCTTACTGGTATGGCTTGGGACACCAATGATTTTGATAGAGTTCGCAAGGGATTTCATTTCTTGTTGGATAAGTTAGAAGAATTCCTTGAAGACTACAATGGTGAATTACTACATGTTTGGCTTCATAGTTGGGAATTTAAAAATGATGTAGAAAGATGGGATATGCTTGAACGCTTCTTTAAACTTGTTAGTAATGAGGAAGATATTATAAGCGTAACTGCTAGTGAATACATAGAAGAGATATCCAAATGATATCTCTTTTTTATTTGTATTTATGATACCTAAAATAGAACGATGAAAATCAATAACCAATGTATGGTATAATTGTTTTGGGTGATGTTATGAAAAAAAATATAGAACTGATTATAATCTTGTTAGCATTAGCAGGATTAATCATAAATGTTTCAGTGAGTACATTTGAAGTTCCTATTAATTTAGGAAGAGGATTGGCATTATTCAGATACTACACATTACAGTCAAACCTTATCGCAATAGTATATTTTATATTATTGTATTTCGGGATTACAAAAAGAAATAATACACTACATAAATTTGTTGGTGGAGTCACAGTCTATATAACAATTACACTTATTATATTCGCTATTATGTTAGCTCCAACTTATCATCCAACAGGATGGAATCAAGTAAGCAATATTGTAGCTCATTATATAGTTCCAATCTTAGTGTTGTTCTATTTTTTCTATTTTAGAGACAATTACAAGTTCACACCAAAAGATTCACTAATATGGATAATATATCCTGTTTTATATGTAGTCTTTATGCTCGCTTACGGGATGATAACAAAAGACTTTTTGTACCCGTTTTTTCAGGTGTCTGAAGTAGGAATAAATGGACTAATTATCACAATAACTATGCTTATATTTGTATTCTTTATGTTGTCATTTTTAGTTATGAAAACAGTTTCATTACTCGAAAAGCAAAAAACCACATAACGGCTTAACAAAGAGAAAAACCGAGTGTAAATGAACTGTAAAAAAGTAAATTAAAAAATAACAAAAAAAAATATAGTTTTACTGTTGAAACTAGAGAATTTGTTTGTTATAATGTGTTTGTTGTAAAAACGCTTTCATTTTTATGTGCGTTTGCAATGCTAAAAGGAGGGTAGAAATACCTATATTTTCTATGAATAGGTTATACTAATATGAAACGAATTACGATTATTGCCGGACATTACGGTAGTGGTAAAAGTGAGATCAGTGTTAACCTCGCTATAGATAAGAAAATCGATTACATAGTTGATTTAGATATTATCAATCCATACTTTAGAAGTAGAGCACTACAAGGCTTGTTTGATGAACATGGAATTCACTTAGTAGAGAGTACTGTTAAAGGTATGCTGAACAGCGATATGCCATATGTATCAGGTGAAGGTAGAATACCATTTGTAAATAAAGATATCACTGCTATTTATGATCTTGGTGGTACTGAGAATGGGGCAAAGATATTAATCCAGTTTATGGATTATGTTACTGATTTTGAGGAAATAGATTTCTTAGCAACGATAAATATATTCAGACCAGAAACCGCAACTAAGAAAGATATCCTTCATACAATCACTTTACTTGAAGCTCAAACACAGTTAAAAGTAACAGGATTAATTAACAATACAAATTTAATTGAGGAAACAACAGAACAAGATGTTATAAACGGAGAAAAGATACTACTTGAAGTAAGCAAGGAACTACAAGTTCCAATCTTATATACAGTAGTAGAACAACATAAGGAATTTACATACCCATTTGTAGGAGAACGTATAAATTTGAATAGATACGTAGCTCGTAAATGGACCCTAGGAGGAAAGTAAATGGCAAAAGGTAGAATAATTATTGATATAGATAGATGTAAAGGCTGTGCTCTTTGTATTAGTTACTGTCCAGTTAATATTTTAGAACTAGATTTAACGACTACAAATGAAAGAGGATATACTCCTTTAATGACTAACGACAAAGAAAAATGTATCGGTTGTGGATTCTGTGCAATTATGTGTCCAGATTCAGTAATCACAGTTGAGAAATTTATTAAGGAGGCAAAATAATGGCTAAAGTGTTAATGAAAGGTAATGAAGCAATGGCGTTAGCAGCAATCAAAGCTGGATTAGACGCATTTTATGGTTATCCAATCACACCACAAAATGAATTACCTGAATACTTAAGTAAACAAATGCCACTTCACGGACGTGCTTTTGTACAAGCGGAAAGCGAAGTTGCAGCAATAAATATGGTATATGGTGCAGCAGGTGCCGGAGCTAGAGTAATGACGAGTAGCAGTAGTCCCGGTATTGCTTTAAAGCAAGAGGGATTAACATATATAGCTGGTGCAGAATTACCAGCAGTAATCATCAATGTAATGCGTGGTGGACCTGGTCTTGGAGGAATTCAACCTTCTCAAGCAGACTACAAACAAATTACACGTGGTGGAGGAAATGGAGATTACTATTTATATAGTTTAGCTCCAGAAAGTCTTCAAGAAGCAGTAGATTTAATCAAAGAGTCATTTGATATCGCTGATTACTTCAGAAATCCAGTAATGATCGCAGTTGATGGTTTAATTGGGCAAATGATGGAACCAGTTGATTTTGAAAGAGAAGTTCCTAAGTGGGATTTAAAACCAAAAACTTGGGCAGCTGACGGAAATAGAAAAAACAGAAAGAAAAACATTATAAATAGTTTATATCTAGATCCAAATGATCTAGAGAATCATAACTTAAAATTGAAAGCTAAATACGATGAAATGAGAGACAAACATCAACGTTATGAAATGATCAACATGGAAAACGCTGAAATCGTAATTGTAGCATTTGGTAGCACATCACGTATTTCTAGAACTGCTATAGAATTACTAAAAGAGGAAGGAATTAATTGCGGGATTATTCGTCCAATCACAATTTATCCATTCCCACAAAATGCTTTCAATGAAATCCCTGAATCAGTTAAAAATATCCTAGTAGTAGAAATGAACCTAGGACAAATGGTTGACGATGTTAAATTACACGTTCAAGGAAGATTACCAGTACATTTCTATGGTCGTGTAGGCGGAATCGTACCAGAAGCTGAAGAAATTAGTGATCAAGTTAAAAAGATAGTAGGTGGAACATATGAGTAACGTTAAAACTGTATATAAAAAATCAGAAGGGTTATCTGATTTCCACTTATCATATTGTCCTGGATGTACACATGGTGTCATTCATAAATTAGTGGCTGAGAGCCTTGTTGAATTAGATTTATTAGATAGAACAATCGGTATTAGTAGTGTTGGATGTAGTGCGTTAAACTACGACTTCTTTAGTTGTGATATGCAACAAGCAGCACATGGTAGAGCACCGGCAGTAGCTACTGGTATTAAAAGAGTTAAAAAAGATGCAATTATCTTCACATATCAAGGTGATGGAGACTTAGCAAGTATCGGTATTGCTGAAGCAATTCATGCTGCAGCACGTGGTGAAAACATTACAATCGTATTTGTTAATAACGCAATTTACGGTATGACTGGTGGACAAATGGCTCCAACAACATTGCCTGGACAAATTACAACAACATCACAAAATGGACGTGACCCTGAAACACAGGGATTACCATTAAAGATTTCTGAATTAATGGCAACAATTCCTGGGGCTACATATGTAGAACGTGTAAGCGTTCATGATCCTAAACATGTATTCAAAGCTAAAAAAGCTTTGAAAAAAGCATTTGAAATTCAAAGAGACAAAAAAGGATTTAGTTTAATCGAATTTATCAGTACTTGTCCTGTTAACTGGGGTATGACTCCTAAGGGCGCAGTAGACTGGGCTGTAGATAACTTAATTCCTTATTACCCACTAGGTGTTTATAAAGATAAAACGGAGGGTATTGAATAATGATAAACGAAAAAACAATCATTGCTGGATTTGGTGGACAAGGTGTCATGTTAATGGGACAACTTCTAAGCTTTGCAGCAACAGAAAAAGATATTAATACATTATGGTTTCCTTCATACGGACCAGAAACAAGAGGAGGTACTGCGAACTGTTCAGTTACAATCAGTGATGAACATGTAAACAGTCCAGTAATTAGTACTCCTGATACTATTATTATAATGAACAAACCATCATTGGCTAAGTTCCAACCAAAATTAAAAGTAAACGGAATTTGTTTAGTAAATTCTAGTTTAGTTAAAGATGAAGAATATAGAGACGATATTAGAGTATACGAAGTTGACGCAAACAACATCGCAAAAGAATTAGGAAATCTCAAAGTAGCTAACATGGTTATGTTAGGAGCTTACTTAGCTTTAACTAAAGTATTCACAGAAGATGAAGTTCTTGGTATACTTAAGAAGAAGTTTACAGGAAGCAAAGCAAAATTAATTGAAATAAACAAATATGCATTAGAAGCTGGAAGAAAAGCAGTATTGTAAGGAGGGATGAACATGTTTCGTAACTTTCAACAAGTAGTAGATTACGCAAGAAAATTAGAAACAAAGGATTTAATAGTGGCGAATCCTGAAGATCGAGCAATCATCATTGCAATCAATGATGCATTTGTAATGGGGTTAATACGACCAGTTTTAGTTGGAAATAAGAAAACCATACTAGATTTACTTATGGAACTTGGAATTAGTAAAAAAGGGTATGAGATATACAATACCCAAGACAAAGATGAAGCAGCTATGATGAGTGTTAAACTAGTTTCCAAACAAAAAAATTCGATCTTAATGAAAGGACAACTCCATTCTAAAAGATTACTAGAACAAGTAATGAACAAAGAATATGGGCTTGTCGAAGAAAAGTTACTATCACATATAGGAGTTTTAGATGTTCCAAGTTATCACAAATTATTGTTTATGAGTGATAGTGTAATGAATGTTTTACCTACTGAAGAAGAGAAAAAACACATAATCAGTAATACAGTTGACTTTGTAACTAGTTTAGGTATATTTAAACCTAAGATTGCTTTAATAAGCGCTGTAGAGACTGTGAATGAAGATATCCCTTCAACAGTAGAAGCAAGGAATATCGTAAACCAATTAAAAGATAATGACGAATATTATATTGGTGGACCATTTAGTATTGATATAGCAGTAAGTCATGAATCAGCGATTACTAAAAACGTGAATCATGTTGTTGCTGGAGATGCTGATATTCTAATTTTTCCAAATATTGAAGCAGGAAACACATTTTATAAATCAATTACATTTTTAGGAAATTCTACACCGGCAGGATTAATCCTAGGTGCAAAGAATCCAATTGTATTAACCAGTAGAGCAGATTCATATAAATCAAGATTGTATTCTATTGCACTTGCAGTAGTGAGTACTGATATATTATGAAAATACTAGTTATTAATCCTGGGAGTACATCTACGAAAGTAGCAGTATTTGATAATTTAAAATGTGAAGTTGAACAAACAATAAGACACTCAAAAAAAGAACTAGAAAAATATCAAATCCTAAATGAGGAAATCCCATTTAGAAGAGAGTTAATATTAAAGTTTTTAAAACAAAATAATATTCAAATCACTGACATTGAAGGCTTCATTGGACGTGGTGGATTAATGAAACCAATCAAGTCAGGAATCTATAAGGTCAATGACCAAATGGAACAAGATTTATACAATTGCACTTACGGTACTCATGCATCTAACTTAGGTGGATTATTAGCAAAGGAATTAGCAAAAGAAGTTAATAAAGATGCTTATATTGCTGATCCAGTTGTTGTTGATGAAATGAGTAGTGTTGCAAAGATTAGTGGACTTAATGGTATTAGTAGAAAACCTATATGGCACGCTCTTAATCAAAAGGCGGTTGCTAAAAAATATGCTTCAAGAATTGGTGTGAAGTACGACGAGATAAATATTATCGTAGCACATCTTGGTGGAGGTATTAGTGTAGGTCTTCATAAACGTGGAAGAGTTACAGATGTAAACAATGCATTAAATGGAGATGGCCCATTTTCACCAGAAAGAACAGGGTCTCTACCAGTATCTGATGTTTATGAAATGGCTCTTAGTGGTCAATACACTTTAGAGCAAATTAAGAAGATGAATTACGGATTCGGAGGACTTGTTTCTTACCTTGGAACAAACAGCGCTGAAGAAGTAAGTGATATGATAAATGATGGGCAAGTATTTGCACAGAGAATCATGAAAGCAATGGTCTATCAAATCGCAAAGGAAATTGGTAGTTTGTATGCTGTAACGAGAAATAATTTAGATGCTATCATCATAACTGGTGGACTAGCTTATAACCAAGATGTACTACAGCCTTTACTTGAATACATTGATCACTTAGGTGAAATAGTTGTATACCCAGGTGAAGATGAGTTAGAAGCACTAGCTTCAAACATGTACAAGTTTTTGAAAACACCATTTGAACTAAGAGAATATGAATAAAGAGACTCCATAATTTGGAGTCTTCTTTTTATTTGATATTCATACAAAAAGAATTTAAAAAAGTAAAAGCAATTTCACTATCTTTTTTGTATAATACTTATAGGTGATATTATGAGATACGTAGTTTTTGATATAGAAACAACAGGACTAGATACAAATAACGACTCGATTATAGAAATCGGGGCAGTGAAAGTAGAGAATGGATCCATAGTTGAAACATTCGAGGAACTTATTAATCCGGGCTTTCCAATCCCTTATTTTATTACACAAATCAATGGAATAGATGATGCAGTTGTGGAGAATGCTCCTTATCCAGGAGTAGTTCTAACAAAGTTCAAAACTTTCATTAAGGATATTGATTTCATAATTGGTCATAATGCAAAACGATTTGATTATCCATTTTTGGAAAGTGAGTTTAGGAGAAACGGGATTCGCTTTGAGGGTGTTGAATGTAAAGATACAATATGGGAAACAAAAAAACGATTCAGAAGCTTGCCTGGATATAGTCTAGCCAAACTTTGTGCTCATTTCGGTATAGTCAATCAAACTGCCCATAGAGCATTGAGTGATGTTATGGCAACATATGAGTTATATGAAAAATTAAAGCAATACTAACACCTTGCAAGTAAAATACTTGTGAGGTGTTTTTTTATGAACTGTAAAGTATGCAATAAGAACCTGTATAAGGAAATGGACTTAAGAGTTATTTTTAAGGGAAAATATGATACTCATATAGAATGTGAATCATATATTGTCACAGAGTCGCAAAGAGAAGTGATACCGATTGAACAAAATGTAATATACTTTGAATACCTATATGAGAAAAAAGAGACTTTAAATTATGAGTATTTATTTACACAAAGTATGATCCATATCCTAAAAAAATACAATTCAATGCAAGAGTGGTCAGTAATATACTTCTATGAAGAAGAGGAGTATAACAGCCTTCAAGATGAATCAAAGTATCTTCTACTCAATTTGGGACAAAAACCAGTTGTCTTCATTAGTATGTTCGCATACTAAAATAAGAGTGTATTTTATTTATATTTTCACTGTAAAGTGTTATAATTAAGTATCAAATAAACAAAGGGAGATGATTTAATGAGAGTTCAAGTACGTGGAAAAAACGGATTTGTCGTTACTGATGCGATTTCAAAATACGCTGAAAGCAAACTAGACAAAGTAGAACGTTTCTTCAAAGAAAACCTAGAAGCATTTGTGGTGTGCAAGATCTACAAAGATCACCATAAAGTTGAGGTTACAATCCCTACTAAGTATTACACAATGCGAGCAGAAGTTAGTGATGATGATATGTACGCAGCTATCGATTTAACAATTGATAAATTAGAATCACAAATTAGAAAGCACAAAAACAAGATAACAAGAAGTCTTCAAAAGAAAGAACACACTGGAGAATTATTCCGTGATGAATTAGACTTAGATGCATTACAAAGAGAATTGATTTTTGAACCAATTAAGAGAAAAAGTATTACTCTTGATAAAATGGATACAGAGGAAGCAATAACCGCTCTAGAGATGTTAGGACATGACTTCTACATCTATAGAAACGAAGACACAGAAAAAGTTAATATCGTTTATTTAAGAAACGATGGAAAATACGGTGTTATCGAGACTCAGTAACAAAAATGCGCTACTAATAGCGCATTTTTTTTTAGTAGTTTGCTATTATATATTTTTAATATATAAATAGGTGAATTTATGATATGATATTTATGAACATAAAGAGGTGAGAATATGCTTAAAAAATTATTTGATCCTGGTAGAAGAGAGTTGAAAATACTAGAGAAACTTTCGAACCAGGTAATAGCTCTTGAAGAAGAATATAAAAATTTATCAGATGAAGAGTTACAACACAAAACAATTGAACTTAAAAGCCGCATAGAAAACGGCGAGACCCTAAATGATATTCAAACAGAAGCATTTGCGACTGTACGTGAAGCATCAACGCGTGTCCTTAAGATGACTCCATTTAAAGTACAAGTTATGGGTGCTTTTACTATTCACGGTGGTAATATCGCCGAGATGAAAACTGGGGAAGGTAAAACATTAACAGCTGTTATGCCAGCTTATCTAAATGCTCTTGGCGGTGATGGAGTACATATCGTTACTGTAAATGAGTACTTAGCTAGTCGTGAGGCAAATGGTGAAATCGGAGATTTATTCCGTTGGCTTGGATTAACTGTAGGATTAAACATTAGATCTTTATCAAAAGAAGAAAAGGCTGAAGCATATCATTGTGATATTCTTTATTCAACGAATAACGAGTTAGGCTTTGATTATTTACGTGATCATATGGTTATCTACAAAGACAAAATGGTACAACGTCCATTAAACTTTGCAATCATTGATGAAGTAGATAGTATCTTGGTTGATGAAGCGAGAACACCACTGATTATTTCAGGAGGATCAAAAACTACATCTAGCCTATATTTACAAGCACAAGCGTTCGCTAGAAATTTGGATGATGATGAATACGAAGTAGACATTAAAACAAAAGGTGTTAATTTAGAACCTAGCGGTATTGCTAGAGCAGAAAGACATTTTAGTGTAGAGAATCTATACGATGTAGCAAACGTTGGATTATTACACAGTATCAATAATGCAACAAAAGCAAACTACACAATGGATAGAGATGTTGATTATGTTGTTCAAGAGAACAAAGTAATTATCGTTGATAGTCATACTGGGCGTTTAATGCATGGTCGTCAATTCAGTGAAGGATTACACCAGGCCTTAGAAGCCAAAGAAGGAGTAGAAATCAAAAAAGAAACTACTACTTTAGCTACAATAACATTCCAAAACTTTTTCCGTATGTATTCAAAACTGTCTGGTATGACAGGTACTGCAAAAACAGAGGAAGAAGAATTTAGAAATATTTATAATATGATAGTAATTGAAATTCCGACCAATCAACCGATTATTAGGGATGATGCAAATGATTTAATCTTTGCGACAATGCAAGCAAAATATAACGCTATCGCTAATGAGATAAAAGAACGTAACGCAAAAGGACAACCAATGCTAGTTGGTACAATCAGTATTGAAACATCTGAATTGCTAAGTGCTCTTCTAAAAAGAAAAGGTGTTAAACATGATGTGTTAAACGCCAAACAACATGAGCGTGAAGCAGAAATAGTAGAAAAAGCAGGTAAAAAGTTCTCAGTTACAATCGCAACCAATATGGCCGGACGTGGGACAGATATTAAACTTGGTGAAGGTGTAGTTGAACTTGGTGGACTTGCGGTACTTGGTACAGAACGTCACGAATCAAGACGTATTGATAACCAGTTACGTGGTCGTTCAGGACGACAAGGAGATCCAGGTTACTCTCGTTTCTTCTTAAGTGCAGATGATGAATTAATGCAACGATTTGGTGGAGAACGTTTCCAAAAACAAATCACAATGTTAACCAAAACACGTGATTCAAAAGATGAATCACCTATTGAATATGGAATCTTCAGCCGTATGGTTGAACGAGCTCAGAAACAAATTGAAGGTAATAACTTTGATAGACGTAAAACAGTTCTACAATATGATGAAGTATTACGTAAGCAACGTGAAGTAATTTACGGACAGCGCCGCGACATCCTATTTGAAGAATCAATCACTGATATTGCTAAAGGTATGGTAGAAAGAACTCTAGATCGAGTATCAGCTACATACACAGTTGAAGGAAATTCAAACCAAGTGGATAAAAATGAATTATTCACACAACTAAATGGTCGTTACTTCAATCTGAATTTAGTTAGTAAAAGTGAATTAGACAAATCACCACAAGAAGTAAGTGATTATCTTGTTGATTTAGCTATGTCTGATATTGATAAAAAAGTAGAGAAATTCACAGATGAGAAATTCAATGATTTCTTAAAAGCAATTACTTTAAAAGTAGTAGATACTTACTGGGTAAGACACATCGATCAAATGTCTGAATTAAGACAAGGAATCGTTTTACAAAGTTATGCCCAAATGAATCCATTACGTGAATACCAGGAAACTGGATTCCAAATGTTTACAGATATGATAATAAACATCGAAGAAGATGTAACTAAATATGTATTACGCGCGATTGTTAGAGAGAATATGCAACGTGTGCAAGTAGCAAAACCTATCAGTACATATTCAGGTAAAGAAGAACAAACAAAACGTAAACCAAGAACTGCTACAAAGGTAGGAAGAAATGATCCTTGTCCTTGTGGTAGTGGTAAAAAATACAAACAATGTCATGGTAGATAACAACTGACTCAAGAGAAATCTTGAGTCTTTAAACTAGGTGAGAATATGCAAAAACAAGAGATTAAACAACA
>SDWO01000025.1 GCA_004195325.1 Candidatus Izemoplasma acidinucleici | reverse complement strand
AAACAATCTAAAGAATATAAAGATAGTATCTTACCATTAAATATTACGAAAAGATTAGCAATGGAAATGGGTACTCCAGACCTTTGGTACCAATTTGCTAACAATGTAAAAGGTATTGAGACATTTGGTGTTAGTGCACCAGCTCAAGACGCAATTGAGTTCTTTGGCTTTACAAAAGAAGCAATCGCAAAATTATACAAAAACATCTAATTAATTAAAGCCCTTAATAAAGGGCTTTTTTAGTGCGATTTGAGTTTTTGTATCATTCATACCATTAGTAGTTTCTATAATGACTATAACAATAATAAACAACGTGAATTAAAAGTAGTTTAACTACTTTTTTTTATGTTATAATAACGATAAGGTGAAAACTATGAAAAGAAAAGTATACGTCTACCAAAACCCTCTTAATCCAGAACTAGAATCATTATTCAGTTCTATTAATGAGAACATTGTTATAGACACTATTGAAGACAATCTAATAACAATAACTGATTTCGATTATTTTAATGAAGAACCAATAGATTTGGTTTCTTTTCAGGAACTTATTCAAGAAGATTTTGGTGGAGATGTCACGATGTTTATCGAACCTTATCTAGAAGAGGGATTTGGATTGGGAATCTTAATAAAAGAGATTCTAAATGAATTACCTCATAACGTGTATTTCTTTGAAGATGTTATTCCCTATGTGATATTAAAACAAAAAGATGAATTAAGGCATTTAATAATTGAGTATCTTACTATGAAAACAAACAAAGAAGTAATCCACACAGTAAGAGAATTTATTGAGAATAACTTAAATAGCTCTCTAAGTGCTAAAAAATTATTTATGCATAGAAATACACTGAATTATAGATTAGATAATTTTATATCCGCAACGGATATAAATGTTAGGACTTTTAAAGGCGCTAACGCAATATATATGTTATTCAAATACTGATGTTTATCTTTGTGCATCTTGCACATAGCAAAGTATTGGTATTTTTTATATAATGTAATAGAATAATATTAGATTAAAAGGAGATGTTTTTATGGCAAGTTTACAGTTCAAAGGATTAGATAAAGTATATGATAATGGTGTTCAAGCAGTATTTGACTTTTCATTAGAGGTTAAAGATAAAGAATTTATCGTATTTGTTGGACCATCTGGTTGTGGGAAATCTACAACATTAAGAATGGTTGCAGGATTAGAAGAAATCAGTGCTGGTGAATTATACATTGATAATGTATTAGTTAATGATGTGGCACCTAAAGATAGAAATATTGCAATGGTATTTCAAAGTTATGCATTATACCCTCATATGAGTGTATATGATAATATGGCTTTCGGATTAAAATTAAGAAAAATGCCTAAAGATGAAATTGACAAAAGAGTTCAAAACGCAGCAGACATCTTAGGATTAACTCCATATTTAGATCGTAAACCAAAAGCATTATCAGGAGGGCAACGTCAACGTGTTGCTTTAGGACGTGCAATTGTTAGGGATGCAAAAGTATTCTTAATGGATGAGCCTCTTTCAAACTTAGATGCAAAATTACGTGTAGCAATGCGTGCTGAAATTATTAAATTACATGAACGTATTGGAACAACTACAATTTATGTAACACATGATCAAATAGAAGCAATGACAATGGCAACTAGAATTGTTGTAATGAAAGACGGATATATCCAACAAGTTGGAGCTCCAAAAGACATTTACGACAATCCAAATAATATATTTGTAGGTGGATTTATCGGAACTCCTCCAATGAACTTCTTAAGTGGTAAAATTCAAGGGGATCATTTCGTTGGCGAAGGAATCAACGTTGTAGTTCCTAAAGATAAACTAAAAATTATCGCAGATAACAAAATGTCATCAAATGATATTATTTTAGGGGTAAGACCTGAACATATCCATGATGATAATAATGTCAAGTTAACTTATCCTGGTTCATTAGTTAAGATGACTGTAGAAGTAGCTGAGTTATTAGGTGCTGAAACAAACATCCATGCTAAAATTGGTCCAGAAGCAATTACAGCTAGAGTAAATGCAAGAACAGATATCTCTATTGGAGATGTTATTGAAGTAGCATTTGATATGAATATGGTTCATTTCTTTGATCCAGAAACTGAATTAAGATTAATTAAAAAGTAAAGGCGAATTTCGCCTTTTTTTTTAATTAATTTTGTAGTATAATCGAATTTGAATGGAGGGGATTTTATGACTTTCACAATGTGGAGTTCTTGGCATTACTTATTTATTTTATCACCAATTATAATTACGGTTTTATTACATTATTCTGCTAGAAATTTATCCTTCAAATCAAAAAGAATACTAGGAATTGTATTATCTTCAATTGCGGTGTTATTTTTATTTTTGAGAAATTATGAGATTTATACAAATAATTATTTGTTTGATATTGAATTGATTCCTTTTCAAGTTTGTCACTTTGCAAACTTTGTATTACTATTTGCATTCATTAAAATGAATAAAACAGCGTTTAGTTTAGCGTTCAGTTTAAATATGTTAGCTGCGTTCTTATCAATTCTATTTGCGGACAGCTTATCAAATTACGCAAACATACTATCATTGAGAGGCATGGCATATATCGTAGGTCACATCTTAATAGTTGTAATCGCTGCGTGGGCGTTCTTTAATGATTTCATAAGCATAAGTTGGCAGACATTTAAAAAGACTGCTGGAGTGATTTTAATCATCTTCTTAAGCAGTACTATAATAAACAATTTGTTCGGAATTATCTCTGGAGAGTATTCTAATTACTTCTATACAAACCATCCTGAAAAGGGAACACCTCTTGAGTGGTTTTGGAATTGGGGTACTGTTACAACATTCGGTGGATGGGAATTTAATTTTGTATACTTGATATTCTCAGTAATTCTACTAATATTTGTTACTTATTTGTTTTACTTGCTTGCAAAGACGAGAGCTAAAAAAGAGACTATCTAGTCTCTCTTTTTTTACATTTTTTCAATAGAGATGTATTAAACTAGATTGAGTAAAGTAATATAATGTAATTGGTGATAATATGAACTACATAAAAAGGAATTATAATGGAATTGAAGTAAATGACTACACAACTACGAGTATGAACACTGGATTTAGGAATTTCATTCAACAGCTATGTCTTAAAAACTACTCAACCCTTGAAGGTAGAATTGAGTTCAGCAAGATGATTTCTGGCTCCAATAGTAAAGTGCCTTTTTTTGTTTCTGATGACATCTTATTAGTTCCGACGCATAGTTTTAGGAACTACAAATGTATCTTAATTAACCTCTTTAATATTCAGGATTATTATAGAATTAATGATAAAATAAGAGTCGTTTTTAAGAATAGTCAGAAGTTAGATATTGACGTGAGAATCAACACAATAAAAAACCAACTGAAGAAAGCAAACGTTTTAGTTGAATATATTGTAAAAAGAAAGTGTTTACACGATGGACTTATTAATAGATTTTACTATGAAAATCTTGTATAATATATGTGAAGAAACAAAAATGGAGGATTCATATAATGGCAAAAAAGATTGTTAGAGACATGAATGTTGAAAGTAAAAAAGTTTTAATTAGAGTAGATTTTAATGTACCAATGAAGGATGGGGTTATTACAGATGATAACCGTATCGTACAAGCTTTACCTACAATTAAAGATGTTGTAGCACGTAAGGGTAAAGTTATTTTATTCTCACATTTAGGGAGAGTAAAAACTGAAGAAGATAAAGCAGGGAAAAGTTTAGCTCCTGTAGCAAAAAGCTTATCAGAGAAATTAGGACAAGAAGTTTTATTTGTACCTTATACAAGAGGTAAAGAATTAGAGAAAGCAATCAACAAATTAAAAGATGGAGAAGTGTTAATGTTTGAAAACACTAGATTCGAAGATGTTGTTGGTAAAAAAGAAAGTAAAAACGATCCTGAATTAGGTAAATACTGGGCATCACTTGGAGATGTATTCGTAAATGATGCATTCGGTACTGCACATAGAAGCCATGCTTCAAATGTTGGTATTGCAGCAAATATTGCTGAAGTAGCTGCTGGATATTTATTGGAAAAAGAAATTAAATTTATTGGTGGAGTTGTAGAAGCACCAGAGAGACCTTTTATCGCAATATTAGGCGGAGCCAAAGTTGGAGACAAAATTGGTGTTATCGAAAACTTATTAAAAATTGCTGATAAAGTTTTAATTGGTGGAGGAATGAGTTATACGTTCTTCAAACAACAAGGTTATGAAATTGGAACATCAATTTGTGAAAATGATAAATTAGATTTAGCTAAGGAATTATTAGAAAAAGCTGATGGTAAACTTGTTTTACCAGTTGATCTAAGAGTAACGAAAGAATTTAGCAATGACTCAGAAATCAGAATCGCTAGTTTTGATGATATTCAACCTGATGAAATGGGATTAGATACAGGACCACAAACACTTAAAAACTATGGAGAAATCCTAAAAGATGCAAAAACAGTTTTATGGAATGGACCAGTTGGTGTATTTGAATTCAGTAATTTCGCTGGAGGAACAATTGGGATTTGTGAAACATTAGCAAACTTAGAAAACGCTACAACTATTATTGGTGGTGGAGATAGTGCCGCTGCTGCAATAAGTTTAGGTTTTGCAGATAAATTTACACACATATCTACAGGTGGAGGAGCTTCTCTAGAATATCTAGAAGGTAAAGTGCTTCCTGGGTTAGCATGTGTTGACGAAGTTTAACACTTAATAGGTAAAGATATAGAATTAAATCAAAAAATATGTTTGTAAAAAGGAGAAATCTTTTTACTATATGGCGAACAATTTAACTACATAGAGAATACTTCAAGAATAATCGCTAGAATCTTGTGGGTAAGTACACCACGAATGTTTTAGAAAGGATACAATATTATGGAAAAAATAATCGAGTTAAGAAGCACAGTAGGATTACATGCATCTCTTGCAGCAAAATTAGTACAAACGGCTAACATGTTTGATGTAGAAGTAAGATTACAGTATGATGATAAAGTAGTAGATGCAAAAAGCATTTTAGGACTTATGAGTTTAGCAATCCCTAATGGTGAAAACGTTAAAATCATAGCAAATGGACCTGATAGCGAAAAAGCACTAAAAAGCATAGAAAAATTATTAGGATAGGATGAATAATATGAGAAAACCAATTATTGCTGGAAACTGGAAAATGCACAAAACCAGAGATGAAGCATTACAATTTATATATAATATAAATCAAAATGTTCCATCAAGTGAATTTGTTGAAAGTGTTGTATGTGCACCTGCACCAATCTTAAGAGATCTTGTTAAAAGACAAGGTGATAGCTTAAGAATTGGAGCGCAAAATATGCATTACTTAGATACAGGAGCTTACACTGGTGAAGTTAGTGCACCATTACTAGAAAATATCGGAGTAGAATACGTAGTTATTGGACACAGTGAAAGACGTGCATACTACAATGAAACTGATACAGATGTTAACAAAAAAGTACATCAAGCATTCAATTATAACTTAGTACCAATTGTATGTTGTGGTGAAAGTTTAGAATTAAGAGAATCTGGACAAACAGATCAATTTGTCAAAGGACAAGTTGAAGCTGCTTTAAAAGGATTATCAAAAGAACAAGTAAGCTCGTTAGTACTTGCTTATGAACCGATTTGGGCAATAGGTACAGGTAGAACTGCAACTTCTGAAATGGCTAACGATACAATAAAAGGAATCCGTAGCGTTGTTAAAGGTTTATTTGGAGAAGTAGTTAGTGAAGCAGTACGTATTCAATATGGTGGAAGTGTTAAACCTGCTAACATAGATGAGTTATTATCAATGAGTGATATTGATGGTGCCTTAGTTGGTGGAGCAAGTTTAGATAGTGAATCATTCCTAGCATTAGTAAATGCTGCAGTAAAAAAGTAAAAGACGATTAAATTCGTCTTTTTTTTATGTTATACTTGAATAAATAGGAGGGGTTATTATGAAATACATTACGATATTCGGTCCACAAGCTGTTGGTAAAATGACAGTAGGAGAAGAATTAGAGAAACTAACAAACTTTCCACTCTTTCATAATCACACTACAATTGATCTTGTTTTAAAGTATTTGACATGGGATGAAGGATTGGATCTAATTGTTAAAATGAGAGAAGACATTATGGAGAGAGTAGCAAAACTTCAAAAACCTGGATTCATATTCACAGTTATTTGGGATTTTGATTCACAAGCTGATTGGGACTGCTTTAAGAAAAATGACGAAATATTCAAAGCTGCTGATAGATATTATGTAGAATTATATAGTGATTTAGAAACACGAAAAACTAGAAATATATCAGAAAATAGACTGAATAAAAAGTGGACGAAACGAAATATTGAATGGTCTCAAAACGAAATTGTATCTTCAATGAAAAGACATAGAATGACATCACATGACGGTGAAGTGCCATACAAGAATTACATTAAGATAGATAATACAAATAAATCAGCCATGGAAGTAGCAATCATAATAAACGAAGCATTCAATCTAAAAAACAACTAAGTTTTCTTAGTTTTTTTTGTAACTTATCTGCCCAGTATTTATAAATACATATTCTTAAGTATAATGGAAGTAGATCAGGGAAGGTTGAGTTTAATGAAAAAAATTAATTTAATAATATTGTTGCTACTAGTTATTTTTATAAGCGGATGTAGTAACGATGAGTCAAAAACTGAAATAGAACCGATTGAAAATGAGGTTAGTGTGCCTACAATGACATATATACCTGAATTAATTAAAGGTGAAACATTTACTAACGGTAATTATGTAATAATAACAGATAGTGCTTTTAATTTTCACGTCTATAATAGTGGACAAATCGGAAACGACTTGGAAGCATATGGTAGTTTAGTAGAGACAGGGTATACGAGTACAAATGATATGGCTGTATCAACATTTAGTGCAGATGTGGATACCGCATCATATTCTAATATGAGGAGATTCATAAACGATGGGCAGTTACCTCCAGTAGACAGTGTTAGAATAGAAGAGCTTGTTAATTATTTTGATTATGATTTAAATCTGCCAGAAGGTAATGATATATTTGGTATAACAAGTGAAATTCATGATGCACCATGGAACAACGAACATCAATTATTAATGATAGGAATGAAAACCGAAACAATAGAATTTGAAGAAACCGAAGGTAATAATTTAGTGTTTTTACTAGATGTCTCAGGAAGTATGAGTGCAAAAGATAAATTACCTTTATTACAAAACGCAATATCAATGCTTGTTGACGAACTGCGTGGACAAGATAGGATTACTGTTGTCGTTTATGCTGGATCAAGCGGAGTAGTTCTTGATGGTGTTGATGGTAATAATAAAGAAGAAATAAAAGATGCAATAAATAGTTTGGAAGCTGGTGGAAGTACAAATGGTGAAGCTGGTATTAATTTGGCCTACGATAAAGCTGAGGAATACTTTATTGATGGTGGAAACAACAGAGTAATCCTCTGTACTGACGGTGATTTCAATGTTGGAACATCAGGTCTTGTAGAATTAGAAAACTTAATAGAAGAGAAACGTGAAACAGGAGTGTATCTAAGTGTTTTAGGATTTGGTACAGGTAATTTACAAGATAGTAAAATGGAAATCTTAGCCGATAAAGGTAATGGAGTATACTACTATATAGATTCTATTCTAGAAGCAAAAAAAGTATTTGTAAGTGAACTAGGCGGAAGCTTAGTTACTGTAGCCAAAGATGTAAAACTACAAGTTGAGTTCAATCCTATGTATGTAAAAGGATACAGACTTATAGGGTACGAGAATAGAATGTTGAACTTTGAAGATTTTGATAATAATGAAGTTGATGCAGGTGATTTAGGAGCAGGACATGAGGTTATTGCATTTTACGAGATAATACCTGCAGGTTCTCTTGAAGAAATTGATCCTAAAGAATTTGAAGTAGTAACTGATTTAAAATATAATGGAACCAATTTCAATGGAGAAGTAGCAACCTTGAAAATCAATTATAAGACAGCAAACTTTAATTTTGATAGAAGTACAAGCCATGTAATTCTAGTTGAGGAATCTACTGAAATGAGTGAAACATATAGTTTTGCCAGTTCTATCGTAGAATTTGGATTAGTATTAATCGATTCGCAATACAAAGGTGAGGCTAATTTAATAAACGTAATTCAAAAAGCAACTCTTAGTACGGGGACTGAATTTAGTAATTACAGAGATGAGTTTGTCGAACTTGTAAGAATCGCTATAGTTTTAGCAGAAGAACAAACGGAATAAAAAAAGCATCCAATTGGATGCTTTTTATTTTAGTCTATATCTTCAATAATGCAATCTCGATCACAACTAGAGGGAACAGAATTCTGGATAATTTCCCATGCCCCAGTACCATCAGCCTCTATATCTACGGTCCAACCTGAAGAAGTTTTAGTAGTTATAATTCCAGTGTTATTAGTGAAATCATAATCATCTTCATCAAGCCCCTCAATATAAGGACTTAACTGAGTCCATGTTAATTCCTGATCTGATTCACAAATTGTTTGTGAGCAATACAATTTTGAAGCATTTTCAATTGCAAGAGCATCTGCTAGAACTGAGTCCTTTGCCATATTAATTCCAAATATACTTTGGTTATTTTCCGCTTCTGCATCTTCTTTATATTTAACATTGTCAACTACAGTATCACATAATATGTTGCCATCGGCTTCTTCCTCAAAATAGAGTACAAAGTTTTCCATAACTTCGAAAATTGTTGTATTATTACTTCCATACGTTTCAATCAAAGTTTCTTCTAAGGATAGAATTTCTTCATAGTTATCCTGACGATTGATTGATTCACCATCGATTGCGCTTGCAATTGACATAATCCTATCTTCCTGATATACCACATTTAAGCTTTCGTTTCCATCAGTACAAGATAGTGTTCTTTGTTCTACTCCCTCATCACAGCCTGTAAGAAATAGTATAAATGCTAGTAGTGCAATTATAGATATTAGTTTATTCAATTTAACCCCTCCAGAATGTAATTATATCATACAAACTAAGAATGTATTTAGGACAAATAAAAAAAGCATCCATTGGATGCTTTTAAATTATCTGTTGTAATATTCTACGATTAAGTTTTCTTTGATGTCAGTTAAGATTTCTTGTCTTTCAGGTAAACGAACATATGTTGCTTCAAATTTGTTTTCATCGAAACTTACGAATTCAAGTCTTGTAACTTGAGCTTCTAAAGAATCTTTAACGATATCAAATTTACGTGCTTTTTCACCTAAAGTGAAAACTTGTCCTGGTTGTACTCTGTATGATGGGATATCCACTCTACGTCCATCAACATAAACATGTCCATGGTTTACTAATTGTCTTGATTGGCGTCTTGTAGATGCTAATCCAGCTCTATAAACTAAGTTATCTAATCTTGATTCTAATAAGAATAAGAAGTTTTCACCTTGTTTACCTTGTAATTTTTTTGCTGCTTGGAAGATTTTCTTGAATTGTTTTTCATTTACACCGTAAGTAAATCTTACTTTTTGTTTTTCTTGTAATTGAACTCCATACTCAGATAATTTCCCTCTTCTTTGTCCATGTTGCCCTGGAGCATAAGGTCTTTTACCTAATTCTTTACCAGTTTCACTGATACTGAACTTTAATCTTCTAGCTTTTTTCCAACTTGGTCCTGTATAACGTGCCATAATGTATTCCTCCTTTTATTTTTTCACAAGAGTAATAACGATTCTATTAATCAGAATGTTTTAATGATTTCACCGTGTCAGCAATGATTACTTTCAACCCTTTACGGAACATTCAGCAGAAAACAAATTCATTATTTAGCTGCCTTTATTACACATGCGCATATTTATTATATAGAAAGCATTAGATAATGTCAACTAATTTCGACACTACTTTCTCTAAATATTCTTTATCAATTTCATTAAATCTATTAATAGTAGGTGAATCAATATCCAAGACACCAATAAGCTTATTATCTTTAAGAATTGGAATTACAATTTCGCTACTTGAATTGCTATCACAAGCGATATGTCCTGGGAAATCATGTACATTTTTTACAATATATGATTTCTGTTCTAAAGCAGTAGTTCCACATACGCCAATACCCATCTTAATCTCTGTACAAGCAGGTAATCCTTGGAATGGTCCTAAATATAATTTCTGTCCATCATAAAGGTAGAATCCAACCCAGTTAATGTCATCTAAGAAATAATTCAGTAAAGCACTTAGATTTGATAGTGAAGTAACAAACTCATCACTCTCAATTAACAAGTATTTTTGATTCTCTAAGATCAATTCATAATTCTCTTCTTTTGTCTTACCTTTGTCTTCAGCTATAAACATAATTATCACCTATAAAGATTTTAACAAAATATTACTAAATTGCAAACAATTGTGGTATTATATCTTTGAACAAAAGGAGTCGGTAGAATGTATGAAAGAATCTTAGTTAGATATGGTGATCTAACACTTAAAGGAAAAAACAAGAAAATGTTTATCGATAGGGTTAATAACCTTATTAGAGAAAAAGTAAATAATGACAATGTAAAGTATGAGAGAAATCATGATAGAATGTATATCTTATTAAATGGAGAAGACCACAATGAAGTAATTAAAGGTCTTGATAGAGTATCAGGACTAAGAGGTTATAGTCTTGTTTCAAAAGTTGATAAAGATACAGAGTCTATTAATAAAAGAGCCTTAGAAGTAGTTCAAGGGGAATTAAAAGACAAAGTTGTTACGTTTAAGGTTGAATCTAAAAGAAGTGATAAACTATATCCAATCACATCTCAAGAAATCAGCAAAGTTGTAGCAAAGTATGTTTTAAGTAACACAGACTTACTAAAAGTAGATGTTCATAATCCTGAATTGACACTACATGTTGAAGTAAGAACTGATGCTGCATTTTTATATTGTAAAAAAATTAAAGGTATGGGTGGATTCCCTGTTGGAGTTGCTGGAAAAGGGCTATTAATGTTAAGTGGTGGGATTGATTCACCGGTAGCTGGATTCTTAGCAATGAAACAAGGTATCGAGATTGAATGTATTCACTTCGAGTCTACACCATTAACCAGTATAGAGTCTGCACAAAAAGTTATTGATTTGACAGAAAAAATGGCGTTATATGCGCCACGATCTAAAATCAAATTATATATGGTACCATTTGAGAAGATGCATCAGGCGTTATTAGAATTCATACCTGAATCTTATAACATTACAATCATGAGAAGAATGATGTATCGTATCGCAGAACGTATAGCATTAGAGAATGATGATCTTATATTAATTAATGGGGAGTCAATTGGGCAAGTGGCATCACAAACATTGAAATCAATTAATGTTGTGAGTCGTACAGTAACAATGCCAATTGTTCGACCACTTTCAACATATGACAAATTAGATATCATAGATATAAGCAAAAAGATAGATTGCTATTTAACAAGTATCAAGCCGTTTGAAGATTGTTGTACTGTCTATGTACCTAAGAAACCAACAACTGCTCCCAATATGAAAAAGTGTCTACAATATGAAACACATTTTGACTTTGAAAAAATTATTAATGAAACAATCGAGAAGACAAAATACTTGATTTGTGATGCTAAAAACCACAGAGATATTACTTTTGAGGGACTTGTGGTCAGCGAAGTTTTAGCAAAAGAGTTTTCATAAAGTTTGCAAACGAACTAAATATGAAATATAATATGTTCGAGGTGAATATTATGAAAAAAGTATTAGTTTTTGTTCTACTTTCAATATCTGTTATTACGTTTTCTGGATGTAGTAATGATAAAGTAGAGTACACTAACATTTCTAATGAGGAATTAGTAGTGATGTTAGAAAACAAATCGGATTATCAATTCGTTGATGTTAGAACATATCTTGAATATCAAGAAATGAAAATAAGTGGATTTGATTATATTATGGATGTGTATATCATAGAAAATGATCGTTCTTCGTTTTCTCAACTAGATAAAGATAAACCAATCGTATTAATGTGTAATAGTGGAAACAGAAGCGTTGACGCAACTGCCATTTTTTACAAAGAAGGATTCACAGAAATTTACAATTTAACTGATGGAATACAAGGTTGGATTAATGATGGTTATGAAACGGAGTAAACACTCCGTTTTTTATTTGCGCCTTTTAGGACAAATATGACATATCTAATCTCCTTAAACATGGTATAATTATTTCGAGGTGGGGAATTATGTATAGTTCAATAGGTAAAAAACTATTTATTATTTTTATAGGGTTAGCTATTATAGTATATGGAGTTATTGGTATTAAAAATCCTGATGAATCTATAAAGAGATCTCATTATCCGATTTTCAGTTCATATGTTGAAGAAAACTTCTTTAATGAGAATCAGGATCTTCAGAATCAGGAACTTTTGTCAGACAAATATGATTTGATCAATGATGACTGGTATATAGATGATAACGGCCAAATGATAAACTATTACGTTATGGAAGACAGTATCGATTCAAGTACATTTTACGTCTTGCAAATCGAATCTGATTTTGGGACAATAGAATCATCCGTTATATACGATGAGTTAGACACAGAGTATCAACTTATATTGGACACAAAAGAAGATGCAGAACTGACTTACCTTGTTAACGGAAACTATTATTATGTTATTACTTTGGGAAGTATGATTTTCATATTTGGATTGTTATGGAATGGTAATACCCTATCAAATACTAGTTCGTCAAAAAGTGGAACACTCTTACCTAAGTTTTTAGATATGAGATGGTTCACTAGAAAAAAATAACACTATAAAGATTTAAACCAGATTATCACAATTAATTCATAAAAAAGAGGAGTTTTATACTCCTTTTTATATGTTATAATTATTTTGAGGTGGTCTTATGAAAATCAGCAGTGTAAACAACCAACTAATAAAAGACACGGTTAAACTTCATAACAAGAAGTATCGAGACTTAGAGAATCAATTTATAACTGAAGGATATCATTTATATGAGGAAGCTGTTAAATATGGGAATATTAAAACTGTATTTACAATAGATGAGACCATTGTAGGAGATAAGGTTATTTATGTAACGTTACCTGTATTAGAAAAATTATCGCAAACAAAGAAACCTCAAGGGATACTTTGTGTTTGTGAAAAAGTTAAAAATAATGAAGTCACCGATAAAGTCTTGATTTTAGAGAGAATTCAGGATCCCGGTAATTTAGGGACACTTCTTAGAAGTGCACTTGGATTTGGGTTTAATACTGTCGTTTTAGATAATACTTGCGACTTATATAATGATAAAGTTATTAGAAGTACACAAGGTAATCTATTCAAATTGAATATAATAGAGAAAAATACAATAGAATTCATGATTCAAAATCCAGACTATAAGTATTACGGTACTAGCATGAATGGTGTTGAACTATCTAAAATTGAGTATGATAAAAAACTAGCTTTAATTTTAGGGAATGAAGGTAGCGGAATAAGCAAAGAAGTACTTTCACTAACATCAGAAAATATAACAATAAAAACAAATGTTGAAAGTTTGAATGTTGGTGTTGCAGGAAGCATAATCATGCACCATATAAGTAGGATCTAGCATGATACTTACCAAAGAGGTTGCGTTAGATTTTACGAGGAGAAAGATACAAGAAAACAACAGACCGAATTATCCATTTAGATCAAGATATAGACACACATTAAGAGTGTTGATGTGGGCTGAAAGACTTCAAAAAGAGTTGGGTGGAGATTTGGAAGTGCTAACGTATAGTTCAATACTTCATGACTGCTCGTGGAATGCAACAGAAAACCATGCGATAACCTCATATAACGAAGCTAAAATTTTCTTAAACCAGTTTGATCTACAAAATGATTTCAAAGAAAAAGTATTAGAAGGTGTCCTATATCATAATAGAAATGATACACCTAACCTATGTAAAGAATCATATATATTAATGGATTCTGATGAGCTTGATGAAGTCGGAGCTCTATGTATCTTGTGGGACACTTTAGCCGAGCAACATGAACAAGATGAAGTTAGTTATAAATCAGTATTGTTAAGAACTAAGAAATACATACCAAATCTTGATGACAATCTTGATAAATTCCATTTTGAATTCTCAAAAGGTATATATCTAAGAAAGTTAAAATTTATGAGACAGTTCATTGCTGAAACGGAAGAAGAATTAGAAAACGAGTTATAAAAAACCATATTCGGTCTGAATATGGTTTTTATTTATTAACTTTTTTAATCTAGAATCTTCCGATTATTATATCTTCTTCTGAGATAACTCCAGCAGCAACTAGTGCTCTTTGGAATGAAGTTGATTCTCTAGACATTCTCACTGTAGCTCCAGCAATTGTATCTAATGAATTTTGAGCTGTTTTAGTAGCACCTGCAACTAAATCAACACCAAAGATATTATTTTCATTTATAGCTAAGTTCCAACGTTCAACATCCCAATCAACTAATGTTGTGATGTCACTTACGTTTTTACCGATTAAGTATGCAGCGATAGCTTCGTAATTTCCTTGCCATCCACCATTACTGTGACGACCATAATCAAGACCATCAGTTGTTGTTGGAACACCTTCTGTGAATACAACACCAACAGATTCTAATAATTCTTGCATTGTAGAATCTCCGTTAAGTCCTTCAAATACTCCAGTATCTTGCATTACATGACTAAACATTGAAATACTGAACATGTTCATACCAACTAATTCAGTCCATGATGCAGGTTTAAATAATCCTGAACCAGAAGTTCTTACTGTAGGAATAAATCCTCCAGGAGTACCATCTACCGTTACAGTACTAACTTGTGTAGTAAAGTCGTAACCAACAGGTAATAAGATTTCGAATTGGTATCTTGTAATTGGATCTACAAATAAGAATGCAGCGTTTCCTGCTTCATCAACTTCGACAGCATATAAAGACATGAAGTCATGTGTGTCAACAGTAAACATTGAAGTTCCTTTTGCATAACTGCTACCAGGAGTAGCTGCTATTGGAGTTACACTTAAATCAGCAGATACATGTGCAGTACCATCTTGACGTGTGTACCATGAACCATCTTTAAGTTTCCAAAATAACATTTCAGCGTCAACGATTGTTCCATCAGCATCTAAAGTTAAAGTTGTTTCAATTTTTTGTGAAGCGTCTTCTAATAATGTTCCACTTGCTTCACCTTTCCATGAATAACCAACATAAGTTCCTGATAAATCGTTTTGTTCTGTTTCTAAGTTATCTAATGCAGTTTGTAAATCTGTCTCTAATTGAGTAACGCTTGCTGCTAATTCATCAATTTGAGTTTGTAGCTCTACACTATTATCTTCACCAGCACAAGCTGTTAGTGAAAGTACAAGTACAGAAACAAGTAATAAAGTAAATAATTTTTTCATTTTTTTATCTCCTATATGATTTATTTTTGTTTGCTGACTTATTATAGAGCAAATAGTTTTAAAAATAAACCATTTTATAATTAAGGTCAATAAAAGTGATTATTTACAAATAAGGCTATAACAAGCGGTAGTTCGTTCGCGAACTACCGTAATAGATGACCATTATCAAAATATGGTCATAACAAATAATATTTCTTCAATTGATATATCCTCAGGAATATATTAAAATATAATTAACTAATTTACTAGGAGATGGGATAATGATTTTAAAAGTATACGAACGAGGAGATGTTGTAAAAGACATATTTAAAAGGGGCCAAAAAAGAGGAGAGATTGTACACTCATCTCAACTTGATACTTATAGCTATTTTTATGTGTATGAAACATACTCGATGATGAACAAGAATAGAATGTCAATAAGTATTGTTTTTATCGATAAAGAAGACTATACTGAAGTCCACGCATGTAGCAGTGGTGGAGGTTCTGGACTACTGTTCAGATTTGACTGGGGATCAGGTAAAGGATTTGAAGATAATATAAGAAGAATATATGAGAGTTCAGGACTGCGATTCCAAGAAATTAAGGGATAACAATAGACTTGCAATTCATATCTATCTATGATAAAATACAAATGCATATGAGTTAGAGAGTCGGTCAAAACCGGCTCTTTCTTATGATTTAAGGAGGATAATATGGAACTATTAGAACAATTACGACCATTTATCGAAGAACTTAATTATTACCTGTATGATATCGAAAGTGTCAAAGAGGCTGGTAATGATATTTTACGTGTCATGATCGAGAACGATTCTTATATAAATATCGATGATTGCATCAAAGTAAGTCATGCTATAAGCGATAAACTTGACGAAATCGATCCGTTTAAAGAGCCGTACATGTTAGAGGTAACAAGTGCTGGAGCTGAACGAGAATTAAGAAATAGTGAAGAAATAAAAAGAGCAGTTGGAAAACCAGTGTATATTAAGACTTTAGAGCAAAAACTTGAAGGTAAATTACAGAAGTTTAAAGACAATGTTTTGACAGTCAAAATCAAAAATAAAACAGTTCACGATGTTAATTACATGGATGTAGAATTCATCCGTTTAACAATAATGTTATAGGAGGTATGGAAAATGATTAGTAAAGAGTTTTTCAAAGCATTAGAAGTATTGGCAATTGATAGAGGTTTAGAAAAAGAAAAAATATTAGAAATTATGGGTCGTGGAATTCTTAACGCATATAAGAAACAACACATGACTAGTGAAAATGCAAAAGTTGAGTTTAATGAAGAAAAAGCTCAAATCGTATTAAGTGCAGATTACATCGTAGTTGAAGAAGTTGTTAACCCAGGTGAAATCAGTTTAGCAGATGCACGTAAAAAACGTAAAACAGCAAAAATAGGTGATAGTATTACTTATAAAGAAACACCTAAAGACTTTGGACGTATCGCAGCTTCAAGTGCAAAACAAATCCTTACTCAAGGATTGAAACAACTTGAAAGAGAAAGAGCGTACGACTTATTCAAAGATCGTGAAAACGAAATGATCAACACTGAAGTTGTTTCATTGAATAAAGACTTTGTAACTTTAGATTTAGGTATAGGTATGGAAACAAGCTTACCTCGTAAAGAGTTACTAAGATCTGATGACGTATCTGAAGGTTCTAGATTGAAAGTTTATATTACTAAAGTTGATATGACGACAAAAGGACCTAAAGTATTTGTATCACGTACTGATAAAAACTTAGTGAAACGTTTGATCGAACAAGTATGTCCTGAAATCATGGATGGTACTGTTGAAATCATGGGTATTGCACGTGACGCTGGAGACAGAAGTAAAGTTGCAGTATACAGTCATGATGAAAACGTTGATCCAGTAGGAGCAGTTGTAGGATTTAAAGGAGCTCGTATCAAAGAAGTTCTAGAATCATTACAAGGTGAAAAAGTAGATGTATACAGATGGAGCAAAGAACCAGCTGAATTAGTATTAAATGCTTTAGAACCAGCAAAAGTTGTAGCAGTTAATCCAAACAAAAAGAAAAAACAAGCAATGGTTATCGTTAAAGACAAAGACTTAACAGCAGCAATTGGTGTTAAAGGTCAAAACGCAAAACTTGCAGCGCAATCAAGTGGATGGAAAATTGAAATAAAATCAATCACACAAGCTAAAGAAGAAGGAATCAGATACAGAAGGTTAGATAGTGAAGAAGCTTAAAACTCCTTTACGAAAATGTGTGATAACAAATGAACAACTTCCAAAACAAGAATTGATTAGAGTTGTAAAAAATAAAGAACTTGGTGTCTTAGTAGATATCACAGGGAAAATTAACGGCCGTGGAGCTTACTTAAAAAAAGATAAAGCAGTTATCTTAAAAGCAAAGAAATCAAAAAAATTAGATAGACACTTAAACATAGTTGTAGAAGAATCAATATACAATGATTTACTGGAGTTGCTTGATAATGAAGAATAAAATATTAAACTTACTAGGTATGGCAACAAGAGCTAGAAAAATAGTGCTAGGTGAAGAGTTTGTCTTAAAAGCAATGAAAAAAACTAACTTAACAGTATTCTTAGCAAATGATGCTGGGAACAATATTACAAAAAAGATTATTAATAAAGCATTTACTTTTAACTGTACAATTATCGATATATTCACCACCGATGAATTATCAAAGGCAATCGGTAAAGAAAACAGAAAAGTAATGATTATTGATGACCAGGGATTTAATAAGAAAATTAATGAATATATGAATTCCTAAGAAAGAGGTGATTTTGATGGCAAAGAAAAACATCAAGAAAACAAAACAAAAAGATACAAGAAAAACAAATATACCAGTAATCACTCAGGAAAAGAGTGAAGGGGTATTATACTTTAAAAAAGATATGACAGTAGCTGAAGTGTCTGAAGGAATGAACGTACCTGTTAGTAAAGTAATTACTAAATTAATGGGTCTTGGAATCATGGCAGCTCAAACACAATCTGTTGATCGTGAAACAATTGAACTTATCGCATTAGATTTTGGATTTGAATTAGAAGACGAACAAGTCACAGACTTAACTCGTTTTGAAGACATGGATATGCAAGATAATGAAGAAGACCTACAAGAACGTCCACCTGTAGTAACAATTATGGGACACGTAGATCATGGGAAAACAACATTACTTGATACAATAAGAAACAGTAGAGTAACAGAAGGAGAAGCTGGGGGAATTACTCAGCATATCGGTGCTTATCAAGTAACGAAAAACGGATCTTTAATTACGTTTATCGATACTCCTGGACATGCTGCCTTCACTGAAATGAGAGCACGTGGAGCTCAAGTTACTGATATTACAATCTTAGTAGTAGCTGCTGATGATGGTGTAATGCCTCAAACAAAAGAAGCAATAGATCATGCACAAGCTGCTGGTGTACCAATTATTGTTGCTGTTAACAAAATGGATAAAGTAGGAGCAAATCCTGACCGTGTAATGCAAGAACTTACAGAATATAACTTAGTCCCAGAAGCATGGGGTGGAGAAACAATCTTCTGTAACATCAGTGCTTTAAAAGGCGATGGTGTTGATGCATTATTAGAAATGATCCAATTAACTGCAGAAATAAATGAGTATAAAGCAAATCCAAACAGATTAGCTTCTGGACATGTAATTGAATCTAAATTAGATAAAGGACGTGGACCTGTCGCTACATTATTAGTTGCCAATGGTTCATTAAAAATAGGAGACATCTTAGTTGCCGGTAATACCTTTGGTAAAGTTCGTGCAATGTCAGATGATACTAATCAAAGATTGACAGTTGCCAAACCTGCAAAAGCAGTTGAAGTAACTGGATTGAATGATGTACCTCAAGCTGGAGATAGTTTCATGGTATTCACTGATGAAAAACAAGCTCGTCTTGTTTCTGAAGAAAGAGCCCATAGAACTTGGAAAGAAGAACGTGGAGTTGGAAAAGCAGTTTCATTAGAAGACTTATTCGCTAATATGGATGATGGACAAACAAAAGAACTTCGTTTAATCATCAAAGGAGATACTCATGGTAGTATCGAAGCATTAAAAGCTTCATTAGAAAAAATTGAAGTTGAAGGTGCAAAAATTGATATTATTCGTTCAAGTGTTGGTACAATCACTGATACAGATGTTACACTAGCTCAAGCGAGTGGTGGAATCATCATGGGATTCAATGTTCGTCCAAGTAGTTCAGTACGAGATACAGCAAAAGCAAAAGGCATAGACATTCGCTTATATAATATAATTTACAAAGCATTAGAAGAAATCGAATTAGCTTTAACAGGAATGTTAGATCCTGAATTCGAAGAAGTAGTAACTGGACAAGCTGAAGTTAGAAATACATTCAAGATTTCTAAAATCGGAACAATTGCCGGATGCTATGATGATTGAGAAATATAACGACATCAAAGACGGAGACATCATAGAAGCTTCTGTTGTTAGAGAGATTCCTCGAAAATGAGTCAAATAGAAAGACTAAAAACGATCATTCAAAGAACTCTTACTGAAATATACAGAAGAGAAGTAAAAGATGACTCAATCGGTTTCCTTACAATCACAGATTGCAAAGTTACTAAAGATCTTTCATACATCACAATATATTACACAATCTTAGGACAAGACAACAAACGTGAAGCAGCAAGAAGAGCATTAGAACGCAGTTCTAACTTTGTTCGTTCAAGATTATCACAAAAAGTAAAAATGAGAAAAACTCCAAACCTAGTATTCAAGTATGACGAATCACTAGACTATGGAAACTTCATCTCAGAAGGATTAAAAAAAGTAATAAAAGAAGACGAATAATCGTCTTCTTTTTTTTCTTTATATATTTTCATATATACATCCTTTCATAAATAGTGCTACAATATAAGTAGGTGATAGGTATGAGAAGACTTTATATTAAAATCAAAAAGTCGTACACCAAGTGGCTCAAAAGTGTAACATGGAAACAAGTTCTCTTCTTCACGGTTTTCTTTATACTATTTGTAAGTTTGGTTTTACCATGGGTAAATACATTCACTGAAGAACTAATTGGGGTATCAGATAGTATCGATACCGGATTTAAAACAGACGTCACAGAACTCTACCAAATAAGAGAATTATATGGTGCTCAAGGTAGAATGTACTATATCATTTTAAGAGTTACATTTGATTTAATATGGCCAATCGTATATTTCCTATTTCTAGCTTCTGTCACTGCGTTCTTAACAAAACATATTAAAGAATCAAACACACATAGATATCTAAACTACGTACCAATTGTCGCAATTCTATTAGATTACTCAGAAAATACACTAGCTATTATATTTATGGCGATGTATCCATATACATTTGATCTTCTAGTATTCATTTTGATTGTTGTTAGTCTTAATAAATGGGTATGGATTGGATTTAGTTTCTTACAAATCATCTATTTAGCAATTGTTAAGGGGGTTAATTATGTTAGAAAGTAAAAGATTGTATTATGTACCTTGGGAAGAGAAAGACTTTGAAATACTTAAGAATACATTAGGTAACCCCAAAGTCTGTGAATACTTACCAGGTAAAAACAAAAAGTCAGATGAAGAGATTCAGAAATGGCTTACCTTTTATGTGACTTCTTTCAATGATAAACTTGGGAATAAGATATTTAAAATCTTAACAAAAGAAACCGGAGAGGTTATTGGATATGGTGGACTTGGTCACGTTAAGGAATTTGAACAAATAGAAATAATGTACGGTTTTAGTCAACATTATTGGGGACTAGGATACGCTACTGAAGTTAGTCTTGAATTGAAAAGATACTCAAAAACACTTGGACTAGACATGGTAATAGCTCTTTCGGATATTAACAATGAAGGTTCTAGAAACGTTTTAGAGAAAACAGGATTCAAACAAATAAAAGAAATACACATGTGGGGAATAGATTTACACTATTACGAAATGAAATTATAAAGGGCAATCTACTTGCCCTTTCTTATAAACATATTAGGAGGAGTACTATGAAACAGGACAAATTAAATAGATGCTTTGGAAACAAAGATGGTGAAGAACTATACGCCAAATATCATGATGAGGAGTGGGGTATAGAAGTTCATGACGATACTATATTATTTGAGTTTCTAGTTTTAGAAGGAGCACAAGCAGGTTTAAGTTGGTATACGATTTTAAAGAGAAGAGATGGTTATAAGAACGCTTTTAAGAATTTTGATCCTTTAAAAATATCACACATGACAGATCAAGAACTTGAACTACTCAGAGAAGATGCGGGAATTATTAGAAACAAGTTGAAGATATACTCAGTAAGGAAAAACGCTCTTGTATTCTTGAAGATACAAGCAGAGTTTGGAAGTTTTGATTCATTCGTATGGGGTTTTGTGGATAATAAGCAAGTTGTTAGTAACCACAAATCATTTGAATCTGTTACTGCGACAACCGATATAAGTGACAAATTATCTAAGGAATTAAAAAGAAGAGGAATGACATTTGTTGGTTCGACGATCATATATGCTTATATGCAAGCAGTAGGAATGGTAGATGATCACTTAGAATCGTGTCATATAAGAACATCTAGAAAGAACTAGTACAGTTATGAAAAAGTAGCAAAAGTATTCATAAGAGCAAAAACATAAAATAAAACGACTTAGAGGTTATCTGTTTATAAGTTGTTTTTTTGATGTTGTTTTATGAATAAATTAGAATTAGGCAATATGAAAACCTGGGATTTAGAGCTGAGTATTCATAATGAGAGTTTATAAATGTATTTCAATACTAAACGAATATAGTTAAATAAAAAATGCCAAATAGGCATTTTATATTTTAATCCTCACTAAATATTGAGTAACTATTTTTTCCCGAGTTTTTCACGTGATACATTGCTTTGTCCGATTTACTTACAATATCATCAATATCCTCAATATCTTCAGCCTTATCCTTACAAATATACGCTCCAATAGAAACACCCATTGATGCTGAATGTCCGTTTAAATCAAACAATTTGTCAAATGATCTAACAATCGTTTCGCAAATTCTAGAAACAACCTTAGAATCAGATAAGTCTCTTAATAAAACTATGAACTCATCTCCACCTATCCTAGCAAGGATATCATCAAAACGAATACTATCTTTAATTCTCTGAGAACCCTGAATTAAAGCCTCATCACCAACGTTATGCCCGAATTCATCATTAATTAGTTTGAAACCGTCAAAGTCTAAAAACAATAAGGTGAACTTGTTCTTACGATGTAATTGATTACTTATTTGTTCATATATGCTTTTTCGATTAGGTAAGGTTGTAAGTAAATCATGTAAAGAATCATATGTCATTCTTTTAATATTTTCTTTCCTAAGGTAAATTGATTCATCTAATAACCTAGTGATTACTAAAGACGAAACAGCAAGCATTCCTAATACTGTGAGAGATAAAATTATTATGTCTTGGTAGGTAGGATTTTCACTCAAATCTAGTTCGGTGAAAATGATGAACTCTTTTGTCCCGAAGACTATGTTTAAATCGTTGTTCCCACTTTTGTTGGCTGCATTAGTTAGTTCTAAACTAGACAATCTAATAGACGTGTAAAATTCATCTTCAAATTCCTCACTATGTATTTCCCCGCTTGGAGTTGTGAAAATATCATAATTATGATACTTACTGAATGTTTCAGTGTCCAAACCATACATGAATCCGAATTCAACAGATTCATCAATGGCATACAAGTAAAATCCATCTTCATTTACAATTTCGATATGAGTACCTAAAACACTTCCCCTTGAATCTAGTGCATCAAAAATTTCATCAGCTAAATAATTAATAATAATGATACCTAATTGCACTCCATCATCATTGAATAGTGGAGTGGCAACTCTTAACATTGGTTTCGGTTGTCCATCAATAAGTTCGATTTCACCATTTTCCTTATTAAGATCTAGTAAACTCATGTATAAATCTCGATTATTTAATATTATTGATTCATCAAAGTAATATCTACCAGCTTTGTTCTGTAACACCTCAGCAATTGTAGGATTTCCTGAATTGAAATTCGCTCTTACGATTTCCATTCCATTGTTATCAAGAATTCGTATTTGATCATATGATTTCTTCATACCAAGCCAAACTAGAAATTCTGTTTCTACAATGTCTCTACTAGCTTCGGAAATAAAAATTGTGTCTCCGTTGTCTATAATCAATGAATCATGAACCTTTAATAAATCCGTGATTAAAAAAATGTCTGTGCTTAATTGTGAGATTTCTTCTAAAAAGATATTAGAATATGTTGCTAAATCGTTTTCCGTTTGCTCTTTGATATCAGTCTCAAGTGATACCCTTGAAGCGGTGAAGAACATAAAAACGATTAGAATTGATAGTATTGTTAGACCTAGATATATTTTAATGAATCTTGAGCCTTTTCGATATATCACAAATTTCTTCATTATAAAACCTCCGAAGGTATATTTACATTTTTATTATACACTATATTATGTTTATAAAACTGAAAAAGTTACAGTTCAAAAGAAAAGACCTATTGAACAGGTCTTTTCTTGTTTCGTCTATTAAATAGCAAATAGTATATACTAGGTACCAAGAAAATAGTAAGTAGTGTAGAAGTAATCATCCCACCAATAAATGTAATTGCCATTGGTCTAAAGAAGTTACCTCCGGTGATTAGAAGGGGAATTAAACCCAAGATAGTAGTGGCACTTGTCAGCATTATTGGTCTAAATCTTAAATAAACACTTTCTACACAAGACTTCACTATATCGTTTGTTTCTGTATATCTTCTTGATATGTATTCTACCAATAGGATACCAGTGTTTACGGTTACTCCAATGAGTGAAACCATTCCAACTAAGCTTGTAGCTGTGATTGGACTATTGAAGATGATTAAGAATAAGAAACTACCACTAAATGATAACGGGATTGTTAGTAATATTATAAAAGGTTTCATAAAGTCATTGAACTGGATAAACATTATGATAAAAATGAAAATAACAGCTATGATACTTGCTTTTATTAAGTCTGCACCAATCTCTTTAAACAAATCGTTTTCTCCAGTGTACGTTATACTCACGTTAGATAAATCATAATCTTTTATAAGCTCTTTGATGTCTTTCTCTAACTCAATATTATCGGAATCATCAGTTGGATATAGTTCTATGATATTTGCGTTTTGATTGTTAAATCTTTCGATAACACTATAATCATATATTTCAGTTATTGTGATAAAGGAACTAATGGGGATATTTGTATCTAATTGCTGGCTGTATACTTGAAGCAAGTAAATATCTTCATATGTTGAAATTGCACTATTGATTTGAACATTGATATATTCATTATTGAATTCAAATATCTCAAGATCATATCCGTTTAAGTGAATTGAAATCGTTCCGTCAATTTGTGCTTTTGTGATGAATGATGTACTCATTGCTTCAAAGTCATACGTAATATTATATTTTAGTGATTTTACATTAGTTGTTTCACTATAAGATTTCACATGTTCTAACTCTTCAATAGCGGGATATAACTCAGTTGCTAATAAATCTAGGTACATTGTATCCTCGCTGGTTAGAAGTAGTCTCACAGGAGCAAGTGGTGGACTAAGTTCTAATGAATTCACTGTGATTATTGTATTTGGAATTATACCAAGTTCTTTTTCTAGTTCGGTTTTATAATTCAACAAATCTTCTTCTGAATAGTCAAAGTTCACATATAACCTTCCAACATGAGGTAATTCAGAAATGAATTTAGAAGAGAAATGGAAATTAGGTAAATCTCCACCAATACTTAATGAGTAATCAATAACATGATCATTATCATCTAAGAAATCAATGATTTCACGTGATATTGTTTTTGTTTGTTCTAAATCACCAATAGACTCATGCTCAAAATCAATATAAAGCACAGAACGTTCATCGTTAGGATACAAATCAATTGGTTGTGTGGTAAATGCAATATATGTAGAACCACCAAGAAGTAGTAAAGAAATACTAATCCAAACATAAGGTAGTTTAATTGTTTTCCTGATCATACTCTTAATTCTTCTTTCGTGGATACTTTCTTTGAATTCTTTTTTACTAGCTTTTAAGAAGATAATAGCAAGTATTGGACTTAATGACATACTGACAATGTAACTTAAAGATAAAGCTATAATTACTGTGATTGGCATACTACTTACTACCTCACCTAAGAATCCAGGTAACAAGACGATAACAACAAACGCAGCAATCGTTGTTAAGGTACTACTTAAGACAGGCCACATGTTATCAAGAATAGCGCGTTTTGCCGCTTTTGATTTTTTCATTCCATGATCAATATTTCTTTTGATTCCTTCGGTGATAACAATTTGGTTATCAACTAATATTCCAATCGCTACAATCAAACCAACTATCGTCAATTTATGTAGTTCGAAGTTACTGATATATAAGATACCAATGGTACCAAATAATATAATTGGTGCAGTAATAATTACCAATAAACTATTTCTAAACCCAATGCCAAATAAAACAACAATCATTACAATAACAATTGCGCTTAGCAAACTAATAAAAACATTACTTATTTGTTTATCGACATAATCGGGTAAAAACAACATTTCATCGATATCTAGCAGACTATCATTTTCTTGCTCTAAAAATGTTTCTTTAACATCTAGTATATCATTGCCCATTTTAGTGAAATCAACGTCACGTTTAAAATAAACACTTAAAAAGACGGTGTTTTCACCATTGTATTCATACAACTTACTAGATGTATCTTTTAATTCGATAGTAGCTAAATCTTTTAATTGTACCATTGGTGTAACTGAAGGTATGTTGGGGATGATGATTAATTCTTCTAAATCTTCAATATCATTGATATCTATTTGCCCGGTCACACTTATTGTTCCGAACGCTGTTTCAATTCCACCTAGAGGAAGATTTAATGTGTTGGCATATATTATGTTATAGATATCATTGATTGTTAATCCGTATGTGTTAAGAAGGGGATCATCTAAAGTGATGACAACTTCTTTTTGAAATACACTATCAATCTCAACTGTATTTATTTCTTCTACTAGTAGTAATTCATTTTTAAATTCTTCAGAGTAAGATAGTAACTCGTTTTCATTTAAAGAGGCACTGTGTACTGTGAATATAATATGAGGGTCATCAAAGTTTGATGAATAGCTTATATCCGTTATCGATTCATGAAGGGAAAGCTCATTTACTTTTTCATATATCGATTCGCTTAATGAATCCGGATCTTCACTTGAAAAACTGTATGTAGTTATAAGGAGTGCGAAATTATCATACACACTTGTCCTAACATCAACTACATCATCAAAGGTCATAATCACTTTTTCAATGTCCTCTACAATATCGCTTTCTATTTCACTGGCACTCATACTAGGCGCTGTAATACTTAACACCATATATGGTGTATCTATTTCTGGCATTTCTTGTTTGGGAATTACAGTGTATGAATATATTCCATATCCAAACAATAATAAAAATAAGGTGATAACGATTTTCTTACGCTTAAAGACTTCGTTTATAACATTAATCATCTAATCACTCCTCCTGGACACCTATATCTATATGATACATTTGTATCATATATACCTTTATGATATAATAGTTTTATAAGTACTACAAATAAACTAATACTTATGAGACAAGGAGGCACAATATGTTTAGTAATGAGAAAATTGACATGAGAGTTAAATACACCAGAGAATGGACATACGAAGCTTTGGTAAGGTTAATGGGTAATAAACAATATCAAGATATTAATATTACTGAAATCATAAAAAAAGCTGGGATTAGTCGTGCAACATTTTATCGTAATTTTTCTTCGAAAGAAGATATCGTTAATCTTAGAGTAAAGTCCTTGTTTAGTGACTTCTATATTGATATGATTGATTATTATAAGCAGAATATACCAGAGGATGAATTATTTTTGATTCAATCTTTTTTCAAGAAGATAGATGAAGAAGAAGAATTGGTGAATTTAGTAATTATCTCTAATTTAGAATTTAGCATGATAGAGGGGATTCATCAGATCATAACGACTCATAATAAAATGTTTTATCCAATTGTTAAAACGAGTAAACCAACAGAAAACTACACAATGGATATTGTGGCTAGTAGTGCATGGACAATGCTTTCAAGATGGCACAAAGAAGGAAAGCGAGAAACTCCATCTCAACTGGCAAAAATATATATGAGTGCATTTAAAAATATTTACTTAGCACTCTTCGATGACAAATCTAAAATAGGTGATTAACATGGACTTCAAAGAACAACTAAAAGTATTCCCTGAACTTCCAGGGAGTTATCAATTTAAAAACAAGGATGGAATCATAATATACGTAGGTAAAGCTAAGAATCTTAAAAAGCGAGTTACCTCTTATTTTGTCGGGTCTCATAACGCAAAAACATCAAGACTGGTTATGAACATTGAGAAAATAGAATACATCGTCACAAACAGTGAGTTAGATGCCCTGTTACTTGAATTAAATCTTATAAAAAAATATAACCCTAGATACAATATAATGCTGACAGATGATAAGACATACCCATATATTGAAATTACTAATGAGAAACATCCTAAGTTAATTGTAACGAGGAAAATAAATAAGAAATCAAAAAACATATTTGGACCATATCCAAATGTAAAGGCAGCACGTGAAACAGTGAAGCTGTTGAATAAAATATATCCTTTAAGAAAATGTGATAAATTACCAAAGACAGAATGTTTATATTATCATATGGGACAATGTTTGGCTCCTTGTATAAAAGAAGTCACAGAAAGTGAATACAGTGATATTAGAACGTCGATTAAGAACTTTCTAAAAGGAGAAACAAAAGAAGTGGTTAAACTACTAGAAATCAGAATGCATGATGCATCTGAGAAACTAGAGTATGAAAGAGCACATGAATATAAGAAAACAGTGGATCATATCAAAACAACAACAAACACACAAAAAATAAATCTAAATGATATGAAGGATAGAGATATCATCGGATATTTCTATAATGAATATCTGATTAGTATAGAAATCTTCTTTATTAGAAATGGGAAAATAAGCGCAAGACATCAAAGTATGTTTGAGTACTATAGTGATCCATTAAAAACAGTCGAAGATTTTATTGCCTTGTTCTATCAAAGAGAATTAATCCCAAGAGAAATCTTCATTCAAAAAGAATTGAAAATTGATACGTTGAACGAGTACTTAAAAACTAAAATTACACAACCTCAAAAAGGGGACAAATTTAAACTACTAAATCTCGCTATTTTAAATGCGGAACAAGCGCTACTTGAAAAAACAGAACTTGTGAAAAGAGAAATGGATCGAACAATTGGCAGTGTTGATATTCTTGGAGATCTACTGAATATCTCTTCTCCATACATAATTGAAGCGTTTGATAACTCAAATCTATTTGGGACAGATGCAGTAAGTGCGATGGTTACATTTGTAAATGGAAAACCAAGCAAAAGAGACTACCGTAAATACAAAGTCAAACTAGAAACAATTAGTGACTATCATACAATGAAGGAAGTTGTATATAGAAGATACTTTAAAGTGTTGATGGAAGATCTAAGAAGACCCAATCTAATATTGGTTGATGGTGGAAAACCGCAGATAAACGCAGCCAAAGAAATCCTAGAATCGCTTGACTTGAATATCCCAATTGCGGGTCTAGTTAAAGATAAAACGCATAGTACAAACATGCTGATGAATCAGGACCTAGAAGAAATTCCATTAAAGAAAACATCCAATGTATTTCATCTATTAACTCGTATTCAAGATGAAGCACATAGATTCGCAGTAACATTCCACAAACAAGTAAGAAGTAAAGGTGTCTTTGACTCTATTTTAGATGAGATACAAGGAATTGGGAAAGTTACCAAAGACAAGTTGCTAAAAGAGTTTAAAAGTGTTAATCTTATTAAGTTAGCAACAAAAAAAGAACTGACAGATTTAGGGCTAAATAACAAGCAAGCTGACAACCTAATAAATAAATTAAAAGACTAAGGTGATACTATGAGCGAACTATTCATATCAGGTGAAATACTAGCCTATGATGAGGAAGAACGATTAATCGCAATCAGACAAAAAAAGAGAATAAACACATACTATATTCAACGTTCATTACTAAATAAAATAAGTAAGTATTTAGTGGTTGGTAGATTCATTCAATTCATGTGTGCTGATGAACCAAGAATTTATCGTAAACGCAAAGTGTATACTGTAGATTACATCGTTAAAATAATGTGTATTCGTTATCGAAAGAATATTGTATATTATGATGTAAAGAATATAAAATCAGGAACACAGGATTTACTGAACAGTCTTGATAACAAAATGTTCCTAGACTTAGAAATGAGTATGCATCCATACAACGTAAACAAAACATTTAAGCAAGAAATTATACAGGTAGGGATTTACCTAGTAGATAAAGATAATAATTTACTAGAAGAAACTTGTATTAATATAAGACCAACAGTTCATCCGAAACTTACAAGACGAACACTGAAATTCTTACAAATAACTCAAGAAGAAATAGACAAAGGTGAATCCTTTGAACATTTCTATAATATATTCGACAAGATGGTAGATAAATATGATCCAGCAATTATTGTTTGGGGAAAAAATGATTTCCTAGCATTGCGCGACAGCTATAAAATCAATAGACTTCCATCAATCGCTCATAAAACGAGATATATTAATCTTTTGAAATTACATAAGAATTACTATAACCTTAAGAATGATTTAGGATTGTTCAATGCTTTAAGATTATATGAAGAATTCGAAGATTCACAAGCACACAATGCATTTGAAGACGCTGTAGTAACATATAGAATCTTCAATGGATTCAAAAAAGTAGTGAATGGAAAGATGCATGTAGATACAAAAAATTTCAAATAAAACTTTAACCTCTAGTAAAATTATAGTATAATTTTACTAGAGGTTTTTATATGAGGTGATACTATGGCAACACTAAAAGAAATCGCACAAAAAACAAATGTTTCTATTACAACTGTTTCACGTGTACTTAATAATGATAAGTCATTAAGTGTAAGTGATCAAATCAGACAGAAAATATTGGATACAGCACGAATTATGCAATATAAAACTCCAAGGAATAGAATGCGTTTGAAATCAAGTAATGAACTTTGTATTGGGATTGTACATTGGTATGATATTAAGCAAGAAATTGAAGACCCATATTATCTACAAATAAGAACGGGTATTGAAAAACTTGCACAACAATCAAATATCAACACCACATTGATCTACAAACAGAGTAATGAGTTTGTCTTTGACGATCGTTTTTACGATGGTTTAATTTTAGTTGGAAAGTTTTCCGATGATGAAATTACATTGTTTAAGTCAATATCTTCAAATCTTGTATTCGTAGACTCATCACCACACGAACATCTTTATGATAGCGTTGTTATTAACTTTGAGAACGCTGTGACCAAAATTCTAGATTTATTTATTGAACGTGGATACAAAAGAATTGGGTATATTGGTGGAGTCGAAAAAATCAAAGATAATATTATCTTAGGTGAACGAAGAGAAATAGTATTTAGGAACTATTTAGCAGAACGAAACATCTTAGATGTGAATCTTATTCATATCGGTGAGTTTTCAAGTGAATCAGGATACATACTCATGAAAAAAGCGCTTAAGGAAAAACCCGCTGAAGTGTACTTCTGTGCAAATGATCATATCGCAATGGGAGCTATGAGAGCAATACACGAAATAGGACTAAGTATACCAAAAGATATTGGGATATTCGGATTCAATGATGGCGTAAATAGTGAATACACTTATCCGCCTCTTTCGACGTTGCATGTACCTACTGAGTTTATGGGTCGTCAAGCTTTGATTAGCTGTGTAGAATTAGTTGAGGGAAGAAGCTTGAATCTAAAAAAAGTAGTGCCAACAAATTTACTAATAAGAAAGTCAATTAAGTAAAATTTTACTAAGGAGGAAATTATGGATTTTTCGTTTTTAAAACAATACAAGGAATTAATTGGAAACACGTATAATACCTATTTCTCTCCAGGAAGAATTAACCTTATTGGAGAACATATAGATTACTTAGGTGGTAATGTATTTCCAACAGCGATATCTTTGGGAACATACGCTGTTGTATCCAAAAGAGAAGATAATGAACTATATTTTACAAGCCACAATTTTCAAGAACAAGGAACAATCATTGTTTCATTAAATGATTTATCATATAAAAAAGAAGATAATTGGGCAAATTACGCAAAAGGAATGTTTAAGAAATACATTGATAAAGGACACACGATAACGCACGGATTAAATATCCTCATAAATGGCACCTTGCCAAACTCTAGTGGATTGTCATCAAGCGCATCTCTAGAAGTCTTAGTCGGCACCATAATAAGAGAAGAATATAAAATTAAAATTTCTAATATAGAAATCGTCTTAGATAGTAAAGATGTAGAGAATAATTACGTTGGTGTTAACTGTGGGATTATGGACCAGTTCGCAATTGGAATGTCCGAGAAGAATAAGGCAATATATTTGAATACAGAAACCTTAGAATACAGACAAATACCTTTAGAACTGAAAGAGTATGCATTACTTATTGCCAACACGAATAAAAAAAGAGCACTTGCTGATAGTTATTACAATCAACGCGTAAATGAATGTAAAGAAGCAAAAGAGATTATTAATAATAATGGTTTTAATATCCAAGAACTTTGTGAACTAAAATATAAGGATTTAGATCAGACTGAAACCTTTCTAAGCGGAGTTCTACTTCAAAGAGTTCGACACGCAATTACTGAAAACCATAGAACTAAAAAAGCTGTTCAGAATTTGATTGATGGAGATCTTCTATCATTCGGTGCATTACTATATGAAAGTCATAGATCACTTAAGAATGATTACGAAGTTTCTTGTGTGGAATTAGATACTCTTGTAAATTCCTTTAGAAGAAACGGTGCAATAGGATCTAGAATGACAGGAGCTGGATTTGGTGGATGTGCAATAGCACTGGTACCAAAAAAAGATATTAAGAAGATAATAGAAAAAGTAGAAAAAGATTACAAAAAGATAATAGGATACGAAACAAATATATATAAAGTGGAACCAAGTGGTGGTCCACAAATATGTGAAAGAGGTGCTAAATAATGAACATATTAGTAACTGGTGGAGCAGGATATATCGGAAGTCATTGTGTCAAAATGCTTCTAAATGAAGGACATGAAGTAACGGTTATAGATAATCTATCAACAGGATACAAACAAGCAGTAGATGTCAGGGCAAACTTCTACAATGAAGATATAATGAACAGCGAATCGGTAATCGATATTTTACAAAGTAATAATATTGAATCGGTTATCCATTTTGCTGCATTTAGCTTAGTTGGAGAAAGTATGAAAGAACCTCTTAAGTATTACTACAATAATGTCTATGGAACACAAAAACTACTAGAAGCATTAATCAGTGTTGGAGTTAAGAATATTATTTTCAGTTCTACAGCAGCTGTATATGGCGAACAAACAGTAATGCCAATAACAGAAGATACATTAGAAACACCAACAAACACATATGGAGAAACAAAACTAGCGATGGAAAAAATGATGAAGTGGGCTGATAAAGCTCACGGAATCAAATATATCGCTTTAAGATATTTCAATGTTGCAGGGGCATTCCATACAGGAGAAATTGGAGAAGCACACAATCCTGAGACACATCTAATACCACTGATTCTTCAAGTTCCAAACAATCAAAGAGAACACATAAATATTTTTGGAACAGATTATGAAACAAGAGATGGAACATGTGTTAGAGATTATATTCATATTGAAGATTTAATCAATGCACATATATTAGCTATGAATCATTTAAAAGAAACAAACATAAGTGATTACTTTAATTTAGGTAGTGGCGAAGGATACTCAGTATTAGAAATGATACAAGCAGCTCGGAAAGTAACAAATCATCCAATCAAGGCAATTGAGTCTGAAAGAAGAAGCGGGGACCCCGCTGAACTTATTGCCTCAAGTGAAAAAGCGCAAAGAATATTGAAATGGAAAAGAGTACATACAAATATAGAAGATATTATCTCCTCAGCTTGGAGATATCATAATATTAATAAGGAGGGATATAATGATTAATAGTTATATCAAACAATTAGTTCAATACGGTATCAAACAAGGAATCCTAGATAGTATGGATTATAGTTATTCAATTAATAAATTATGTGATTTATTAATGCTACCTAGTTTCAATGACATTGAAGTAGAAGAATTAAATATAAAAGAACCATCTTCAGTTTTAAAACCAATTCTAGATTATGTAGTGTCACAAAAAATAATTGAAGTTGACACAGTACTAAACAGAGATATGTTTGAAGCAAAATTAATGGATTGTATTATTCCAAGACCAAGTGAAGTTGTTACTCAATTTAATGAACTTTGGTGGAAAGATACAAAAGAAGCAACGGACTATTTTTATCATTTATCAAAGAAAAGCAACTATATTAAAACATCACGTACAGATAAGAATATCATTTGGAAAAGTGAGACTCCATTCGGATTACTAGATATGACAGTTAACCTATCAAAACCTGAAAAGGATCCTCTTGATATTATTGCTTCAAAAAACAAAACAGAAAACTCGTATCCTAAATGTTTGTTATGTAAAGAACATGTTGGATATTCAGGAAGACCGGGAAGATCAAGTCATAGAATAATCCCACTTGAATTAAACGAGGAACTATTCCATCTTCAATATAGTCCTTATGTATATTACAACGAACACTGTATCGTACTTAAAAATGAACATGAACCAATGAATGTAAGTGACAAAACATTTAAAAGATTATTTGATTTTGTTGATCAATTCCCACATTACTTCTTAGGAAGCAATGCTGGATTACCGATAGTTGGAGGTTCTATCTTAAGTCATGAGCACTATCAAGGTGGTTCACACCACTTTGCAATTGAAGATGCAGAAGTACAGTCAGAAATAAAAGTAAAAGAAGTTACAATAAAAAAAATCAAATGGCCATTAAGTGTAATTCGCTTAGAATCAGGCAACAGAGATCAAATCATCCATGCAGCAATTACTTTGTTTGATTTATGGGAACAGTATAATGATGAGTCTGTTGGAATAATTTCTAAAACTGATGAACCTCATAATGCAATTACACCTATCGCAAGAAAACAAGATGATGTATACATCTTAGATATGGCACTTAGAAATAATAGAACAAGTGATTTATACCCACTTGGTATTTTCCATCCTCATTCTGAGAATCATAATATTAAGAAAGAAAACATTGGGTTAATCGAAGTAATGGGTCTTGCAGTTTTACCAGCGAGACTACAAACTGAATTGCCAATGATTAAAGATGCATTACTTAGTAAAAAAGATTTAGACAAGGATAATATTCATTACGAGTGGAAAAAAGAATTACAATCAAAATATAACAATCAAAATATAGCTGAATTCCTACACAATGAAGTTGCCTTGAAGTTTACAAGTTGCTTAGAAGATGCTGGAGTATATAAACAAGAGGAATCTTCACAAGTAAGATTTGATGTGTTTATCAATAACTATATTAAAGAATTACATCATCAGTAATATCAGTAAAGGAGTGATTTGATGATTGAGTATAACAAAGTTCAACAAACATTTTACTTACAAACAAATCAAACTACATATGTTATGTTGATTAATGAACAGAGGCACCTAGAACATATTTACTATGGTGGTAAAATTGAGGAATTTCAAAATATAGAAGACGTTAGATTCAAATACCAATTCGAATTGGGAAGTTCAACATCTTATGACAAAGATACAAAAGGGTATATGTTAAACACGACTCCTTTAGAGACTTCAACATTTGGAAAAGGTGATTATCGTGAACCTACAATTCATCTAGAATTACCAGATGGAAGTAGAACAACAGACTTTCTATACGATTCTCATACACTGATTCAAAATAGAAAAATAGAAGGTATGCCTCAAGTAGATAAAAAAGAAACACTAGAAATAAAAATGGTAGACCAAGTAGCGAACATAGAACTATATTTATACTACTCAGTTTATGAAGAAGAAGACTCAATAGTAAGAAGTATAGAACTAGTAAACAAAAACAAAGAAGATATCATCTTAGACAAAGCATTAAGCTTTAGTATTGATATGTTGAACAAAGACTACTCACTATCAAAGCTAGATGGTGCTTGGATAAGAGAACGACATATTACCGATACAAAGCTTACTACAGGAACTGTTCATTTTGATAGTAAAAAAGGTGTATCAAGTAGTGATCATAATCCATTCTTCGTAATCAAAGAACAAAAGACATTAGAGGATTACGGAAATGCATATGGGTTTGCCTTAGTATACAGTGGGAACTTTGAAGCAAACATCGAAGTAAGTCCACATAATATGTTGCGAATGAATATGGGAATAAACAGTTTTGATTTTAGATATAGATTATCTAGTGAAGAACGTTTTATAACACCTGAAGTTGTTATAACATTTTCTAATAAAGGACTAACAACTTTAACGAACAACTTTCATGATTTAATCAATAATCATATTATTAAAAACAAACAAATGAGACCAATCCTAGTTAATAACTGGGAAGCAACGTATTTTGACTTTAATCAAAAAAAGCTATTAGCCATCGCCAAGAAAGCTAACAAACTAGGTATCGAATTATTCTGTCTAGATGACGGATGGTTCGCAAGAAGAAATGATGACTTTTCTTCACTTGGTGATTGGTATTATAACAAAAAGAAATTACCTAGAGGAGTACAAGGAATCGCAAATAAAATAAATAAACTCGGTCTTGATTTCGGTATATGGGTTGAACCAGAAATGGTAAATAAAGATAGTGATCTTTATCAAGAACATCCGGATTGGGCTGTAGAAATACCAGGAAGAGAACCAAGTCTTGGAAGAAATCAATTACTTTTAGATCTAACCAATATAGATGTCAGAACCTATTTAAAAGAAACATTACATGCATTATTTAGTTCTGCGAACATCACTTATGTTAAATGGGATATGAACAGGAACTTTAGTGATGTATTCAGTCAGAATCTAGAGGTTCAAGATCAAGGTAAATTCAATCATTTATTTGTCTTAGGATTGTACGATATTCTTGAATACTTAAAACAAGAATTCCCTAATATTCTATTTGAATCATGTAGTAGTGGTGGAAATAGATTTGATTTAGGAATGCTATACTACATGCCTCAAACTTGGACAAGTGATAATACAGATAGTTATGAAAGAGCTCTAATTCAAGAAGGAACTAGCCTACTCTATCCACTTAGTTCAATAAGTAATCATGTCAGTGGAGATCGTTCACATCAAGTATTAAGACATACACCAATAGAAACCAGATTCAATGTTGCTTGTTTTGGTGTCTTAGGATATGAATTGGATTTAAGCAAACTAACAAACATTGATTCTTTTATAATAAAGAAACAAGTAGAATTCTATAAACAACACAGAGCTCTATTTCAATATGGAACCTTTTCAAGAATGAGTTCTGTTAGAGATAGTAATTACTCATTATGGATGGTTACAAATGATGAAAAAGATGAAGCACTTATTCTATATTTTCAAGAAAAAGCGATGCCGAATCCAGCATTTAAAACAATCCGGATTGAGGGACTAAAAGAAGGAACTTACTCTATCACAAGCAGAGAACAGTATATGAACATACGAACAACAGGAAGTCTTGTGAACCATGTATTACCAATTAAACTAAAAGTGAATGGAACTCTATTAAACATGATCGCGAATAGATTCAAGTATAAAGAGGATACATTCAACAAAACTATGACGAGTAATCAATTAAAGGAAGTTGATTTATTATTAAACCATACCTTCACAGGAACTGGGACAAATGATAAAGTAATGGTTTTACCTGACTACGGGTCTAGAATATTTTACATAAAAAGGGAGAACTAAAATGGAAAGAATTAGCATGAGAACAAAGATAAGTTATGGAATTGGTGGACTAGGAAAAGATATGATGTTTGCCATGAGTACGATTATGTTGTATTACTTCAATGGGTTACTAGGTGTATCTTCAGCGTTCTTAGGAATTATGATGATGACTGTCCGAATTTGGGACGCAGTAAATGATCCAATGATGGGTGCTGTTGTTGATAAAACTAGATCGAGATGGGGTAAATTTAGACCTTGGATATTGATTGGTTCGATATTGAATTCTATTGTATTAATATTTATATTTGCCAATCCAGATTTAGTAACAGATTCAATAGCACAATACGTATACATCACGGTGTTTTATACACTTTGGGGAATGACGTATACTTTAATGGACATACCATTTTGGTCGATGATTCCAGCTCTTACAAAAGATTACAAAGAGCGTGTTAGTATCAGCGTTATCGCTAGAATATTTACTTCAATTGGATTCATCATTGTAACCGCAGGGTTTATCTTTTTTGCTCAGTTATTAGGTGGAGGAAAAGAAGTTCAAAACGAGATTGATGGTCTGTTTATTTTCGCTATTATTGTTTCTATTATTTTTGTTGTTACACAGATTGTGACAGTAACAAACGTAAAAGAAAAAATAGTAGACAATAGTGAAAAAAGCCCAGGGCTTAAAGAAATGTTTAAAGGTCTTATAGAAAATGATCAATTATTAGTTGTTATGATTGTTGTATTAATTATTAACTTCACACTATATATTACAAGTGGTATGGCTGTATATTATATTACTTACGATATTGGTGATAAAGACTTATTTGCATTATTCATGATGACTGGTGGAGCATTCCAAGTTCTTGGTAGTGTTCTGTTTCCGCTTTTATCAAAAAAATTCAAACGTAAGCAAATGTTCAATGTTAGTATAGTAATTCAATTTATTGGATTTGTATTACTATTTATGAATGCATTTCTGATTTCTAGTAATATTATTCTATTGTTCTCAGTTGGTGCTTTAATCTTCTTAGGACAAGGGATATTCATGGTTCTTCAAACAATATTATTAAGTGATGTTGTTGAATACGGAGAATTAAAACTTGGTAGACGTTCTGAGGGAATGATATTTAGTACTCAAACATTTGTAGTTAAGTTAGCTACCGGATTAAGTTTAGGAGTTATTGGAGTTGGATTATCAATTATCAACTTCCTACCTCCAATTGAAGAAAGTCCAGATGTTTTTGTAGAACAAGCTCAAACAAGTTCAACATTAACGGGTATGAGAATCATGATGTTTATTTTACCGTTATTCGGACTAATCTTGAGTAGATATATCTTTAACAAAAAACATATCATTGATGAACAGACTTATGCGGATATCGTAAAAGAACTGGAATCGATGCGAGGAAGTGGTGTAGATGAGTAAAAAAGGACTAAACTATTCTTGGCAATATATTCCTTATTTTGAAGAGAAATATATTAAAGAATTTCCAGAATCAATCCTTGTAAACATTCCTCATACCAATAAAGAACTACCTTTTAATAATTTTAGTGAAACTGAATCTCAATTCATCAGTAGTTATGAGAAACATATCGACATTAAGAAAAAGGCCGATAAACGCTACGTGCTAGAGTTTGAAGGGATTATGACATATAGTGAAGTCTATATCAACGAAATACTTGTTAAGAGTCATAAGGGTGGATATACTCCATTCAAAGTGGATATTACAGAACACGTCAAACATGGTGTAAACAAAGTATTCGTCAAAGTTGATAGTACTGAAAGAAAAGATATTCCTCCATTTGGATTTGTGATTGATTATTTAACATACGGTGGAATGTATCGTGAAGTATATTTACATGAATATGATTTAAGTTATATTGATCAAGTATTTATTGATGTTATTGATAACAAACTTGAACTACAACTATTTAATGTTAGTCATCAATCAAACTCAAAAGAATTAGAGTTTACAATCAAAAAGAATGATGAACTTATTCATAGTTTCACAAAATCAATTGAGTTTAACGATGAAAAAATTAATATAAGTGAACCAGTAGAACTTGAGATTTGGACACTAAATAGTCCTGTGTTATACGACTTAGAAATTAGTGAAAAAGGAATCGTTTTATCCCAAACAAGATTTGGGAATAGAACGATTAAAATGGATGAAACTGGTTTCTATTTAAATAATGAACAAATAAAATTGTATGGATTAAACAGACATCAGTCATATCCATATGTAGGTTACGCAATGCCTAGTAATGCACAGCGTAAAGACGCAGATATATTGAAATATGATTTGGGAGTCAACACTGTTAGAAGCAGTCATTACCCTCCAAGTAAACATTTCCTAGATCGTTGTGATGAAATTGGATTATTAGTATTTAATGAGATTCCAGGATGGCAACATATAGGTAATAAAGAATGGCAGGATGTCGCTGTTATGAATACAAAAGAAATGGTCTACAGAGATTATAATCATCCGTCTATCTTCATATGGGGGACTAGAATTAATGAGTCTCCTGACAATGATGATTTTTATACAAGAACAAACCAAATGGCAAAAAGTTTAGATCCTTATAGACCAACTGGTGGAGTACGTAATTTCCCAGGAAGTAATTTGATTGAAGATGTATATACTTACAATGATTTTGTTCACAGAGGAACCAATGAAGGTCTTCAAAAAAGAAAATCAGTTACCAAAAAAGCAGTTCCATACATGGTTACTGAATATAATGGACATATGTATCCAACGAAAAAATTTGATGATGAGTGGCACCGTTTGGAACAAGTAAAACGTCACTTAAATGTGCAAAATGATAACTTCAAAAACGATGATGTTGTTGGAGCAATCGGATGGTGTATGTTTGATTATAATACCCATAAAGACTTTGGTAGTGGAGATCGTATTTGCTATCATGGTGTAATGGATATGTTTAGGATTCCTAAATACTCAGCAAGTGTATATAGCGCTCAAAGAGAGGAACCATTCATTGATGTGCTAAGTAATTTGAATATTGGTGAGAAAGAAGCATCGGAAATTAAGAACGTTATGGTGTTAACAAATGCTGACACTGTTAGATTCTTTATTAATGATGTTACAATTGGTGATTTTACTAGAGCCAAAGATTTAAAAACAGATTGGGGATATTTACCACACTCCCCAATCATGATATATGATTTCATAGGTAACATGATTCATGATAATGAATCATTCTCTAATAAAGATAGTGATACAATTAAAGAAGTATTAATGTCTATTATGCAGGATGGAATGAATATCCCATTGCGTTTGAAATTGAAAATGTTGTTATTCCTGAAGAAACAGAAGATGTCAATTGATCAAGCAGCAAAATTCTATGAAAAATATGTTGGTAAATGGGGACTTGAATCAATTACTTATCGATTTGAGGCAATAAAAGAAGGTAAAATAATAGCTACGAAAGTAATTGGTAGTACACATAACCATGCTCTTTTAGTAGAACCAGATGATACTATCTTAAAAGAAACAGATACTTATCAAACAACTAGAATTGTTCTAAAGCATGTAAATATGAATCACAATCCAATGACTTATAGTAATGAAGTGATAAAGCTAAGCATTGATGGGCCACTTGAATTAATTGGACCGAATTTGATTACTCTTACGGGTGGTAGTACTGGATTCTATGTAAAAACAATTCAGAAAAAAGGAACTGCAGTGATTAATATTGAAACTGTAACACTAGGTACATTTAAAACGACAATAAAAGTAGAATAAAAAAGGAAAAATAACGAATCAAATTAATGCAATTTAAAGGTCTTTATTTACACCTTTAGGCACTTTGTAAAAGCAGAGTCAACACTCTGCTTTTCTTATTTAAAAAAAGTATGATAAATTGTATTGACAACGCTTACACCGGTTATGTATAATAAGTATGTATTATACAGAGGAGCATATATTTTGGTAGCTTATAATTGATAATGAGATAGACCTCAGATATTATAAGTAAATTAGATTTATGCCGAAAGAATTACTATGTCTAGATAGTAATATCTTGATGAATAAAGATAATCTTTATTTATTGTCATTTTAATAAATGATGAGCTGTTTATGAGAAATCATAAACAGCTTTTTTATTATTCTAGGAGGATATTTAATGAAAACTATTAATCAAATTAAAATCGGGGACGAAGCGTTTCAATTAAAAACAATAACTGAAAGAGATCTAGAACTATTTGGGGAAGTTACAAATGATATGAACCCAGTACATTTTGACAGTGAATATGCTTCAAAAACTATGTTTAAAAAGAGAATTAGCCACGGGATGCTTGTTGGATCTTTATTCAGTAAAGTATTTGGAATGCAATTGCCTGGAGAAGGAAGTATTTACATTTCACAATCATTGCGTTTTAGAAGACCTGTGTATTTAGGGGAAGAAATAAAAGCATTAGTGACAGTGAAAGCACTGAATGTTGAAAAGAATAGAGTTTATTTTGATTGTGTTGCTTATAATCAAAATGGAGATAAAGTAGTAATTGGAGAGGCTGAAATGATGCCACCTAAGGAGTAAGTATGAAAAAGAAGATAGATAAATCAAAGATAAGTGAACTACTATTTGATGGTATGAGTATCATGGTGGGTGGATTTATGTGTATCGGAACTCCAGAAGAAATCATTGATGAAATTGTCAAAAGTGATGTAAAAGATATAACAATTATATGTAACGATGCAGGATTACCGGGCCAAGGTGTTGGGAAATTGATATCAAACGGTCAAGTAAAGAAACTAATCGCATCGCATATAGGTTTAAATCCTGAAGCAGGGACATTAATGAGCGAAGGTAAGTTGGAAGTTACACTTACACCTCAAGGAACCCTAATAGAACAAATAAGAGCTGGTGGATCTGGGCTTGGTGGATTCTTAACCTCTACAGGATTAGGGACTCTTGTAGAAGATGGTAAAAAAATCATCACTCTTAACGAGTCTAACTACTTATTAGAACTACCAATTCGTGCTGACCTAGCTATTGTTTACGGAACAGAAGTTGATCATTATGGTAATGTACTGTATACAAAGACAACACGTAATTTTAACCCAGTTATAGCAACTGCGACAGATAAAGTACTTGTACAAGCAAGACATATTGTAAAAGAAATAAACCCTGATTATATTATGACCCCTCATATTTTTGTGGATTACGTGATTGAGGAGGGGAAATAATGGAGAAACATGAAATAAGAGCATTTATAGCAAAAAGAGTATCAAAGGAATTGCATGATGGTGATGTAGTAAATCTAGGGATTGGGTTACCAACGCTAGTGGCGAACTATATACCACAAGATATTGAAGTATACTTACAAAGTGAAAATGGAATGATTGGTCTTGGACCAGCTCCAAGTGAAGAAAACATAGATATGGACATTACAAACGCTGGTGGTCGACCTGTGACACTTGAAAAAGGTGGAATGTATTTCGATAGTTCAACATCTTTTGGAATCATTAGAGGTGGACATGTAGATGTCACAGTTCTAGGAAGTTTACAAGTAGATGAGCAAGGTAGTTTAGCAAATTGGATCATCCCAGGTAAAATGGTTCCTGGTATGGGTGGAGCAATGGATTTAGTAACGGGAGCGAAAAAAGTAATTATAGCAATGACGCATACAAATAGAGGTAAGGCAAAGATACTAAAAGAGTGTACGTTACCTTTAACTGCAAAGAATCAAGTTGATTTAATCATTACAGAAATGGCTGTAATGGAAGTAAAAGAAGATGGACTACATTTAATAGAATACAACAATACGTTTTCAATTGAAGAAATAATAAAAGCTACAGAAGCGAACTTGATTATTAACAATCCTTCTGTGATGAAAGTGAAGTGAAATATATGGAGAAAGTAATGATTAGAATGCGTTTAAGCGCACACCACGCACACTATGGTGGAGGATTAGTAGACGGTGCATTTTGTTTACAAGTATTTGGAGATGTTGCAACTGAATTACTAATAAGAACTGATGGAGACGAAGGACTATTTAGAGCATATGACAATGTTGAATTTTTGGCTCCGTTATACGCTGGAGACTATATTGAAGTAACTGGATGGATTACCCATAAAGGGAACACTTCAAGAAAGATGTCTTTTGAAGCGCATAAAGTGATTCAAGCTAGAACAGATATCAGTGATTCAGCAGCAGAAGTGCTAAAAGATAAGATTTTAGTAGCCAAAGCAACTGGTACTTGTATTGCTCCAAAGAATAACCAAAGATTCTAATGGAAAAGCTAGTAATAACAGCCGCTATTTGCGGTGCAGAGGTACTAAAAGAACATAATGAATATGTTCCCTATACAATAGAAGAAATTAGAGAAGAAGCCTATAAAGCATATAAAGCTGGGGCATCTATCATACATTTACATGTTAGGAATGATGATGGAACTCCAACTCAGGATAAAAATCGATTTGAATTGGCAATAAATGCAATCAAAGAAGTTGCACCTAATGTAATTATTCAACCATCAACAGGTGGGGCAGTTGGTATGACAAACGACGAACGTTTACAACCAACTGAACTTTATCCTGAGATGTGCACTTTGGATTGCGGAAGTGTTAATTTTGGTGGTAATGAAGTGTTCATTAATACCGAAGATGACATTAAGTATTTTGCCAGCAAAATCTATTCAAAAAACATAGTTCCTGAGTTAGAATGTTTTGGTAAAATGCACATTGACCAGGTGAATAGATTGTACAAAAAAGGGGTTATAAAAGAACCTCTACACTTTAGCTTTGTTCTTGGAGTTAATGGTGGACAAACAGGTGATGAAAGAGACTTTATTTTCTTAAAGGAAAGTTTACCAAAAGGAGCAACTTATAGTGTTGCTGGAGTTGGAAGATATGAATTTAGTCTAGCAGAATTAGCAATCAAACATGGAGGTCATGTTAGAGTTGGATTAGAAGATAATATATATTTGGAAAAAGGTGTTTTAGCAAAAGGAAATGAAGACCTTGTTAAAAAAGTAGTAAGTATTGCTAAGCAATATAACAGAGAAATTGCAACACCTGATGAAGCACGAAGAATAATAGGACTTAAGGAGTAATACATGAAAGAATTAAATAAATATGGTACTAATAGAGTACTAGAACCAAGTGGAGTATTACCACAAGCAGCAACTAAAATTAGTAATGATATGACAATTTATGAGAATGAAATTTTGATTGATGTTATTACATTGAATATTGATTCTGCTTCGTTCACTCAAATTAAAAATGCATGTAATAAAGATGTAGTTAAGATGGAAGAAATGATTCTTGATATAGTTAACACAAGAGGTAAAATGCAAAACCCTGTAACAGGTAGTGGCGGAATGCTTATTGGAACTATAAAAGAGATTGGATCAAAATTTCCCAATAGTAATATTAAAGTCGGTGACAAAATCGCTACTTTAGTTTCCTTATCATTAACACCTTTAAAAATTAAAAAAATCAATTCTATTAATTTAGACAATGATCAAGTTAACATTGCTGGTGAGGCAATATTATTTGAATCAGGAATATTTGCACAAGTACCTTCTGACATGGACGAGCATTTAGTACTAGCTGCTCTAGATGTAGCAGGAGCACCTGCTCAAGTAGACAAATTAGTCAAGAAGAATGACACTGTTCTGATAATTGGAGCGGCTGGGAAGAGCGGTGTTTTATGCGCTCATCAAGCAATGAAAAATGCTGGACCAAACGGAACTGTTATTGGTGTTGTAAATGAAACTTGGCAAGTTGAATTATTAAAGGAATTAAATCTTTGTCATAAAGTTGTTTTAGCTGATGCTACTAACGCAATTGAAGTTTATGAAAAAGTAAAAGCAGTTCATGACGAATTAGCTGATGTTACAATAAATGTTGTTAACGTTCAAAATACAGAGATGTCATGTATCTTATCAACAAAAGACGATGGAGTAGTGTATTTCTTCAGCATGGCAACATCTTTTACAAAAGCAGCTCTTGGAGCTGAAGGTGTTGGAAGTGATGTAACAATGATTATAGGGAATGGTTATACTAAAGGACACGCAGAATTAACTTTAAATGTTGTTAATAATAATAAGAACATTAAAGAACTTTTTGAAAGACTATATACGTAGGTGATTAATTATGGCAGTTAAACTATATAAAGATTATATTGAAAGAAAGAATATATATTTCCAAAATGTTTCAGAGAAAGACTGGAATGATTGGAAATGGCAAACAAGAAATAGAATACAAACAGTTGAGGATTTAAATAAATATGTTTCGTTGGATAATAAAAACATAGCTAGCATCAAGAAGGTGCTAGGACAATTTAGAATGGCTATAACGCCTTACTACTTAACTTTAATTAATCCTGAGAACCCTAATGACCCTGTGTTGTTACAATCAGTTCCTAAGATTGAAGAGTTGCATTTTGGACAACATGATTTAGAGGATCCACTTCACGAAGATGGAGATAGTGTTGTTCCAGGATTAACTCATCGATATCCAGATCGTGTATTATTTCTTATAACAGATATGTGTAGTATGTATTGTCGCCATTGTACTCGTCGACGTTTTGCAGGACAAAAAGATTCAGGTTCAAAAATGGATAATGTTGATAAGGCAATCGAGTATATCAAAAACCATCCTGAAGTTAATGATGTTCTTTTAAGTGGTGGCGATGCGTTATTAGTTGCAGACGACAGACTTGAATATATCATTTCTAGACTAAGAGAAATTGATCATGTAGGTGTTATTAGAATTGGAACTAGAACACCTGTTGTAATGCCTCAGAGAATTACAACAGAATTAGTAGACATGCTAAAAAAATATCATCCTATTTGGTTGAATACACATTTTAATCATCCAAAGGAATTAACACCTGAAAGTAAAGATGCAATTGACAAATTAGTGAATGCTGGTATCCCTGTTGGAAATCAAAGTGTTCTATTAAAAGGTGTGAATGATTGTGTTAATATAATGAAAAAATTAGTTAAGAGATTAATTGAAGTTAGAGTACGTCCTTACTACATATACCAATGTGACTTAAGTCAAGGAATCGAACACTTTAGAACTCCGGTCAGTAAAGGTATAGAAATTATCGAAGGATTACGTGGTCACATCTCAGGGATTGCAGTACCTACATTTGTAGTCGATGCACCTGGTGGTGGTGGTAAAATTCCAGTAATGCCTAACTATATAATTTCTCAAGCACCAGGAAAAACTATCCTTCGTAATTACGAAGGTATGATTACTACATACTACGGACCAACAAGTTATGAAAACGAATGTGATTGTGAAGATTGTGTAGGAGCTAGAGAAGGACACGTTGATCCTTATATACAACAAACTGTAAGGTTGGATCAATTTAACAATGTTAGAAAACGCAAAAACAATCAATAAATTTCTAAAAAATCACAAAGTAATTTCTATTATCGGTTTATCCAAAAATGCAGGTAAAACTACGGTCATGAATCGTATGATAGAAGATTCAAAATCACAAACTTTAGCAATCACATCAATCGGATTAGATGGAGAAAAAATAGACAATGTAAACTACAAACCAAAACCAAGGATTAAAGTTTATAAAGGTATGTTAATTGCCACAACCATTGAATGCTTAACAGAAGCTGAAATAGATTATGTTATTCATGAAAAGACTTCGATAAAAACAGCACTTGGTTTAATAGTAATTATTGAAGCAATGAGCGATGGGTATGTATTAGTTGCCGGTCCTTCTACTAAAACAAAGATGAAAGAAGTGCTTAAAAGACTAAAAAAGTACGAGCCAAATCGTATATTTTTAGATGGTGCATTATTCAGGAAATCATTTTCTATAAGTGAAATTGTTGATGCAATGATTCTAGTAACTGGGGCTTCTTATTCTAAGGACATGTACAAGACAATTGATGATACAAAAAGTCTTATTGACCAGTTGTCTCTTCCGATGTGTATAAATGATAGCAATTATGATATAATTAGCACTGATTTAAAGTGTTATAGCATTGATAAGGAGTTTGGTAAAGACAACTTATTTGCATTCATTAATGACAATAATATAAAAGTAAAACACCTTAGAATACATGGTGCGATAACAGATAAAATCGCTTCAAATATTATAAAAAACAGACATTTATATAGTGAATCGGAAATCCAAATTGATGATTCTATTAGCTTTATTTGTGATATTCATAAGTACAGATTATTGAAAAAACTTAATATAAAATTTAGTGTAAGTAGAACAGTTCCGGTATTGTTTCTTGGAGTAAATCCATTCTCACCAACCGGATATAAATACGATGAAACAAAATTTATGGAATTACTACAAAAAAATAACAATTTAGAATGTATTAATGTTCTAACAGATTTGGAGTGATATTATGAGCAAGTTAAAATTAAGCAAAGATAAAATAAATGAAGCTAGAAATTATGCGACAGACATAGCCATGCAAACTCAGGAGTTTATTGATGTTCACACAACTGTAACAGTTGAAAGAACAATATGTAGACTTCTTGGAATCGATGGTGTAGATGAAGTCGAAGTACCATTACCAAATATAATCGTTTCTCAACTTCAAGATTCTGGGAACTTAAAACACGGAGTTGCAACTTATATTGCAAGTGTAATCAAAAATGAAAAAATTTCGATAGATGATCTTGCAAGTAGAATTATGTCAAATAATTTGGATCTAAATGAATATGCCCCATTAAGGAAAGATGAAGTTATAAAAATACTTCAACCATATATAACTGAGTCTTTATTCAAAATTAAGCAGAATAGAATTTTCCGGGAAAATCAACAATTAAAATATGGAAGAAAAAGTGGACCGTTATTATATGTAATAGTTGCAACTGGAAATATCTATGAAGACGTTGTTCAGGCTAAAGCTGCTGCAAGAGCTGGCGCTGATGTTATAGCTGTAATTAGAACCACTGGTCAATCACTATTAGATTTCGTTCCTTATGGTCCAACCACTGAAGGTTTTGGTGGTACTTATGCAACACAGGCCAACTTCAAAATAATGAGAGAAGAGTTAGATGCTGTTGGAGATCAACTTGAAAGATACATCATGTTAGTTAATTATGCTTCCGGTTTATGTATGCCTGAGATTGCTGCAATGGGAGCTCTTGAAAGATTAGATATGATGCTTAATGACTCGCTATATGGTATCCTATTTAGAGATATAAATATGAAGAGAACTTTTGTTGACCAATACTTCAGTAGAGTTATTAATGCTTATTCTGGAATAATTATTAATACAGGTGAAGATAACTATTTAACTACAAGTGATGCAGTGACTGAAGCACATACTGTATTGGCCTCACAGTTTATTAATGAGCAATTTGCTCATAAGGCATTCATGAAAGAGGAGTTACAAGGTCTAGGACATGCATTTGAAATCGATCCAACTGTTGAAAATGGATTCCTCTATGAGTATTCTCAAGCATTAATGGCTAGAGAAATATTCCCTAATGCACCTTTGAAGTATATGCCACCTACTAAGCATATGACAGGTAATATATTTAAGGGACAAGTTCAAAATGCACTATTTAATATGGTTACAACGGCTACAAATCAAAGTATACACCTTTTAGGTATGCTGACAGAAGCTGTTCATACACCATTCATGAGTGATAGATACTTAGCTATAGAAAATGCAAGATATATAAATACAACAATGAAAGATTTTGGAAATGAGATTGAGTTTAAGAAAGATGGGATAATAGTAAATAGAGCAAAACAAGTTTTAGACGATTCAATCACATTGCTTGAGGAAATCACTAACATTGGAGTATTCGAATCTCTTGAAAGAGGTATATTTGCAGGTATCAAAAGACCACGAAATAGTGGAAAAGGATTATCTGGAGTATTTAAGAAAAGTGAACATTATATAAATCCAGTACTTGACCAAATGATAGAAGAGTTAAAGGAGGAGTTATAATGGGATACGATATGAGTAGTAAAACATTTAACAAAGAATTAGACCTGAAGAAGCTCAAACCATACGGTGATACAATGAATGATGGTAAAGTTCAAGTTAGTTTCACTTTGCCTGTTTCAAATGATGAGCAAGCTATTGAAGCGGCTAAAGAATTAGCAAAAAAAATGGGAGTTGAAAATCCATTAGTTGCAGAAAGTATTGCAATAGATGAGACGTTTACAATGTTCATTATTTATGGAAATTTAGTACACACGGTCAATTATGATGATATTGAAGTTATTGCCCTTGAAAATGATGTTTTATCGAAGTATGAAATTGAAGATTATATTGATGAAAACTTCACTAAAAACATAGTTGTTGTTGGAGCTTCTACTGGTACTGATGCACATACTGTAGGAATCGATGCAATCATGAATATGAAAGGTTTTGCAGGACATTACGGTATAGAAAGATATAGAAATATAGATGCATATAATATGGGTAGTTCTGTAGAGAATGAAGAGATGATAAAAAAGGCATTAGAAGTTAATGCAGACGTACTATTAATATCTCAAACAGTAACTCAAAAAGATGTCCATATTAAGAACTTAGTAAACATGATTGAACTACTTGAAATTGAAGGATTAAGAGACCGTTTTATTATTATAGTAGGTGGACCTAGAATAAATCATGAATTGGCTAAGGAACTTGGTTTTGACGCTGGTTTTGGACCTAAAAAGTACGCAGAAGATGTTGCAAGTTTCTTTATAAAAGCACTGAAAAAAGATTGAATCACCATTTGGTGATTTTTTTTCGTTTGTTTATTCGTAAAAAGTGTTATAATTTATAATGACGAGTTAACGAGAGGATGATTGAAATGGCTTCAATAAAGAAGATTGGAACAGAACTAAATTGGGATATTGAGAAAAAAGCGATTTATGGTAACTATAGTGGTTTTGATGTTACTTTGGAACAAAACATAAGTTATGGTAACTCACAAAATAATTTTAAGATTTTGTACATACCTTATAACGATATTACAAGTGCAACTGCAGGAGTGCTAAATGGCTATTTAAAAGCGAATAAGAAAGAATTGAAATTGGCTTTATTTGAAGTTAAGCAAGATATGCTAATTGCTAGATTAGGTGAAGGTTTAAAAGGAATTAATGCTGAACGCTTAAAAGAAATACTACAGTTAATTGTTTCACAGTTTGCACAACTAAGTATTGAAACTAAAGATACTTGTGCCTACTGCAATCAAGAACCAGTAGACGCTATTGCATACATAAATAAAATCAAACTACCTTCACATGAATCATGTAAACAGAATGCAATAGCAAATGTTCAAGCACAAAAAGAGAAACTAGCGAATGAACCAAGTTCTCCATTAGGTTATATGGGAGCTATTGCTGGTGCAGTTATTGGAGCTATTCCATTCACAGTAGCATTACTGTTTAACTGGTATATTGGAATACTCAGCATTCTAACGGGTGTTGTTTGCTATGAAGGTTACAAGCTATTAGGTGGTAAAGTAAACAAAACAACAAAATATATATTATCTTTAATAAGTTTCACAGTAATTCTTGCAACAAATATTATACTAGCATATAGTATTGTATTAGAGTACGATGTAACGTTAAACCAAGTACTAAATAACGTAGGAGCAAAAGAATACTTGATTGAGTCAGTAGGAATGAGCGCGTTGTTTGGTCTAATTGGAGTTTTCTATGTATTCTCAAGAATTAAAAATGATGAGCACAAAATTGAAATAACATAGATTAAATTATATAAAAAAAAGAGCCGATTGGCTCTTTTTAATTTACACTCATTATTACTGGCATTATCATTGGATTACGTTCAGTTTTACCTTGAACAAAATCTTTGATTTGTTTAGTAATTTCACGTTTAAGAATATTTATATTTAATTTCTTAGTTTGTTTTATTTTTCGTTCAACAATTTGCTTCACTTTTTCTGATATTTCAGCTGTTAGTGCTTCATGATCTCTCATGTAGATAAATCCCCTTGAGATAATAACTGGTTTACCAATTACTTCTAGAGTTTCACTATTAATGGTAACTATTGTACTAAGTAAACCGTCTTCACTAAGGATTTTACGATCTCTTATTACAATATTTCCAATATCACCAATACCAGTACCGTCAACATATACAGTTCCAGCTTGAACTTTACCAGCTGGTCTTGCTGATTTCCTAGTTACTGCTAACACATCACCATTATCCATTACAAATGAGTTACCTTTTCTTACTCCACAATCATGTCCAATTTGGGCATGTATTTTTAACATACGGTACTCACCATGGATAGGCATAAAGAATTTCGGTTTTAATAGTTTTAATAGTAGTTTTAATTCTTCTGCACCAGCATGTCCTGATGTATGCGTATCAGTAAGTGGACTGTTTGTAATAACATTAGCACCACGTCTAAATAACATGTTAATTGTTTTACCTACACCAAGTTGATTACCTGGGATAGGAGAAGAACTAAAGATTACAGTATCACCAGGGGTGATTTTAATTTGTCTATGAGTTCCTGCAGCTATTCTACTTAAAGCAGCTAGAGGTTCACCTTGAGAACCAGTACAAACGATTGTTATCTCTTCTGGTTTATATCTTTTTATATGATTAGGATCAATAAGAGTTCCCGGAGGAGCTTTTATATAACCCATTTCACTACCAACTTCTAGTGTTTTCAACATACTTCTTCCGTACGCTGCTACTTTTCTATTTGTAGCTACACTTGCTTCAATTATTTGTTGAACACGATGTACATTACTCGCAAATGTAGCAACGATAGCGCGTCCTTCGATTTTTGTGAATATATCTTTAATGCTGCTTGCAACTGTTTTTTCACTTTTGGTGAAACCTGCAAGTTCACTATTAGTGGAATCGCTTAAAAGAAGCAATACACCTTTTTTACCTAATTCAGCCATTCTTTGGTAATTAGCATCTGGCCCTGTAGGGGTAAAATCAAACTTAAAATCTCCACTGTGTATAATAACACCTTCAGGTGTGTGTACGACAATTCCAAAGCTGTCTGGGATTGAATGATTTGTTCTGTAAAATGAAACACTTAGTTTACCTAAAACTAGTTTTTCATACTCTTGAAACTCGATTAGATTTGCACGTAATCCTTTGTTTTCTTTCATTTTATTCCTAATTAAACCAATAGCCATACCATTGGCATAAATTTTCGGAATATGAACTTGGCGTAAAAGGTAAGGAATTGCTCCAATATGATCCTCATGTCCATGAGAAATAATCAAAGCTTTTATCTTACTTTGGTTTTCTATTAAATATGTATAGTCATTGATTACATAATCAATACCTAGTAAGGAATCGTCTGGAAAAAGGATTCCACTATCAATGATGATTATTTCATCTTGATACTCTATACAGTACATATTCTTTCCAACTTCACCAAGACCACCTAATGCAAAAACGCCGACTTCGTTTTTATTTAATAAATTATTTTGCATTATTATAGTCCTTTCTGAATTATATTTTTTTGTTACTTCTATTATACACGTAAACTAAGACATATGTGAATAAATGTTCTTGAAAAGGCTTGTAAAGACAAAAGTCATATTCTTAATTGTTAGAAAAACCAATTATTTAAATTGAGTAAACGATACAATCAAAATGTATAAGAATAGTCAAAGAAACAGTGAAAGCGAATTTACATAGAATAACAAGAAAAAAATCTAGTCGTATTTGTAGATGTTATGTATTAATGAAATGGCTTTGCGCTCTTGTCCAAGACCATTTTTAACTATCAAAATTGGTTGAATTATGGTATAATAAAGAAAGAAACATGTGATTTGAGTATAAAATATGTAAGCGTTTACGGACGTAAACGTCTTAGTTGCGCGCTTTAGACTGCTAAAGTAGTCTTACAAATAAGAAATGAGAATGGAGTTGAATAAATTGATTGAAGGAATCATTTTAGCTGGAGGGAAATCTAGTAGAATGAAACAAAATAAGATGTTGCTTCCATATTTAGGCAAACCGCTTATTTATCATACGATAAGCTCGATGCTTACTTATTGTAATAAAATTACAATAGTAACCGGACATTTTAAGGAAGAATATAATCAACTATTTGATGAGAAAAAAGATATCTCTGTTATACATAATGATGATTACGAGAATGGGATGTTTAGTTCCATAAAGAAAGCAATAAAAGACATAGAATGTGATATTTTCATAATTCCAGGTGATTACCCATTGGTTAAAGATGATACTTACAAGAATTTACTAGACGCAGATGGACCAATTAGAGTCCCAATTTACAAGGGAAGAAGAGGGCATCCTATTTTTATTTCTAAAAATTTGCTTGATGACCTAAAGAAGGAAGACATTTCATCTAACTTAAAAGTGTGGCGTGATAAGCACAAAGTTAACTACATTGAAGTAGAAGATGAAGGAATTTATATAGATGTTGATACGGTTAATGAATACGAGAAGTTATTAGAGAGGAATGATTCATAATGAACATAGGTAATTATGTCAAAGTAAAAAGTATTGAAGAAGCATACAATTTACTACAAGAGGATAAAGATAATCTAATTGTTGGTGGTGGAGCTTGGCTGAAGCAAACAAATAAAAATGTCAAAACTATGATTGATTTAGAAAGATGTAACCTAAATCAAATAACGGAAAATAAAGATACTCTAGTTATTGGTTCGATGACAACATTAAGAGATTTAGAATGCAACAAATCTCTTAAAGAAATTGATGGAGGAATCCTTGTTAAGGCAATATCCGGAATAATGGGAGTCTCAATCAGAAACATCGCTACAATAGGTGGAAGTATAGTTGGAAGATACTCATTTAGTGACATATTAACTCCATTATTAGTTATGGATTGCACACTTGAATTTTTCAAAGATGGATCAATGACAATTCAAGAATTTCTGAGCACAAAAAAACTAAATGATATTTTATTAAATATAACTATTAAGAAATCAAATAACAAAGGATACTTTTATGCAATGAAGAAAACAAGTCTTGATTTCGCTGTTATAAATGTAGCCATTACAAAAGGAAAAACTATATCTATCGCAGTTGGCGCTAGACCTAGTGTTGCAGCATTACAAACAGAAGCAATGGACTATATCAATAATGAACAAGTAAATACTGAAGCAATAGACAAAACTGCTTCTATGATTTCTTCACAAACTAAGTTTGGATCAAACGCAAAAGCTAGTGAAGAATATAGAAGAAGTATTACAAATACCTACATAAAACGCGGATTAAAAGAGGTGACTTCATAATGAGAGTAATACTAGATATTAATAATCAGATATTTAATGTAGATGTTTCACCAAATGAGTATCTATTAGATACATTAAGAAACAACCATTTCAAAAGTGTTAAAAAGGGTTGTGACAGTAGTAGTTGTGGTGTTTGTACAGTCTTAGTCGACAACAAACCAATCGCATCATGTACCTATCTTACAGCGAAAGCAGAAGGACATAAAATTACTACAGTAGAAGGAATAATAAGTGAAGCAGAAAAACTAGGAAAACACATGGGAGATGAAGGTGCAGATCAATGTGGATATTGTAATCCTTCATTGGCATTAACTGTATACGCATTAAAATTAGAAAATCCAGAAGCTAACACCCAACAGATTAGAGAATATCTAGTTGGAAACCTTTGTCGTTGTACAGGATATCAGAGTCAACATACAGCGATAAGAGATTATTTGGGGGATAAAAAATGAAAACAGTAAATAATAAAATACCTTCAATAGATGGTATGGGATTATTGCTTGGTCGTCCTGCATATACTGACGATTTAGCTGAACCTAATTCATTAATTGTAAAAGTATTACGTTCTCCTCATCCCTATGCGAAAATCATTTCAATAGATGATTCAGAAGCTAAAAAAATACCAGGTGTTGAACTTGTATTAACACATAAAGACTTTAAAAGAAACTCGTTTACACGAGCAGGACAAGGATATCCAGAACCTTCACCTCACGATAAATTTGTATTAGATGAATATGTAAGACATGTCGGAGATGAAGTTTTAGCAGTTGCCGCAATTAGTAATGAAATATGTGAACAAGCATTAAAAGCAATCAAAGTAGAGTACGAAGTATTAACTCCAGTTCTAGACTTTGAACAAGCTATTGATAACGAATCAATTCTTCATCCTGAACCAGAAGCTATTGAAATGTTCCCGATTGGTTTTGAACCAAAAAGAAACATTGCCGCAGCTTATCAAATGGAAGTAGGAAATGTAGAAGAAGACATAAAAAAATCAGATGTAGTTGTAAAAGAGAGTTTCTATACACAAGGACAAAATCATATGGCCTTAGAACCTCACACAGTAAATGCAAGACTAGACTTTCAAGGTCGATTAGTATTATTTACTTCAACACAAACACCAATCCATGTTAGAAGAATTATCTCTCAAACATTGGAGATTCCTCTTTCTAAAATACGTGTTATCAAACCACGTGTTGGTGGAGGTTTTGGTGGGAAACAACAAATCCATGGTGAAATGTTGGTTTCAACAGTAACAATGAGAACAAAAAAACCATCTAAAATGGTATACACAAGAAAAGAAGTGTTTGAATCAAGTTTCCAAAGACATCCAATGCGTCTAGATATAACACTAGGAGCATCAAAAGATGGTATGTTGGAAAGCATTGATTGTTACATATTAAGTGACACAGGAGCATACGGTGAACACGCACTAACTGTATTTATGGTTGCGGGGTCTAAAGTACTGCCTCTTTACAATAAAGTAAAATCAGTTCGTTTCCATGGAGACATCGTATATACAAACCATACATCAGCTGGTGCCTTTAGAGGGTACGGAGCAATCCAAGGAAACTTCGCTGTTGAAAGCGCAATTGATATGTTAATCGAAAAACTAGGAGTAGATCCTATCGAATTTAGAAACAAAAACATGATTAAAGAAAACGAAACATCTCCTATTTTTGCTATCATGGGTGAAGGTACTGAAGGTACTGCCATGAACATGGATTCTTGTAAACTAGAATACTGTCTACATAGAGGGAAAGATCTAATTAAATGGAATGATATCTACCCTCGAAAACAAGTCTCAGAATCAAAAGTAAAAGGTGTCGGTATGGCAATAGCAATGCAGGGATCTGGTATTCCATTCATTGATATGGGAGCAGCAACTATAAAACTAAATGATGATGGATTCTACAACTTAATGGTTGGAGCAACAGACATCGGACAAGGTAGTGACACTGTCCTAGCTCAAATCGCAGCAGAAACATTAATGTGTGATATAAAAGACGTTATCGTTTATAGTTCTGATTCAGACTTAACACCATTTGATACAGGAGCCTATGCTTCATCAACAACATATGTATCAGGTAATGCAGTTCATAAAGCTGCATCAAAAATGAAAAAGAAACTTATAAAAGAAGCAGCACATGCATTAGAAGTTGAAAAAGATGAAATCGAATATGACGGTAAAACATTTAAAGCAGGAAACAAACAAATAACAATAAATGAGCTATCAAATAGACTATATTACAACGAAGACCAAAAACAACTTACAGTTAATTAAGAACTATGTATCTGTAGTTGATTGTGGAACAACAATCAACCCAATGCTTGCTAGAGGGCAAGTAGAAGGTGGAATCGTACAAGGTATCGGTATGGCAATGTATGAGGAAGTTCTTTATAACAAAAAAGGACAGAAAATCACAAATGATCTACTGAACTACCACATTCCAACTCGTTTGGAAATAGAGAACTTGGTTACAGAATTCGCAGACAGCTACGAACAATCTGGACCTTATGGTGCAAAATCAGTAGGTGAAATCGGAATTGATACACCTCCAGCAGCAATAGCAAATGCAATTTTTAACGCTGTAGGAGTACGAATACAGTCATTACCTATCACACCTGAAAAAATCTTAAAAGCACTTCAAGCTAAAAACAAATAACACGAAGAGGTGAGCATATGAATCTTTATCAAAAAATATCAGAACTAACTAATAAGGGAATTCCATTAGTAATTGTTACTGTAATAGAAAAACTTGGAGATGGACCTGTTGAAGTTGGTAAAAAAATGATCCTCACAAAGGATCACATAAACTATGGAACTGTAGGAGGAGGAGCTCTTGAATTTCAAGCAATTGAGTTATGTAAAGAACTTCTTAAAACAAGATTAAGCATCACAAAGAAATATCTCCTAAAAGAAGGTAAAGAACTAAAAGACTCAGAAACACTTCCAATGGAATGCGGAGGTATTGTTACAATGTTCTTTGATTACATAGGACCTCTTGAAACAATATACATATTTGGTGCTGGACATGTTGGACAAGCATTAACTAATGTTTTAAAAACAATGAATTTCCATGTTAAGGTAATTGACAATAGAGACGCAGTTGTCAATGAATTCAAAGGTGGAGATGAAGTTATTCTTTCATCATTCGCTGATTACATCGAAACTAATGAAATTAGTGAAAACAGTTTTGTGATTGTTACAACACCATCACATAAATACGACTATGCTGTCATTAATAAAATCATTGAAAAGAAAATAAAACTTAAATATCTAGGAATGATTTGTAGTCATTTAAAACTGAAAGACTTTCTAAACAAAACATATGCGAAATTTGGTAAAGATGTAGATCTATCAAATTTCTATTCTCCAATAGGATTAGATTTAGGTGGAGGAAGTCCTGCTGAAATAGCTATCTCGATTGCATCTGAGATACTAGCAGTTCACAATAATAAACCAAATCACTCTCATATGAGAACATCATTATTTGAAGGAAAAGACAAATACTGGGAATAATAATTAAACTCTAGCTGTGTCAATCACAGTTAGAGTATTTAAACAAAAGTAGGTGACAACATGTATGATTTAAAGATAATTAATGGACTTGTATATAGAGGACAACAATATCACATGGAAAACATATATATTGAACAAGGTCTGATAGCGAAAATATCTAAAGATTTGTATGAATCAAAAGATACTTATGATGCATCAAACCAAATAGTTTTTCCTGGGATTATAGATCCTCATACACATTTAGAACTAGATTTAGGGTCAACAACATCAAAAGATAACTTTAAAAAAGGCACTGAAGCTGCCGTTTTTGGTGGTGTTACTACGATAATAGATTTTCTTAGTCCAGTCGATAATGATTCTGATTTAGAAAAAGAATTCGAACTTAGAACAAAACAAGCATCAGTTAGTCTAATCGATTTTAAATTTCATGCATGTTTGAAAAATCCAAAAGGTAATGTCTTACCAATTGTTAAGAAAATGAAAACTTTGGGATTAAACACCGTTAAGATTTTTACAACATACAGTGATTCAAATAGAAGAACATATGATGATGAAATCAAAGAATTACTTTCCTTGTCAAAAGAACATGATTTTTTAGTAATGGCTCATATCGAAAATGACTCACAAATAGATCTTAATGATAAATTAACATACAAAGATTTACCAATAAGTAGACCTACCATTTCCGAAACATCAGAAGCACTAAAATTAGCTCAATATGTTAAAGAAACAGATGGGAACTTATATATGGTTCATCTAAGTCTGTCTCTTATACACATCT
>SDWO01000019.1 GCA_004195325.1 Candidatus Izemoplasma acidinucleici | reverse complement strand
AGATGTGTATAAGAGACAGTGGAAATACCAACTTACCCTTATGATAAAGAGTCTCATAAGCTAAGAGATTATCCATTGGTCTTAAAGGATAAACTATGGAGAAGTAAACTTCATTTTTACATTGATAAAGTAGTAACTTACTCAAATGATAAGACTATTTTTGGTATAAACTGCATAAACATTACAAACTGTGTTGATCACTCATTAATTGATAGAAACATTGTGAAGAAATCAAACAATGATACAATTAATTTAGTAGCAGTATCTAGTCTAGCATATTGGCACGGGTACGATAGATTAATTAAAGGTTTAATTAGGTATCATAAGAGTAATGGAAGTAGAAATATCCTATTGCATATAGTTGGTGACGGAGATGAATTTGCAAAATATGATAAACTTGTAGAAGAACAGCAGGCAGGATCATACATTAATTTATATGGTGCTCTACACGGCAAAGAGTTAACAAAAGTTTATAATAAGTGTGATATTGCTTTTGACAGCCTTGGGAGACATAGATCAGGTGTATATTATAATAGTTCTCTAAAAAGCAAGGAATATTTAGCAAAAGGATTACCTGTAGTGTCATCTGTGGATTCTGAACTTGATGATTTTGATATTGATTTTCACTTGAAGGTATCTTCTAATGATGAAATGATTCAAATCCCAGATATTATAGAATTTTATGATAGATTATTTATTAACGATGTTGCAAGAGAGAACAAAATATCTGAAATCAGGAAGTTTTCCGAAGAAAATTTCAGTTATTCAAATACAATAAAGAAAATACTGGAATCTTAAAGAGGTGATTTCGTGATTCAAATTTCAATTGTACTACTATTCTTTTTTCTTTTATTCTTCTATTTACGTGATAAACAATTGTACAATCCAATATTCATCTTTGTTGGGTTTTGGACTCTTATATTATTTTTATCTAGTCTAAATTTATTTGACATGTATGCACCTTCTAATTTTGCTTATTTCATTGTCTTGTTATCACTTGTATCATTTATTCTAGGTGTACTCATAACTAGACATGTACTTTATACTTCGACTTTCACTTTTATGAAGAGAAAAACACAGTCAAAAGTTGTTACAAGTTTTAGAATGAATACAAGGTTATTTAATTTTTTATTGGTGTTATTACTTATATATAATATTAGTAATGCTATTTGGGTAGTTAGTTTATTGACCAAAGGTTATTCGCTTGACTTAATAAGGCTCTTTTACTTTAACCCGAGCTATGCAAGTATAATAGGTGCTGACTTACCTACTTTATTTGGGAATATAAGGATTCTTAAATTTATAGAAGTATATTTTAACCTGCCTATGCAGTATATACTTACTGCTTATTTATCATTCAACATATTTTCTAAGAACAGAAATAATAAACATATTTTTCTAATAATACTCATTATACTTACCAGTACACTCTATACCGGAGGGAGAGTTATTCTTTATATTCTTGGAGTCGAGTTATTTATTAGTTTATTAATTACAAGAAAAACTCTGAGAAAACGCACTGTTTTGATATTTGCATCTGGGGTTATTATAATTGTAACACTACTATATCTTCTTTCTATTTACAGAAACTCTGCAGTTGAATATAATGTACTGAGAAGTATTTACATTTATTTCACTGGAGGGGTAACTCACATGAGTATTTTGCTTGAAAACAATTTAATGGATTATAATTCAAATTTCGGTCTGAATTTGATATCAGGATTTGTTCAGCCTATATTTATGGTATTAGAAAATATTGGGATAAATATATCACCAAGGTTTTTAGCTGATTCAAATAATTTGTTGATTTATGTTTCTGAGACATCTCAAATAGGAGAAAACATTAGTTTTAATGCATTTACAACAATGTTTTTCGCAATCTATTTGGAATTAGGGCTAATAGGCTTATTTTTCGTTCCAATGGTTTTTGGTATGATTTCTTATAACATCTATTCTAAAATAATTAGAAATAAATTGGAAAGAGATATTGTTCTTTATTTATTGTTAATACAAGGTATTATCACTTCAATGATTAGGTGGCAATTTATGATTGTTTCATATGCAATGGCTTTTTACTTTATTAAGATTTTATATTCAAAGACTCATAAAAAGGATCAAAGGTAAAATATTATGAAAACAATTAGAGTTAATTACATTTACACTGCTATAAACCAAGTATTAATGATTATTGTTCCCATAATAACACTACCTTACATTTCACGAATATTTGGGGTAGCAGGTGTTGGTCTATTTGGATATACAAGCTCAATTGCAAGTTATTTTGTATTATTTATTTTATTAGGCTTAAATAATTATGGGAATCGAGAGATAGCCAAGGTTAAAAATGACAAAGAAAGATTATCCAATACTTTTATAAGTATATTTACCATGCAAGTTGTCACAGCATTGATTGTTATGGTTATATATTTCATATTAATGTACTTCGCTTTTCAAACAATAAATGAATTAATGCTTATATGGTCATTTTTTATTTTTGGAGGAGCAATCAATATTACTTGGTTCCATATGGGGTTAGAAAATTTCAAAATGATACTGTTCAGAAATTTTTTAATAAAAACACTCAGCGTTATAGCCATTTTCGTATTTGTAAAAGGATCAAATGCAATTGGTATTTATGTGTGCATATTGTCATTAGGAGCCATTTTTAGCAATGTAATCATGTGGACTAAGGTACGAAAGATAATTATTTTTAAATTACCTACAAAGAGTCAAGTATACAAGCATATATTACCGAACTTAAAATTATTTATTCCGGTTCTTGCTGTAAGTGTATATACCTTTTTGGACAAAATTATGCTAGGATCAATTAGCAGTATGTACTATACAGGTCTATATGAGAATTCTCAAAAAATCATTACTTTATTAACTGGAATTATTACGTCATTGGGAATTGTAATGATGCCAAGAATAACAAATCTTGTATCTCAAAATAAAAACAAAGAGGCCAGAGAATATTTATTCACATCAGTAAAATGGACCTTGTTTTTATCATCAGCATTTGCTTTTGGTTTAATGTCTATTTCAAAATTAGTAGTTATTATACTGTTTGGAGAGGAATTTATTGAAGCAGTAGGATTAATCAAAGTCTTTTCAGTCGTAATAATAATCATAGCATACGCAAATATCATAAGAACTCAAATACTAATTCCAAATGAGAGAGATAAAATATATATATACTCAGTTATTACAGGAGCAATAATAAATTTCACTTTAAACTTGTATTTAATTAGCAAATACAATGCCTTAGGTGCAGTGATAAGTACTATTGTTGCTGAGATATTTGTTGCAGGATTCCAATTTGCATTTGTCAAAAGAGACAAAGAATTATTGAGAGTCACGATTGACTCAACATTATTCATAGTAGCAGGTTTTATTATGTTTATGTTATTATCCGTAAGTTCGATTTATGTAATTAACAATATAGTCTCTTTGGTAATTAATGTATTTGTGGGAACTATTATTTACTTAATACTAAGTCTCATTATTTTAGTTTTAACAAAAGACAAGTACTTATTACCATATATTCAAAAAGCAGGAAGGAAATAAATCAATGATAAAAAGAAGAGATTCTCAAATTGATATTATGCGATTCGTGGCAGTATCTTTAATTATTTATGCACACACTAGAATATCTAGTACAGTTCTATTTAATATTAGAACATTTGACGTTGTGCTAATTGTTTTTGCCTCAGGATTAACATTTAGTAGATTCCAGGCAAAAAAATCTACTAGTTTGTTGACTTACATTAAATTAAGATCAAAACGATTATTAATACCTGCATGGAGTATTGCATCATTATACTTGATACTATTATTTATAGGATCTTTTATTATTGATGACTTTAAAAGTCCAAGTACACTATTTATCATTAATTCCTTTTCGTTTTCTGGAGGAATAGGATACATTTGGATCTTCTATATTATTTTCACAGGCTCTATCGTAAATTATATAATGAATCATTTCATTATAAATAAGAAAAATAACCACAGAATATTAATTGTTGCGCTATATTGTGTTATAGTTATTATCATTATTCAATTCACAAACAACATTGCAAGTATCTATTTCAATAATTTGTTCTTAGTACCATTAGGTTTTTCGATTATACAAGTTATTGCACTTGTAGTAGATGGTGTGAATTTAAAATTTAGATATACAATGATAATACTGTTGATTGTTTTGTTTGGTTACAGCTATATAAATTTAGGCTTTCAACCAGATAATTACAAGTATCCACCAAGAAGCCAATATTTGATTTATGGTACTTTGATGACTTTGGGCATATATAGTCTTACTTTGAATAAAAAAGGGTTTAATAATAAATATATTTCTAAATTGATCCAGTATATTTCAATTAATTCTCTGCAAATATATTTTTATCCTGTCTCTTATACACATCT
>SDWO01000031.1 GCA_004195325.1 Candidatus Izemoplasma acidinucleici | reverse complement strand
ATTGGGGTCGCTACAAGATATAGAGTCTTTTGATCATTTTGAAAGCTTTTTTGTCTCATCAAATCACTCCTGTCCGTAATTAAAGATTCGTTTAATCTCTTTCGTATACCCTCCATTTTCATGAACGTATAACGGTTCTAATAATGTTAACCCTGGGTTACCATTATTAGATGCATCTATTAGAACTGCGTTACTGTTTTCCCCATGTTTGGGATATACAAAACGTAGTCTTTTTAATGAAAAGTTATGTTTGTTTAATAGTAAGATAATTTCCTCAATACGTTCTGTGCGATGTACCATACAAAAACTACCTTTTGTTTTAAGAAGTCTTTTTACTTCGATGATGATTCCTTCTAACGTAATTAGAACTTCATGTCTAGCGATTGTTTTAAAATCATGTTTATTCGTATTAGACGCTCCATTGAATTTGAAAAATGGTGGGTTACACGTAATGATGTCAAACTCACTGTTTTCAAATTTCTTAGATAATCCTTTGATGTCGTCATTTAAGATTGTGACTTGATCTGTTAGTTTGTTTAACTCAATGTTTCTAACAGCGATATCAAATACTTCTTTTTGGATTTCAACACCGGTTATATGTGCTTTGGTTTTTAATGACAAAAATAATGGTATCGGGGCATTACCTGTTCCGAGATCCATTATTTTTTTAGTTTTTGCGAGTGGTCTTACAAAGTCTGCGAGTAATGTTGAATCTAAACTAAAATTAAACATGTCTGGTCTTTGTATTATCTTTAATCCATCGTATCCTAATAGGTCGTTTATAACTTCCATATTGTCACCTACTCTGAAGTTTTTGGTTTTTTCTTAACATCATAGTAATCAATTTTAAGTAGTTCGCTTACTTTAAAACTTTTGATTCCGTACTCTTCTGTTAAAACTCTTACTGATTTATCAATGATATTAACAGCAAGTACTTTAGCACGTCCATCAGGTGTCGTTACAAGACTATTAATCTTCGGTAATGTTTTTCTGAATTCTGTGTATGTGTCATTTTCAAAACGAATACAACATAGTAATTTACCACATAACCCTGAGATGTTTACTGGGTTTAATGATAGGTTTTGATTCTTAGCCATTTTGATACTTACTGTATCAAAATCTCCTAAGAATTTATTACAACATAAGATATAGCCACATGGTCCAATTCCACCTAGGAATTTAGCTCCATCACGTGTTCCAACTTGACGCAGTTCAATACGTAGTTTGAATTCATTGGCTAAGTCTTTTACTAGTTCTCTAAAATCTACTCTACCTTCAGCGTTAAAGTAAATGATTACTTTTGATCTGTCTAGTGTAAAGTCACACCCTAGAAGTTTCATTTCTAGTTTGTTTTTTCTGATATAGAAGGCGATACGTTCAATGGCATGAGGAGTATCCTTCATGTTCTTTTCGTAGCTCGCTATATCTTTTGCATTTGCTTTTCTAATAATCGGTTTTAGAGTTGAGATAATTTCATTATCAGCGATTTCTTTTTCCGCTTCAATAACTTCACCTAATTCAATTCCTCTAATTGTTTCTACTATTACTTTATCAAACATTTCCACATGGTTTTCCTGTGGATCGAAATAATATTTTTTACCTACTGCTTTAAATCTAATTCCAACAACTTTATTAGCCATTAGATACCCTCTTTTCTAAACTAAGTAACATGTTATCATAAGCGAGATTCTTATTGATATAAGAATTCATTCTTGATTGTAAACTTAGCATATGTTCTAGTTCGTCTATCAGTCTGTTTTTGGTTTTTACTTTGGCAATACTGCCGATTGTATTCATTTCATTTTTGAATACAATATGATTCATGTCACCCATGTAATAATTTAGGATGTCTTTCTGGTATAGTACCATTATGGATAAGAACAAGTTATTTGTTTCACTGTCTTGATATATTATACTACTATTCTCTTGAAAGTAAATGATAACTGATTCTTCCTGTGTGTTGACGATATTGTATATTTCTTTAACAAGGTCTACTACATCGATAAAAAAGTCACCAGAGGCGATATCAAAGGCATCTGTGGTTGAATTGGTTAACCGTGATACGATGCTTGATGCTTCTTCTGGGTATCCTTCTTCTACAAGTTCCTCTTTGATGATTGTATCGGGTACTGATGTGAATGATACAATTTGAGAACGAGAGATGATTGTTGGTAGTAATCTGTTTAGATTTTCTGTGGTTAGGATTGCGTGGATATGTGATGTTGGTTCTTCTAAGAATTTAAGCAAGCTGTTGGCAGCTTGTAGATTAATCTTTTCGATGTTTCTTATGATATAAACTTTAGGTCCTGGTTCTACAGATGTTTTTGAGAACTCCATTTGTAGATCGATGACTTGTTGTTTTCTAATTGTATTTTTAATTGGTTCAATCACGTACACATTTGGATGTGTTCGATGTTTGATCCTGCGGCAGTTATGACATTCACCACATGGTTTATCATCAGACGTACAAAGAAGACGCATCGCTAAATATTGCGCCATTTCAAATTTTTTAGTTCCTCGTTCACCTTCAAATAAATAAGCATGAGATAAACGATCTTTCCTAATACTGTTTTCCAATAATTGAATCACTTGAGGTTGTGCGCTCGTTAGTTTTTCAAATGCCATAATACCAACCTACTTTAAGTGTGATTTGATGATATCTAAAGTGCTCTGTGTAACTTCTTCAATAGACTTAGTTCCATCAACGATTACAAATCGTTCTGGGAAACGTTTATGAACTTCCATATATCCTTCATAAACAAGTTCATGAAATTCTAATGTTTCTAAATCTAGACGATCAATTTTTCTTATATTATTAAATACGCGTTCTAACCCCATTTTGGGTGGAACGTCAATAAATATAGTTAAGTCCGGCATGATGTTTCCAATTCCGAATTTGTTTATTTCATATACTTCATCAATTCCTAATCCTCTTGCGTGTCCTTGATACGCAAGCGATGAATCAATAAAGCGATCACATAATATTACTTTATTTGCTTCAATAGCTGGTTTTACTTTTTCATAGAAGTGTTGGCTTCGTGATGCAGCGAAAAGTAATGCTTCAGCGTGAGCATCCATTTCAACGTTATCTTTGTTTAAGATGATGTTTCTTATGTCTTCAGCGATACGTATTCCACCAGGTTCTCTAGTAGCGATATAATCGATTGAATTTTCCTCGAAGTAACTCTTAATTCCGTTGATAACTGAGGTTTTCCCTGATCCTTCTGGACCTTCAAATGTAATAAAAATTCCGTTCATGCAAAACACTCCTTTTTCCTATTGTTTATTATCGCATATTTTGGCCGTTTTTTAAATATCAATTTATTTAAATTCAATATTATATGTTATAATATATGTAGAAACTTTGAAAGGTCGTGCCTTATGAGAGTTAATGTTACTAATTTAACATTTGGTTATGATTATCGTACTGTATTGAAAGACATTAGTTTTAGTCTTAAATCAGGCGATTTTTTAGCGATTGTTGGTAACAATGGTAGTGGTAAAAGTACCTTGATAAAATGTATGCTAGGTATCAATAAAATACCCAATAGTAAGATATTTCTTGATGACATTGATATCACCAATTATAAGAACTTTAGAAACATCGGATATGTTCCTCAAAAGTTCGATGATTTTAATTATGAATTCCCAATTACCGTGAATGAAATATTAAGTGCTTCTAGATACAGTAAACTATCAGAAGATGATGTTTTATTAATCTTAGATAAGATTGGTATTCTAGAACTACAAAATGAGAATATAAATAACTTAAGTGGTGGACAACTACAACGCGTATTTATCGCTCGAGCTTTAATGAATAAACCTAAATTATTAATTCTTGATGAACCAACTGTTGGTGTTGATAAAGAGAATGTTACAGCGTTCTATAAAGCAATCAACGAATTGAATCAAGAAGGAATCACAGTAATCTTAATAACGCATAACTTGCGTGAAGCTGATTGTCATTTCACACACATGATTAGTCTTCATAATGGTGAAGGTGTATTTAAAGAAGTTGTAAGGGAGGATGAATAATGGATATTCTAGCCGTATCTGATCCCTTTATAAAAGCGTTGATAGCAAATGATTTCTTACAACGCGCTTTATTCACCGGATTATTAATAGGTTTTGTTACACCGTTAATTGGATCATTTGTCGTTATCAAACGACTTAGTTTCATCGCCGATACCTTAAGTCACTTTAGTTTAGCGGGACTTAGTATTGGTACTTACTTAATCACAGTACTTGGGTTTGTCTGGATCGCAGATGAATTATACTTAGCGATGATATTTAGTGTTATCGGAGCATTCATCATTGAAATCCTTCGTGGGTACTATCAAAACTATAAAGAAATAAGTATGCCGATTGTAATGAGTATGGGAACCGCATTAAGTGGATTATTCATCTCACTTAGTGGTGGTATTTCTTTAAAACTATATAACTATTTATTTGGAACAATCTTAACTGTAGATGACGGGTTCGTAAGAGTCATCACAGTCGTCACTGTTGTTGTTGTATTATTATTAGTAATATTCTATAAACAAATGGTAATGATTAGTTTCGATGAAACATACGCAAAACTATTAGGAATCAAAGTTAGAAGATTCCAGTTCATGAGTACATTAATTTTAGCTGTTGTTGTTAGTATTAGTTTAGCGACAGTTGGAGTATTACTCGTATCCTCCTTGATGATCATCCCGGTAGCCGGGGCAATGAAAGTCGGTAAGAGTTTTAAGAATACCGTCAGTATCGCAATCTTATTTAGTGAGATCAGCGTTGTTGGTGGATTATGGTTATCATATGAATTAGACTTCCCAACAGGAGCTACAATCGTATTATGTAATGTAACGATTTTACTTTCTATCGGGATTATAAAATACTTTATAAACTTATACCGTCTTAAAAGCGACAAAATGACTACAACATAAAAAAAGAGACAAAATCGTCTCTTTTTTTTATACCCCTTGCGGATCCCTTAATCCACGTATCTATTATAATCTACTCTAACCATTAAAAAAAGGACAGATCTGTCCCTTTTTGCCTTTATTTTTATAAAAACATGCTAATTCCTAACCCGATTAGTATAAATAGGACTACTTTCTCGAATTTTTGCTCATTTAGTCGTTTACTGATTAACATTCCAATAATAAGTCCAATTATTAACGATCCTACAAGAAATCCAATATGTCCCCATAAAAGAGTGGTATAACTACCTGTTCCCGCTAATAACAAAATCGCGATAACACCCATAACTAAAAAGTGAGTCGCTAGTGTTCCTTTAAACTCTTCTTTCTTAGCTTCAATACCAGTTAAGTATAAAACCACAGGTGGTCCATCAACTGAAGCAATTCCGTTTCCAATCCCACTAAATGATCCAAAGATAATTCTATTTAAGATCGAATCTTTTAAATGAATGTTGAATGTGAAAAGCTTAATGAAAATTGCTAAGAATATCAGTACCCCAATAATATATTTAACAAGTTGAGGACTAATCTGTTCACTAACATATAATCCTAGCGCAGTGAATAAAATCCCCGCCAATGTTAAAGGTATAATCTTGATGATTGTACTCTTTTTAAAGTATGATTTGTTTTCATAAATCAGTAATATATTTAGTATTACATTAGCGGTTATCATCATTGTTCTCGGCTCAGTAGAGACATAAAGAAGTGATAGTAGCGGAATTGCTACTAAACTACTTCCAAACCCACTAGCTCCTTTGACGATTCCTGCTGCTAATCCGATTAATGATATATATATGATGATATCCATAGTATCAGCTACAATCTTATAAGTTTTTTAGGAAATTCATTTAATACGATACATCCATCTTTGGTTAGGATTACGTCATCTTCGATGCGTACTCCACCTAAGTCTTTTATATAAATTCCTGGTTCTATTGTTACACAAGCTCCAAGTTCTAATGGTTCATCATTCGCTTGTGATACACGTGGTGCTTCATGAACATCAAGTCCAAGTCCATGACCTGTCCCATGTTTAAAGAATTCACCATATCCGTGCTCTGTAATAATATCTCTACATACACTATCTAATTCTTTACCAGTAATACCCGCTTTTGCTAGTTCTACTGCTTTTGTTTGTGCTTCATATACTACGTTGTATATTTCTACTAATTTAGGGTCTACATCGCCGATAGCGATTGTTCTTGTTAAGTCTGAAGAATACCCTTTATAGAAACATCCAATATCAAATGTTACAAACTCACCAGTTTGAATAATCTTATCACTAGCCATACCATGAGGCATTGCCCCTCTAGGTCCACTAGCTACAATGAAACGATCCCATGTTTTTTCAGAACCTAGTTCCATCATTTTTGATTTCAACATAACTTCAATATCACGTTCTCTTTTACCAACTAGTTCAACGTTATCAATCACATATTTCAATGCTTGATCTGTGATTTTACATGCTTTTTTTAATAGTTTGATTTCTTGATCTTGTTTACTGATTCTTAATGATTCAATCACGTTATCCAGAGGAACCAATTCAACATCCATTTTTTGATATAAACTATACTCACTAAATCTAATCTTTTGATCAAACCCAAGTACTTTTATATCTTCTTTTAAAAGGACTGATTCAATTGTTTTAACAAAGCTTTTCTCAATTTCCTGATAAATGAAATTAGGACACTCTATTTGTATTTGATCTCTATATCTGAAATCAGTAATGAAGTATTGCTTATCTTGTGTTACTACACTGAATCCGAATGATCCTGTATACCCTGTAATATATTTTAGATTGTTTGATGCTACTGGGTTTTCTAACCCAGTTAATAAGACTGCATCATATTTACTGTTTTTGATAATCTCTTGTAATCCTTGTAATGACATAATAACCTCCACTAAAAGCTTTTATTTTAATCTTATTGTCATTATATCAAACAAATAAATAGAATGATATATTTAGTAAAAAATAAATTGTCATAAAAAAAGCACGATTATGTGCTTTTTAATTATAATGTTTGGCTAACCCACCAATGCTTGTTTCACGGTATTTCTCATTAATATCAAGTCCAGTTTGTCTCATCGTTTCGATAACCATATCTAAAGATATCTTTCTACTACCCATTAATAGAAATGCTAGTTCACTTGAATTAATAGCTCGATGTGCACCAACAGCATTTCTTTCAATACAAGGCACTTGAACAAATCCTTTAACCGGATCACAAGTTAACCCAAGGTGATGTTCTATCGCAATCTCTGATGCATACTCTATTTTATCTATTGAATAATTAAACAACTCACTATAAGCAGCTGCCCCCATACTACAAGCAGTTCCTACTTCAGCTTGGCATCCCGCTTCCGCTCCACTGATTGAAGCATTGTGTTTCACAATGTTTCCAATCAAACCAGCTGTCGCTAATGCATCTAATATTCTTAAATCACTAAATTTATATATGTCTCTTAAGTAATACAATACTGCGGGTAATACTCCACTAGCTCCACAAGTAGGTGCCGTAACAACATAACCACCACTTGCGTTTACTTCACTTACTGCGTATGCATACGCACTGACAAGTCGTAATTCATTACTTGTTTTTGTGTTTTGATTATATAACAATTGTCGTGCTTTACGTTCTACTTGTAAACTTCCAGGAAGATTACCATCACTGTGTAATCCTAGATTAATACATTCTTTCATTGTATCCCAAATTGTTTGAAGATACTCTTTAAAAGATTCTCCTTCAAACTTATATACATATTCAAATAATCTAAGATTATGTATCTTACAATATTCTTTTATTTCTGTAAAGTTTTTATGGGGATATACAGGTGGATTTTTTGAAAGTAAGTCACCTTTTCTTAATATACTTCCGCCACCAATTGAATAGTATCTATCATATCCAATTTCTTCATTGTTCTTATATGCGTATAAATCCATTGTATTTGGATGTTCTAATGTATCTGAAGAAAACTTGATTTCGACATTTTCTAATACTTCTTTAATAACTCTATCAGTTAAATGTCCTTTACCAGTCAGGCTTAAAGAACCATATAAGACTACTTTAAAATGATCGCCTTTATATTTCGCTTTAAACTCTTCGCAAATCTTTTCTGGTCCCATGGTATGTGAACTTGAAGGTCCTCTACCAATTTTGTATAATGCTTTTATTGAATCCATATCATTTCTCCTATTGTTCGAAAATCAAACTTATACTAACATGTTTGTTTTTGATAAACAACAAATAAAAACACCATTTTTAAAAGGGTGTTTTATTTGTTATATTGAAAGCCGACTGTTTGTTCAGGATCATGAATTTCAAATCCTAATTTTTCATAGAATTTCTTAGTTTTTTCTGAGTTATCTGTAAGTAGAATAATCTGTCTACATTGTTTATATTGTTCTAAAATGGGATTCATTAATAAAGTTCCAATACCCGCTCTGTGGTATTCTTCTAGAATTAGGATGTCTTGGATATGACATACAGTATAACCATCACTTATGACCCTAATTAAGCCAATCAGTTGATTGTCCTTATAAGCTCCTAATGATGTAGTTGAATTTAGGATTCCATTGTAAAGGTTGTCTAGTTTATTAGTATATGCATACCATTTATTGTCTAAGTATAAAGTCTTAAGTTGTTCTTTATCAAAGATTAAATCTTTTATAACTACATTAGTCATAATACTTCACCTCATTCATATAAAGGCCTCCTGCTGGGGCAATATCATTTATAAGTGAATTGTCTAATTTGTCGATGATTTCAAGTAGTGTAAAGTTACTTTTGTTTTGTGCGATATTCATCGCATAACCGATCATATTTCTTATCATATATCTCAAGAAACCATTTCCCTTGATATATATTAATAAAACATTTCCTTGTGTTTCAAAACGAATATCAAGAATCGTTCTGATTGTCGTTTTATCTGTTGTTTTTGTGAATGCTAAGAAATCATGTTCACCGACAAGTGTTAATAGTTCTTTTTTAAACAAAGAAAGATCAAACACTCCTGGATACCATTCTTGGTTTCTTTTCACAATATCGTATGAATCTAAGTTTATATGATATACGTATTCTTTTGATAAGATATCAAATCTACTATGAAATGTTTCGTGTACATCTGATGATTCTTTTATTTGAATAGCTTTTGTCAGATGTTTACTAACAACCATTCTCATTTTATCTCTAGGAATAGTGCTAGTTGTATCGAAGTGGATCACTTGGTTATATGCGTGTACACCTTTATCAGTTCTACCACTACCGTATATTATGATTTTCTCATGTAGTGTTGAAGATAAAGCTTTTTCAAGTTCACCTTGAACCGTTATTGCTGTGGGTTGTTTCTGATATCCTGAAAACGTTGACCCATCATATGCTATAATGCATTTTACACGTTTTTTATCAACTAGTCTCACTGTCTCATACACTTGATTTATCAAGTTATCTTTTAGTTTTATCTTCGTTGTAATTAAAACATCATTTTTGACACCATCAACAATTAAGTAGTTTGTGAATTTTTGAATATCAGTAACTTTATAGTTTAATGTTTTATGAGTATTGAGATACTCTACAATACTACTTTTTGAAAGTAAGATTACCTCATCATATAGTCTAACTCCTTTGAAGTTAGGATGAAGCATATTAAATGCTTCTTGTGGTTTGTTTTGTGAAAGTGCAATTAGGAATTCTCTAATAGTATTTACCATCCTAATATTCTAGTGACAATTACTCCTGATAGAGTTAGAAGACTTACTGTGATCAGGATAGTATCTACACTAGTCCATTTTAGTAAGTGAATCCTAGTTCTTCTTTTACCAGGAACAAAGTTCCTAGCTTCCATAGCATCAGCCAATTCATCACTACGTTTAAAACTAATGATAAACATAGGGACAAGAAGACTTATGATCTGCATTATTTTGTCTTTGAATTTACCTTCACTAAAATCTACACCACGACTTGCTTGCGCAAGCATTATTTTATTCGCTTCATCTAGTAAAGTTGGTATATAACGTAAAGCTATAGCGATAATCATTGCCATTATCTCTGTGCTTACTCCAACAATTTTTAATGGTTTAAGTACTTTTTCTAATCCTAAGTTTAAGTCTGTTGGTTTTGTTGTTAAGGTTAAGATTGTTGACATCGTAACAATCACAATCAGTCTTGTCATAATAAAGACTGCACCCTCTAAACCTTGTTTATAGATTACTAAATTATATGGATTGTTAAATAGTGGCGATCCAGGTGTTAAGTTAATAAACATGATTATAGAGCCTACTAAGAATGTGATAAACAATAGGAATCTAAACTTCACTACTTTTCTCAATAATCTCCAAAGAATAAAGAACCCGATAAAGATGAATATGTTGATGCTTGTAATTACAACATTTGCATCAACAAGAATATCTTCGACATCACCTTTGACAAATAATAACTGAAAGATAAATGTGAATGATAATAAGAAGAGGATAGGTTTAAGACCTTTGAATATTCTTCCTATTTGGATACCACCAATACGTAGTATCAATATTACTGCGAACAGTAAAATTGTTATATGTAGTAAGTTCTTAATTATGAAGACACTAATCATAAATACAAACAGTGCAATCAGTTTACTACGTGGATCCATTTTGTATAAGAAACTGGTTCCCGGGACATACTGACCAATAATTATATTGTTCATCTTAAAGCCCCCTTAACTAGTTCAAATAATTGATCTACGTTTTTAGGTTTTTCATCAAATTTAATATTTAGTTTTTCTTGTAATTTATTAGTGATTTCAATGATTTCTGGAAGGTCTAAATTCCATTTATCAAGATCGCCTTCAAAGAATAAACGTTCTGGGCTTCCATCGTATACTAATTCACCAGAGTTCATTACTAATACTCTTTTTGCATATTTATAAACAGTGTTCATATCATGGGTAATGATAACAACACTATTATCTACTTCTTTATGAATCTCTTTGAATAGTTTTAACAAGTTGTCTCGACCTTTTGGATCTAATCCACTTGTTGGTTCATCAAGAACTAAGATATCAGGTTCCATAGCTAAGATACCTGCGATACTTACTCTTTTCTTTTCTCCACCACTTAGATTGAACGGTGAGCGTTTAAGATAAGATTCATCTAGCCCTACCATTTTAATTACTGTTTTCGCTCTTTCTTTGGCATCAGCCTCAGATACACCGAAATTCTTAGGTCCAAACATAATATCTTTTTCCACAGTTTCCTCAAATAATTGATATTCAGGGAATTGGAATACTAATCCCACTTTTTGACGAAGAGGATTTAGTTTTATTTTCTTATTCTTCTTAGTTGTTTTATCGATTTTAATTCCGTAAATTGTGATTGAACCTGTTTGTGGTTGGATAAGTGCGTTCATATGTTGTACAAGAGTAGACTTACCACTTCCCGTTTCACCAACTAATGTAATGAACTCGCCTTTACTCTCGATATCGAATGAAATGTCTTTTAGAGCGGAGAAAACAGAGCCATCCATGGCTTTGTAAGAGTAACTTACTTGTTCAAACTTAATTGCCATAATATATCTCTCATTTCTTCATTGTTAATGTTTGCTTCGTCTAATTTATGAAGAAGTTTTAATGGTAACAACAATTCTAGATTAGAAGCATTTAATACTTCTTTATTATTTAAGATATCCATAGCATCTCCGCTAGCTAGGATTTCTCCTTCTTTTAATACAACAATAGTATCACTATAAACAGCTTCTTTCATATCATGAGTAATCGATATGATAGTAGCACCATCTTCTTTTAGTTCTCTAATTTGTTCCATGATTGAATCTCGTCCCTTTGGATCTAACATACTTGTTGCTTCATCAAAGATGATAATATCTGTATCCATAGCTAGGATACCAGCAATAGCAACACGTTGTTTTTGTCCTCCACTTAATTGATGTGGTGGTTTTTTAAGATATTCATTCATACTTACTTTCTTACTATAAAGATCTATTCTTCTGACCATTTCCTCACGATCAATTTCTAAGTTCTCCATACCAAAAGCGATATCGTCCTCTACCGTTACACCAACGAATTGGTTGTCAGGGTTTTGGAATACAATACCGATTTTACTTCTAACTTCATATAATGTTTCTTCAGTTAAAGGGATACCATCAACGATGATTTCACCTTCATTTGCTTTTAGTAGTCCCATTATTAATTTAGATAACGTTGATTTACCACTACCGTTATGACCCAGTATACTAACCCATTCACCTTTTTTAATGTTTAAGTTAATATTCTTTAAGACGGGTGTATTCTTACGGTAAGAGAATGATAAATCTTTTATTTCTATTATGTTCATATCATCAACTCCATTACTCACGTCATTATATCAAATTTATAGTTTATTTGCACTAAATATGTTAATACTTCATATGTAAATATCCTACTCCTTTTAGATAAAAAAACAAGTTCAGATGAACTTGTTTTAATCATGATTTAAAATTAACTCCATATCATCTTCAAGAAACTAGAAATTCATATTCGTAAAACAATAAATATGAACCATTTGACTCTTCTTAGTTATTTAGTAATATGTTGGCTAGATCTTAACCTTAACTACATAAGGTTCTATATACTGTAATAAATCAGCTTGCATTTCTCTGTAGAGTGGTTCAATCCACACTCTATCTTCTAGTACCCCTTTGGGTGATTTTCCACTTGCATAATCATACAGCAAATCAAGTACTTCAAATTCAATTTGAATTATTTTGTGGCGCACACCAATCGTTGTTTTCTTTGATACTAGTACATCATTTTCAAGTCTTCGATATCTTGAATGTAAATCAATAAACTCTTTAATCATTTCTTTCTTAATATAGTATATCTCTATCAAGTATGAGTTTCTTTGCTTGAATGATTCTAATCTTGATTCAAAACGAGATATATAGAGTTCAACTTCATCAGTATAATCACCAGATATTATGTTGGCTAATAATCTGAAATTTGTATTCGCTTCTGATTCTCCATAATTATTCTTACTATATTGATACTTATTACTCCTTAAGTATTCAATGTTATATGTTTGCATTGCGTTTATGATTAATCTTTCTTTTTCAATGAAGCTTGCAGTTCCATTGTTTTTGGGAAACATGATTATTGTTACTACTAGTACTATAACAAGTATAAATAGTAAAAATGCGCTATTAACACGAATTAAAATTATTATCCAAGTTATGCAAAATATCAACAAACAGAATAATGCTAATACTGGGTTTATTCTTTTAAACATAAATACTCCACCACCTCTTCTAAGACTTTCTCAAAATTATCAGATGTATCAAAGTACTTAGTTTCATGTCTTTGACATTCAAGTCTCATTTTCTTACTATAGGTAATCATGTTGATAATATGATCATTTATATAATCATCCATATGTATTGTAAGCCAATCATTTGGACCCGCATGCTTGTTAATAAACATTGTTTTATCTTCAACAGAGATTGTAGTAAACCCTAGAAAACAGCTTTTTATTTGATTAGGATATATATCCCTTAGCTCCTTAACTAATAATGGTAGAAACTCTTCTCCTTCAAATATATAATCTATATTTGCTTCTAACATCGATATGATTGTATTCTTTAAAAAAGGCCACATTAATTCAGCGTTTTTATCTGGCATATTTTCAGGATGGATACCAGTATCATACATTCCACCAGCAAAGCCCATCATTAGTTGATCTACGTTAATATATGGGATGTTTGTTTTCTTGAATAACATTCTGGCTGCGATTGTCTTACCAGAACGTGATGCACCACTAATTATATATATCATTGTTGTTCCTCCAGAAATTCATCAAGTATGTATGTTGAGTTTTCCCTATACTTATGTTGCTTATCAACTTGCTCTGTATTCTCGTAATATTTGTACATAGCTCGTTCCTTTATGAAATTGTAGACTGGATATGGGTAGCTTAATTCATCAAAATAAGTTTCACTTATTTGATTTGTATATAACTGATATACTTTTTCAAATATGTCTAAATCAATAATATAATTTCTATTATCTATTGATATCTTTTCTGGTTTACTAACTTCTATATTATCCTCTAAATTCCTTGTTCTTGTTAGGTTATCTGTTTTCTTTAATTCTATGAAGTGCTCAATATTATTATTGAATAAAAAGTATAATTGGAATACATAACTACTTCGATGTTGCTCAATAACATTTTGATATTTGAATGTTTCATACTCTTTTTCTATATCATTAAAATCATTTAATAGTCCTCTTATAAACAATCGAAACGTCCTAACTTCAAGGTTGTTATTCGTATATCTTAAACCCCTGTACTTACTAACTCTATTTAAGTACTTAGTATCGTAAGAGTAAAACATATTCATAAATATCTTACCGTCATACGGAAGTACTTTATTAAAATAGTAATATATCATCGGTATCACAATCAATCCAATAGTCCAAATATATAAAGTTCCTAGAATTATTATCTGACCAATAACAACAAATAATACTATAAAATAGGAAAGTATAGTGAATTTAGCACTAAGAATACTTTCCTCTCTACTCCTATTACTTGTATCTGTATTCCAATCCATAGAGTTATCCTTTCTAGATATATAATATCATTATAGTATTTATTCATTAAAGTTTCCTATATAATCTTATACATATTGCTGTTCGTCCATAAATTCATCATATATGTATGTTGAGTTTTTCCAATACTCATGCTGCTTATCAAGTTGCTCAGTATTTTCTAAATAGTAATATAATGCTTTTTCTTTGATATAGTTATATACGTGATCCTTATATTTAATACTCTCTATATTATCAAAATTGTAGTTGTTAACATATAGATTATATATGTCGGTTAATACAGTTAAATCAATACTGAAATATTTCCGATTAGAATACATTTCTCCTGGTTTTTTAGTTTTGATATTATCTTCCAGCACTTTGTTCCTTGTTCTATTATCTACCTTTTTAAGGTTCAGAAATGTATTTGTGTTATTTATCATTAAAAAATAGAGTTGGTATATATAGCTTGTATGGTATTTTTCAATATCATTTAAGTACATAAACTGATTATATGATGGTGGAAGACTAGTATAATCTTTAAGTATTATATCAATTATCAGTTTATAATTATGTAGTGATTGCTGATTGAAAATATATGTATACCTTGAATGATTTACCATTTTTTTCAAGGTATTATAATCATAGTTTAAAAATGACTTTGTAAGATTACCCTGATAATCTACTACGGTGTTAAATGAACCTGTTGATATTAGAAGAATTAATATTATAGTCCCACCAAAAAATGTTAATCCTGGGGGAAATGCTTGCGATATTGCTACTGCGATAAAAATAGTAAATACACCAATAATATACTTTGTCTTTGTCTTTGTCTTCATCATCCCACCTCTTATACATTATAACATGTCTCCTTATTTAGAATACGGCAAATTTGTCCATTAAAAAAACAAGTTCAAATGAACTTGTTTTATTTAAGTATTATTTTAAGAATTCAATGATCGCCATTGGAGTTGCATCTCCACGTCTAGGTCCCATTTTATAAATTCTAGTATATCCACCATTTCGCTCTGCGAATCTTGGTCCGATAACTTCAAATAATTTTTGTACTGCGTTTTTATCATCACCAGCGTCTAAGAATCTAACCATTTTTGCGGCTTGACGTCTAGCATGTAGTGTACCTTTTTTACCTAAGGTAACCATTTTTTCTGCTAAGCGTTTCAATTCTTTCGCTTTAGTTTCAGTAGTCGTAATACGTTCGTGGATTATTAATTGAGTTACTAAGTCTCTTAATAATGCTTTACGTTGATCACTTCTACGGTTTAATTTACTGTAACCTGCCATGAGTTTACCTCCTATTAATGTCTTGCTAATCCAAGACCTAATTCATCTAGTTTTTGTTTAACTTCTTTGAGAGATTTCTTACCTAGATTACGAACTTTCATCATGTCTTCTTCAGACTTTTTAGTTAATTCGTTAACGGTATTAATACCTGCACGTTTTAGACAGTTATAACTTCTTACTGATAAATCTAAATCTTCAATTTGCATTTCTAAGATTTGTGAATTTTCTTCATCTTCACGTTCAA
>SDWO01000080.1 GCA_004195325.1 Candidatus Izemoplasma acidinucleici | reverse complement strand
TCCTACTTCTTCTTGAACTGTGGCACCAACATATAATTCGATGTCTAAATTTTCTTTTTTAATGTCTCTTGCGATTTCTAAACTCATTCCACATCCAAAGCGATCATCCCATGCTTTTGATATGAATTTCTTTTTATCTTTTGTAACAGTATAATCATTTCTAGGAATTATTTGTTGCCCAATTTTAACACCTAGCTCGATAGCGTGTTCTTTACTATCTGCTCCAATATCAAGTTTCAAATCCTTAAATAATAAAGGCTTTGGTTTTTCATCTGAACCTCTTGTTAAATGAGGTGGTTTACTAGCAGTCACTCCTGGGATCATTTCTAGGTCATCAGTAACGATATCTAAATGTTGTGATAGAAATACATTTCCATGTACTCCTCCTAAATTTGTCATTGAAATAAGTCCACTTTTTTCAATTCCAGTTACAATTGCTCCAACTTCATCCATATGTCCTGCAAGCATTACTTTTGGTCCACTATGTCCTTTATTGATTATACCAAAGATACTTCCTAATTTATCTTCAATAATTTCATCAACATAAGGTTTTAAGTTTTCTCTCATGTAGTTTCTTATCGGTTTCTCAAAACTTGGTGCTCCTGGTAAATCTACCAAATCACGATACAATTTCTCCATTTTTATTACTCCTTAAATGTGGCTGTTAGCTTATTGATTTTGTTTCCTAATTTACTGAATTTTTCTTCAAACTCAGTCATTATATTTCCTTTAAAATCAGTATTGTGTAAATCATAAGTATGATATCCGATATCCATTGGATATTCCTTTAAACTTTCTAATGAAAATTCATATAAATCAATGTTGTCAGTTTTAAAGTGAAGTTCTCCATCTTTTGCTAATAACTCTTTGTATATATTTAAAAAGTTTTTATGTGTTAATCTTCTTTTCGCATGACGATCTTTTGGCCATGGATCACTGAAGTTCAAGTATACTCTATGCACTATTAGTTGTTCAAATAGTTTTGGTAAAAACATCGCATCGCAACGTAACAACAATAAGTTATCTTGTTTGTCTTCTAATTGCTTTTCTAATGCTCTTACGATTACGCTATCGAATTTTTCAATTCCGATATAGTTGATATCCTTATTTTGTTTCGCTAAGGTATGAACAAATTGTCCTTTTCCCATTCCGATTTCGATATGGATCTCGTTATCGTTTGTGAAGTAATCTTTTATATTTATTGGAGTATGATCTATGTCATCAATAATTAATTCCTTATTTGTATGAATTAACTCTTTGGCTCCTTGTACATGTCTTAATCTCATATTATTTAGTCAACTGGTAAATTGATTCCATATATATTGCTGTTGCTTTTAATAAATCTTCTATATATAAATGTTCATCCACTTGATGAGCAACATCTTTTCGTCCAGGCATTTGTGGTCCAAACGCTACAGCTTTTTTCAAAGCTCTACTGTATGTTCCACCACCAATAGTTAACAGTTTTGATTCTGTATCGCCTGTATATTTAATATATGCATTATGTAACGTTTGTACAAAAGGATCTGTTGTTTCTACATAATGTACTGGCATATTATCTAATACAGTTGCTTTTAGTCCGAAACTTTTAGCTGCTGCTTGAATATTGATCATCGCAGACTCATAGTCCCATTCTTTAGGATAACGACAGTTCACGCCAATTTTGACATGGTTATTCACATAACTGAACACTGCTGGGTTCATTGTTAAATCTTTCATTTCCGGATCGAAATGATCAATATTTAGTTTTTCACCCAAATGATCAAATGTTAAATAGTCGCAAATGAATTTAACAAATCCATTTTCAATGTGATCATTTAAGAATTCAGCAAGAATAAATGCAGCATTAATCCCAAGATTTGGTTGCATCGCATGTGCACTTTTACCATATACTTTATATACACCTTTTTCAACTTCACCATGTAACCCGTTAAACTCTAGATATTTCTTGAAATCGATTGCTAAATCAACACTTAATGTGCATTCTGCATATTCGGGTACAACATTATATCTATCCCCTGCGTTAAACGTTAATAATTTATCGTCTACGACAGTTCCTAATACATCAAAGGTGAATATACCTTTTTCTCCATAAATAAGCGGAAAACTTGCATCAGGTGCGAATCCTAATTCTGGCATTTCTTCTGTTTTGAAGTATTTTTGTATACCACGCCACGCTGTTTCTTCATCTGTACCTAAGATTACTCTTACTCTTTGGTTAGGTACTATATCTAGATCTCTTAATAACTTAACCGCAAAGTATGCAGCCATTGTTGGACCTTTATCATCTGAAGCACCACGCGCATATATTTTCCCATCTCTAATTGTAGGATCAAAAGGACGATTTGTCCATTTAGATACATCTCCGGTTGGTACTACATCTAGATGACATAATATTCCTAATATATCTTTTCCTACACCATACTCTATATGGGCAGCGTAATTCTCTATATTCTTTGTGATAAACCCATCTTCATGAGCCATATCAAGCATATAGTGTAATGCGTTATTTATTTCTACTCCAAATGGAGTTTCTGTGTCTGGTTTATATTCATCAAGGACGCTTGGAATTTGTAGTAATTCTTTTGTTCTTTTCAGTATTTCATCCTTGTGTTCTAAGACGATTTTATAAAAATCCATCCTATCACCTCTCTAACTATGGTATATTACCACTAATTATAGCATATATCAACCATATGCATCCAATAAAACTAATTAGTAATTTAGTTGAAATTATAGTATAATCTTTTATATGTATTGCACGCATTGGGGAAAACAAGATGTAAAAATTACAAAACGCTTGACATATGAGTGTTCGTTCATATATGATGTAGGGGTGACTTAATGAAGAGGTGACTTTTATGATACAAAAAATTATGATGAAAAACTTAATTTGCTCTGGTTGTGCGGGTAAAATAGAAAAGGCTTTAGCCAAGGAATTAGACTATGTAAATAGTGCTAGTTTTAATTTCCCCAACCAAGTAATGCTAATAGATGCAACTGAAGATTATGATGAAGAAACAGCGATTCCTGAGGTAAAAAAGATCGTTGATTCAATTGAAGACGGTGTAGAAACTTTCAGTTATGATAAGCGTCATTTAATGAATTCCATTAAAGGTGTTGAATCATACTCTACATTCTTTATAGGACTAGCTTTATACGGAATCGCATATCTAATCGGTTTCTTCTTAAAGACAGACTTATCACACGATGGTGTTGTCTCTGCTAAATTTTTAATATGGTATACTCCAATATTCTTTGTTGGGTATGGGTTTATCTCGTTTAAGATTTTTAAGAAAACACTTAAAGGTGTAAGACGAAAAGAAGTATTTAATGAAAATATGTTAATGTTCATTGCAACGATAGCCGCTATGTTTCTTCGAAACTATTTTGAAGCTGGATTGGTAATTATCTTCTTTACAATTGGGGAGTACTTACAACATAGAGCTGTCCATCGTTCAAAACAAGAAGTAAATAGTTTAATTGATTTAAAAGTAGAATATGCAAATGTACGTGTTGGTAATGAAGTTACTATTCAAGATCCAATGAGTATTAAAAAAGGCGATATACTAGTTGTTAAAAATGGTGAAAAAATCCCTGTAGATGGTGAAATCATCCAAGGAGCAACTTCTTTAAACACTTCAGCACTAACAGGTGAATCTAAATTGTCGTCTGTTAAAGTAGGAGATTTTGTATTAAGTGGAAATATCAATGTTGGAAATGTAATTGAAATTAGAGCTAAAAAAGAGTATCACGAATCAACATTATCTAGACTGGTTGATTTGATTGAGAACTCAACTAATAATAAAGCCAAAACAGAAAACTTTATAACAAAATTCGCACGATACTATACACCAATAGTAACAATTGCGGCTGTACTATTGTTTTCTACTAAGACTATGATATCCCCTGTGGACTATCAAGATTACTTGTATGATGCTGCTACTTTCCTAGTAATTAGTTGTCCTTGTGCTTTGGTACTAAGTATTCCGCTATCGTATTTTGCTGGAATTGGTGCTGCTGCTAAAAAGGGTATCTTATTTAAAGGAAGTGCCTTCTTACATATGTTAACTAATGTAGATACTATCGGTCTTGATAAAACCGGAACGTTAACACATGGTAATTTCAATGTTGCTACATTCTCAAATGATGAAACATTAAAGATTTGCGCTAGTGTAGAACGTTTCAGTAATCATCCAATCGCTAAAAGTATTGTTGAATTTTACCAAGGAGATTATTACGAGTATCCTAACATTGAAGAGATTCCTGGATATGGAATTGTTGTTCAAACTGAAGAAGGAAAAATCTTAGTTGGTAATCGTAAATTAATGAATAAGCATAAAGTTAAAGTAACTGATAAAAAAGTAATGTCTGGAAGCAATGTATTTGTTGCAGAAAACGGAAAATATATTGGACATGTTATTGTAAAAGATAGTTTAAAATCTTCTTCTATCAATACAATCAGACGTTTATCTAGAAACTATAATATAGTAATGTTAACAGGTGATAATGATGCAATGGCAAAAGAAGTTGCAACA
>SDWO01000118.1 GCA_004195325.1 Candidatus Izemoplasma acidinucleici | reverse complement strand
TATTTCCTCTCTCTCACTAAACCAAAGATCAATTTGATTTATAGTATTGTTAAAATCTTCCATTTCAGTAAATGTTGGTAATTCTACTAATAGAAAATCATTTAGTTTTACATCTTCTTCGCCTTTTTTTCGTATAATTAATATACTTTTCGGGTTGGCCTTAAACATACTGTCTGGTAGTTTGATTAATCCAAAGATATGTCCAACCTTTGAAATCTCGCTCCTAAATATATCACTGTCTTTTTGTTCGAAGAAATCATTATCAATTACACTTAGTAAATACCCGTTAGCCTTTAACGATACTAAATGATGATTTATCACTTGGTACGGTAAATAAGGTTCGTTTGTTTCTATGATTGGCATATCCATAACAATCATATCAAACCCATTGTCATAGTATTTCAAAGTATCTTGGTAGAATATCTCATTACTAGTATTTATTAAATCACCAAGGTTTCTTGCCAAGTTGCATTTGATGATATCGTTATCCACACCAAATACTTTTATGTTTTGATCTATATGATTACCTATTGTATACACTAAGTTACCAGTTCCAACTAAAGGATCCAGAACTGTTTTAAGTTCTTTATTCTTATATAGTTTCTTCACAAGGTAGCTCATAAAAATCCCAATTGTATCAGGCGTAATCAAAGCGTTTGAACTATAGGTATGTTTGTACCCTTTTAATAATCCAATTTGAACTGCCTTTCTTACATCTTCACTTCCAAATTCAATAGGAATGATTTTCTCTTTCTGAATATAAAATTCAGCAATATCTTCATCAGAATAATTGCCTTGTAAAGTGTCGTCCAGAAGAAAATTGAATGCTTCATTCATTCCCTCTAAATAACTCTTTTGATAACTATTATAAAGGATATCTGCTATTGAATCGAAATAATCATAAAATGCTTCTATATATTGTTTATTTATCATATTATCACCACAACACGTATTATAATGAAAAAGATTGTATTTGTCTAACAAAAGAAACACATTTCTTGAAGGTTTATTTTATAAGTGTTAGAATTTCAATAGAGAGGTGAAAATATGAACAAATTTATGTTGAAATTAATTGGTCTTTACAAACAAAGAACCAAAGGAACAAATCCAACATGTAAGTATCATCCAACATGTTCAACTTATGCACAAATTGCCTATCAAAAACATAATTTCTTCTATGCAAGTCTCTTATCTGTTTGGAGAATACTAAGGTGTAATCCGCTTAGTAAAGGTGGATTTAATCCTGTCCCAAAAACTAGAAAGGAAAAAAAAGATGAATTACATAACCATTAAACTAGATGCAAGTGATGACAAATCATATTCATTAGAGGACTTTAAAGGTCAAAAAATAGTACTGTATTTCTATCCAAAAGATAATACTTCAGGTTGTACTTTAGAATCAAAAACATTTACTTCCTTAAAAAAAGAATTCGGTAATAAAGGATACAAAATTATTGGAGTAAGTAGAGATAGTATTAAATCTCATAAAAATTTCATTCTAAAACAGGAACTTGATTTACTATTATTAAGTGATGTTAATGAAGAACTTGTTAAAGCATTTGATGTTTTGAAAGAAAAGAGCATGTATGGAAGAACGTATATGGGTATTATTAGAAGCACCTTTATCCTTGATAAAAATGGTGCTATCGTAAAGGAATATAGAAATGTAAAAGCAAAAGGTCACGCTGAACAAGTATTAAGTGATCTTTAAAAAAAAGAAAGAAGCTAAATTAGCTTCTTTTTTTAGTTTATCCTTTCCATCCTGTGTCAGCTGCGTCAATCTCTCCTGCTTTATGAAGAGCATTCTTGACAATTACTAACCCAATTACCTCATAAAAGACGGTAGCAGTTAAAACAATAGCCATAATGTTCTTACCTATATCTGCAAACCCAACCAAGTCACTAAATCTTTGGTTCGCAGTGATTGCCATATCAATAGCAACACCCGCTTGTGGAATAAGAGTCCATCCCAAATATTTGATAACTGTAGGTGGAGCCTTAACAGCTTTTGCTGAGAAATAAGAACCCGAAACTTTACCAACAACACGTACAGTAATATAAATGATTCCTAAAATTCCAATAACAGGAATTTTAGTTAAATCTAATTCAAGTCCTGCAATCATGAAGAAAGACAACATGATTGGCGCTGTAAATAAATCAGTAGTTCTTGTTAATCTATGTTCGAATGATTCATCTATTGTATTTGTTAATACCACACCAATAGTCATTGGTAATAATATTGCTGATGCATGAACTACTTGTCCAAGTCCAATACCGAATAATACTGCTGCAATAATCATCATCAATAACATAGCATCGTTTTCTCTATTAAATATTTTGACGATTTTAGATAGTGCAAGTCCGATAATTGCTCCTAGACCTAAACTTAAAACAATTTCCTTTACTGGTTCATATATTATTTGTAATGCAGATAAAGCTTCTCCTGAAACACCCAATAAAGTTGTTCCTACAGATAACATTACTGCAAACAACATAATACCTATAGCATCATCTAATGCTACAAGAGGTAGTAACACATCAGTTACTGGACCTTTTGTTCTATAGTTCTTAACTACGGCAACAATTGGAGCTGGTGCAGTAGCTGTTGCGATTGCACCTAAGATTAAACCATATGTTAGCGCATAAGGGTTGTTCGTTATCAGTAAAAATATAAACACACTTCCCCCAACTAATAATGCTGTGAAAAGTGCTTGAGATAAAGTTATTACCGCTACTTGTTTCCCAGTTTTTTTAAGTTTTGATAGTTTTAATTCTAATCCAATTGTATATCCAATAAATCCGATTGCAACCTGACGTATAATTTTGAATGCATGCATCATTTCAGTCGAAATAACACCGTCAAACGCAATATGATTATCTCCTGGTAACAAATAATCCGCACCATTCAATATAATACCCCATAAACTTGGACCAACCAGGATACCCATTAATATATATCCTGTTACTTTTGGAAAATTAAGTTTTTCAATTAATTTACCACCTATTATTGCTAATATGATCATAAGTCCTAGTATGAATATGTGATTTGTATAAAATGATTCAATCAATGTTTTTGACAATTCATCTGAGGTTGTGCTTAGAAATATATACATTTCTATTTAAACCTCTTTTTCTTATTGTTTTGAGCGTATTTTATGAATCCATCTTTTGGAACTGCTCTCGAGTAGTGACTTCCAAGTCCAATGTGAACATCTAATTTACGAATTAATTTTGCGTTTGCTGATGAATGAATTCCATCAGAAACAACCGTAATATTGAATTTCTTGGCAATATCAACAATAAATTTGTACACATTCATCATTCTTGTATATTCTTGATTGTTATCTATTTTAAGTAATAGTTTTTCACTTAACTTAATTATGTCTACTTTAAGATCTGCTAAAAAAGATAGACTAGCTGAACTATTAGAGTACTCATCTAACCCAACCATAAAATTTCGTTCATGAAATTCTTTAATTTTTTTGTAAGCTTCCTTATCTACAATGAATCTCTCTTGAGTTTGGATGATTATATCTTTTTGAGAAACTTTGTACTTCTGTAGTATCTTCAGTAGCTCTGATATTTCTACTCTTTTCAAAGTGTAAGCACTAAAGTGCACTCCTACTTTGAATCGTTTATGAAAATCAATAGATTTATTTGATTTTAGTTCATTGATATCGCGAAGCTCATTTAGGAATTTCACACCTTCTTCAAACATTTTTAGCTCAATATCATAAACTAGTCCAGTCCATTCTGCTGCTTCAAGAAAACTATGAGGACGTAATAACTCTCCATTCAAATTCCATCTTGAAACAGTTTCATATCCTATAATTTCATTTGTATATGTATCAATATACGGTTTGAATTTGGCAAAGAATTCATCGTTTTTTACTCCACTAAATAAACTCAATGCAATATCTCTTTTTTGAATATATTGTATTCTTGATTCACTACTTGCGAAAACAAGGACATTATTTCCTTTTCTTTTTTCAATATCTAGGGTTAACTGCATTAGTTTAATAACATTTTTTAATGTTGTTTTGGGGAAGTCATCATGATCTAACACACATATACTTGCTTTGACAATGATTTGTAAGTCATCTAAAACAATTGGTTGTCGTAACAAGTGTTGTAATTCACTTGGCTCACAAATAATATGACTTTTTGTAACTAGTACAAATTGTCCAGCACCCATTCTATATACTTGTGACATTCCACAGTAATCTTGTAATGTATTAGAAATAATGATTAGTAGTCTATCAACAGCATCAATGCCAAACACTGCGTTCATTTTTTTGAATTCATCAATATCAACATAAATAAAGTGTTGATTCTCTAGTGTTGAATCTGCAAAATCATCAAGTAATCCATTCTTATTCTTTAATCCTGTTAGTTCATCAATATAAGCGATTCTCTCTAAAACTTGCTTATCAGCCATCTTTCCACCTCACTCGTAGTATTGAACCCTTTTATCTAAAAAACAACATACATTGCCTTTTTACACTGTATCATTCGAATTTGAACTCTATGTGTAATTAATATTAATATTATACTTTCTATAAAGTTTGAATGCAATATATATTGGTTTGCTAATCAAACTATTATGCTTTCTTGCGGGGATTCCCATCTGCCTTATGTATTATAAATTCAACACCTGTTGTAACCTCTAAATTCTTAGCGAATTCAATTGCTTCTTTTTGCGTTCTAAATTTTTTAAAAGCTCTCTCAGAATTGGATTTCTTGATTTGCCATCCTCCACTTGGATGCTTTGTAATATGATTAGAGGATTTCGGCTTCTTTTCTAAACGGATTGTTTCTCGGGTTTTTTTGTCTGAGTTCAAGGTGTTGGTCTTGGTTGTATTACTACCACTGTTTTGCTTCTTAGTTAGATTTGCTTTTATTTGCTTTTTCTTTCTAAAAATACCAAACATACTTGTACCTCCTTATAATTACTTACTCTCATTATATCAAAAAAGTGTTATCTGTACGAGGTATAAACAATTGATTTGTATAATTCCAAGGTATTTTGAATACAAAAAAAGCATAATAAATTATGCTTTTTCTTTTTTATGTGGTGCGGGTGACAGGAGTTGAACCTGCACTCCTAAGAACTAGAGCCTAAATCTAGCGCGTCTGCCAGTTCCGCCACACCCGCACATAATGGTTGGGCTAGAAGGAGTCGAACCTTCGGTCACGGAGTCAAAGTCCGATGCCTTAACCACTTGGCCATAGCCCATTATGGGGCGACTGATGGGAATCGAACCCACGAATGCCGGCACCACAAGCCGGTGTGTTAACCACTTCACCACAATCGCCAAATACTTCTCTTGAAAAGAGACTAATATTATTCTATTCTTTTGAGTATCAATTGTCAAGTTAAAAATACCATAAACCCTATACTTTTACCTAAAACTTTCAGTTTTTTTTTATTTATGCAATGTTTGACTAAATAAATTGTTGTAGTATAATAATTTGAGTAGAGGTGTTAGACATATGAACAAAAATCTAAGAAACACATTATTTTTATTTTTAATCTTTTTTATTACAATAACTTATTACGAACTTATTTTTAAAATGAGGATCCTTACAGTCCATTCAGAAATGGCTGTTTTCAGAATATTATTATTCACCTTATCATACAGTATATTGTTTATGTTCTTCCTAAAGTTCTTTAACCGAAGAACAATTAAAATACTAACTTATGTAGGATTATCAATTATTGCATTCCTATATATAAACCAAGAATTGTATTTTTCATTCTTTAAAGGTATTTTCTTAACAGTGAGTACTGCATCTGATATTGGGCTTGGTTTTTCTTTCCTTAGCAAGTATACACGTTCAATGAACTTTGGACAATTATTATATTTAGTTCCTATATTTCTTACAGTAGGACTTAGTAAGTATAAACTAATTGAATTTGAAATTTCTTATAAAAACTTGAAAACACCGCTTTACTTCTTAACTGGATTTGTGTTTTTATACTTCATTAGTATTAATACTATAAATGAAGTACCTCCTCATCCTGAGTTAGAGTTATCATATAGTGAAATGGATATTTATACTAATCTATACGATTCACAAGCCGCGATAAAGAAATTCGGGCTACTTACATACTCACAACGTGATTTCTTCAATTTATTCAAGCTGGACAATGACCCACTAACAGAAGATCAAAGAGAAGATTTGATTAAAGCATTCTTTGAAAGTAGATCAGAACATGTTAACAATGCATACACTGATCAGTTTGAAGGTAAAAATTTAATATTGATTACCGCAGAAAGTTTAGACACATTCGCTATTAATGAACAACTAACTCCGAATTTATGGAACTTAAAGGAAGAGTACTCATATTTTGAGAATTATTATTCTCCTTTACATTATAGATCAACCGCAGATACAGAGTTCCAAGTACAAACATCATATTACCCAGATAAAAATGTTACATTGAGTATGGATGCCTATATGGATAATGCTTTCCCATATACACTTCCAAAAATGTTTGAAGAATTAGGATATGAAACGTTTAGTTTCCATAACTATACCGATTACTTTTATCCAAGAACAGAGTTTCACGAAGAAACTCTTGGATACAATTATTACTTTGGTGCAGTAGATTTAGGTATGTTCGAAAAGGAACCTACCGGAATCGTGAATAATCACGAGTGGCAAAGTGATTTAGAAATGATGCAAATAGCAATTCCTTATTTCATTGAAGAAGATCAGTTTTTTGTCAACATGTTGACAGTTTCAGGTCATCTAAATTATAGAGACAGTCACGATGTTGGTATACTACACGAAGATGAAGTTAGACAATATGAAATCGACAATGATATTTCACTAGATGATGAAATGTTTTGGTATTTAGCTGCAAATATGGAGTTAGACTTAGCGGTCGGACACTTAATGGATGAATTGGAAAAAGCAGGTAAACTTGATGATACGATTATAGTTATATTCGGTGATCATTATGCTTATGGTATTGATGATACAGTTATATGGGATTACGATGATATAAAAGACAACGGTGATGCTATGGACTTACATAACGTTCCATTTATTGTTGTTAATACTGATGAAAGTATTTCTATATTTGAAAATAACAAAGATAACTACATGGGTAGTATTGATATTATGCCTACAATTGCTAACTTATTTGGTCTTAACTTAGATTACAGTAAGGTATTTGGACACGATGCGCTATCTAATAATGAAAACGTAGTTAGATTTGCTGATTTAAGTTTTGTTTCAGAAGGATTCAAGTATTATTCCATTAGTGAAGAATACGAAATATATTCTGGAAATGTAGATGGGTTATATTTATTAAAGTTGAAAGAAGATTATATGATAGAATACTTCAATAACATCGCAATCTTACAAAATGATTATTTCAAAGAAGACGAAGAATAAAAAAAGGCTAACTTAGTTAGCCTTTTCTAATGTCTCTTTATATACTCTCTCAATACTTAACGCAAAGTTTTGAGCACTAAATCGTTCTATTGCCTTTGATGCATTATTTGATATTTCATCAAACTTAACTTTATTTTCAGTAAGTGTATAGAATGTATCCCTAAACTCAGATACTTCATTAAATGTTAATCCGTTGAAGTGATCAATAATTACTCCTTCTAAATTATCATCGTACTTAGCTAAAACAGGTAACCCTGATGCAAGAGCTTCAATAAATGTTAACCCCTGTGTTTCAGTATCACTAAAATTAACAAACAAATTCGCTAAATGATAATATACAGGCACTAAAGTTGGCTTTATCATTCCGGTAAAAGTAATTTGTTTTGATAAATTCAACTTAATCACTAATTTCTTAAATAATTCTATATCTGGTCCGCCACCAACAATCAGTAATTTGTTGTTTTTCGGTAAATTTAACTTTCCAAATTCCTTGATCATTGATTCGATGTTTTTTTCTCTTGATAACCTACCTAGGAATAACCATACAAAGTCTTCTTTTGCTAGTCCTAAACTTTCCTTTAATTCATTAATCTCGACATCGCTAAAATTGATTCTTCTAAAACGATCTAAATAAATACCCGTTGGAATAATCTCAGAATGCTTGGTAAATCCATAACGATCAAATGTTCTCTTAACTTTAATGGTTGGAAATATGACTTGATCTGCGCTGTTTGCGAATCGCTTTGAATATACCTTTGAAATAAATCTTAATGGTCTCGCAAATGTCTTTGTAATATGGTGACAGTAGTCTTCATACATTGTATGATAAGTGTGAACAACTGGTATCCCTGCTTTTCTTGCTGCTCTTCTACCTAATCTACCCATAGAAAATTCAGTATGACAGTGCACGATATCCAAATTGTATTCAAGCACTTTATTAACTTGTTTATTTGTAACTTTAGACACTTTATACTCTTTCATGCTCTTCATAGGAAGAGTTTTCCCCTTGCATCTAACGATTGATGAATCTTCAATCTGCATAGGGTGCTCATGTGTGAATATAAACACTTCGTGCCCAAGTTTAATTAATTCATTTTTTAATATTTCTAGCGATACACTAACACCTGAAACAATCGGGTGGTATGCATCAGTAAATAATCCTATTCTCATTTCATTCACTTACCTTTAAATCTGTATTTTTAAAAATTGTATAATATCCATAAAAGAAAATTCCTGCAGCAATACAATGAGCAATAATAAATGCGACAACACTACTATCTGGAAATAATTCCCCAAAGATACTTTGGTTCGCTAAGTAGAAGTAATCAGAACCCCACAAAGCGTTAAGTGGTACAAAGATAAACAACATTACCATCATAACCCCCACAATAGAGAATAACCCCTTTAATGTTGGTTTATATCCTTTATAAACAATTACAAAGAATGGAGATAGAGTTAATAAGAAATGGTCTATGTAGAATGTTTCTGTTACATTTGCAATATTACTTATAGGTCCGTTTGGATAAATGATACCAGCTAGTCCCAACGCTCCCCAGTAAAATAGAAAACCTTCTAATCTCTTGTCCTGAGTTATTGCGTAATAAAGTAAGACAACAGCACTAACCCTACATATGAAAAATGGTAAGTTAGCGGCTATATTGAATTCAGACCTGAAAAATAAAATATCGAAATATCTTACATATTGAGTCCACAATAGTAAAAGTGTAACAATAAACAATATCATTTTCATGTTCTTTGTTATAAATTCTTTTTTTGTAAACATTAAACGAATCGTATACGCAGTTAGTAATACAAAGAATGCGTAAATCAAATACGGATTTGCGAAATCAAAAAACAGCATATTGTTCACCTCTCAAGTGTTATTATTATACCATAACTTTAAAACATTTTTAACTAAGAATTTTCAATAATTAAATCAGCAATTTCTTCAATCTTTTCTGTCGTGAAATAGTGGTTCTCAAGTGGTATCCATTCAGTGATAAAACGCTTCAACATCTTCTCACCAGAGCGGTTTTCTATCCTTGATAGTTGAGTATCTTTACTAACCTTTAATAGAATCTTAAGATGGTATGCTTCACGTAATTCTTTATGTAGTGAATAAACTCCTTCAATAATGATAAGTTTTCTATTCTCATACTCTTCAAGATTTTCAAGCTCATTAGTCATACAATTGTATTTTCTCAAACTAATCTTTTCTTTATCTAGATTAGTAAATAATTCATCCTTTAATCTTTCAAAGTGAACATTTCCACCGCTTTGCGAAAGTCTTTTTGGAGTTTTCATTTGTGGTGGTAAGAAGTAATCATCCATATGGATCAATAGTCCATCAAACTCATCAGCGAGTTTTTTAGCAATTGTAGATTTCCCGCTACCACTTTGTCCATCAATCGCAATTAGAACCTTTTTGTTAGTTTCTAGTAGCTTCTTTATTCTTTTCTCAACATTCATAAAATCACCTATAAAAACATTATATTATAAAACCTGTTTTTTTATGAAGTAATTTTTGATATAATTTTCATCAAGGTGGTGTTTTATGAGCAAAGTCGTGGTTTTAAGATGTAATGAATACGATACAGAGATAATATATCAAAAACTTAAATGGGGTCTAGAACAGCTTGGTGGTATAGAATCAATCATACCTAAGAATAAGAAAACGTTACTAAAACCTAATATGCTTGTCGCTTCAGCAAAAGAGAAAGCAGCTACAACTCATCCCGCTGTTTTTGAAGCGGTAGCCAGAATCATGAAGGAAAATAATTACGATACAACATTTGGAGATAGTCCAGGATTTGGAAACCCTGAGAAAGTTGCTCAAAAAACCGGTCTCTTAGAAGTGGCAAATAAATACGATATTCCAATGGCAGACTTTGTAAATGGTGAAAAGGAATCTTTTCCTGACGGACAAGTTTGTAAACAATTTGACATTGCAAATGGGATTATTGAAGCTGATGCAATTATAAATTTACCTAAAATGAAAGCACATGCGTTACAAAGAATAACTGGAGCAATCAAGAATCCATTTGGTGCTGTTATTGGTTATAACAAAGGCGCTATGCATAGTCGGTTCACCAACGCATTTAACTTTGCTGAAATGATTATTGATTTAAATGGATACTTAAAAGTTGATTTACATATAATGGATGGTATTATCGCAATGGAAGGAAATGGTCCTAGAAATGGAGATCCAGTTCCAATGAATGTACTGCTTATATCTACTGATCCTGTAGCGTTAGATACAGTATTTTGTAAACTAATTAACATCAGTCATATGTTAATTCCAACGATTACATTTGGTCAAAAGTATGGTATTGGTTCTTATGAGAATATTGAAATAATTGGTGAAGATTTGGATTCTTTGATTAATAATGAGTTCAATATCGAACGAGTTGAACTAAAAAAGGAAGATAGCATGAAACTATCGTTCCTAAAATCCGTAATAAGAAAACCATATATCATTGATGATATTTGCAAGAAATGTGGTATTTGTGTAGAAGTTTGTCCTTTAGAAGATAAAGCACTGACATTTAAAAATGGAGATAAATCAAAACCTCCTGTATATGACTATAAAAAATGTATTAGATGCTATTGCTGTCAAGAAATGTGTCCGTACGAAGTTATCAAGGTTAAAACGCCAACAGTCGGAAAAATCTTATACGGGTTAAAATTGCTAAAATAAAAAAGAACGAATTCGTTCTTTTTTTTTATTCGTAACACCAGCTAATTCCATAACCTTTTCGTCCAATATGAATACTGAATACCGGACCTAAATATTTTGTGTAAGTTATTTTCGCGTCTGGAAATTCCGTTTCAATTAGTGCTTTTATGGCTTCACTACTAACATCTGAATTGTGCCCGGTTATATAAACATATAATTTTTTATATCCCTCAGTTGTCTTTTTCATCTCATCAATGAAAAATTTATGAAGTTTCTTATAAGTTCTTTCACTGTGAACATTCTTTAATTTACCGTCAACAATTCTAATTACAGGTTTCAATCTTAAGACCGTCCCAATAGCCGCTTTAGCTAAAGTTAGTCTTCCACCTTTAACAAGTGCGAATAAGTTTTCCACTGTAAACATTTGCTGTGCAGACTCAATTAATTGATTAACACGAGTGATGATTTCATCTTCTGGTAATTTATTACTCACCATTTCTAAAAGTTCAATACCAATCATTTCTGTTCCAAATGCACAAAGCATTGTATCAAACAGATGAACAACATCAGGCGTTTTTAACATGTTTTTAGCCAATAATGCACTTTGATATGTTCCTGAGATGTTTTTACTTAAACCAAGAACAAAAATAAGATCATAACCTTTTTTAATCGCTTCTTCATATAGGTTCAGATATTCACCCGGTGATGGTTGAGAAGTAGTCCATGATTTACCTTTGTCTTGTTCACTAAAGATAAATGGAACTTCAACTTCCAACTCCTTATAAGAATTATCGCCTTCAATAACATTTAGAGACGCAACACTAACGTTGTGTTTTTTTAGTATCTCTGTATCAATATATACTGTACTATCAAATATAATCTTCATTTTCTTCATAATTTTCCCCTATTCAAACATCCACGATAATCCGTATCCTTTTTTACCTAAATGTATATTAAACACTGGTCCAATATAACTGTTAACTGTAATTTTTAAATTATCAAACGTCGCCATAATACTTTGTTTTAAATCTTCAGCGGCTTCAGGACTGTTAAAATCACATATTCTAACATAAAGTTGTTTGTAGTCTGTGACTTTTTTTTGCATATCTTGAAGCATTGCTGCTAACACTTTCTTATGTGTTCTAGCTGCTTTATATAAATCTAGTTTTCCATCAACCATTTGGATGATAGGTTTTACTCTTAACACAGTTCCTACCATAGCTTTAGCTTTACTTAACCTACCACTTCTCATAATCGCAGTTAAGTTCTCTATTGAGAAAAATAAACCTGTTGATTTTAATAAGTTCTCTATAGTACTAACAATTTCATCAAACGGTACATCCAGATCAATCATTTCCTTAAGTTTCAAAATTAACATCTCATTACCGTATGCTGCCATATTACTTTGAAATAGATGTACTTTTTCTGGATTATCTAACATGTTGATTGCTAACTTTGCAGATTGATAAGTCCCACTTAATTCTTCAGATATAACCATTACAAATATTTTCTCATATCCTTCTTTTATTAGCCCTTCATACAAATCTAAATATTCTCCAGGTGAAGGTTGTGATGTCGTCAGTTTGAATCCATCATCTAAATTCTTTGAAACAAATGCATTATCAACTTCTGATTCTTTAAAAGTCTCATCACCTTTAATAATGTTTAAACTAGCACTTTTAATACCGAATTCTTTAAACTGATCTTTTGTAAAATAAGTTGTACTGTCTGTTACGATTGCATATTTTTTCATAGTATTCCTCCATTAATAGATTAAAATCACACTTATAAAATGACACACACTTCCTGCTAAAACAAATAGATGCCAAACAAAGTGTTGGTATTTGAATTTCGAGATATAAAATATAACTCCAAGTGTATAACATAGTCCTCCGATAATTAGTAAAATCAATGCAGCTCCCATCATTGAGAATGCTTGATCATAAATGAACATGATGCTCCAACCCATAGCTAAATAAATAATTAAATGCACTCCTTGAAACTTAGATATCCAGATAGATTTAAGCACTATCCCGATAAATGTTAATACCCATAATGCCCAAAATAATGTGTACGCCTCTTTTGTTCCTATTAGAACAATTAAGAAAGGTGTATACGTTCCAACTATCAGCAAAAAGATGCTTGAGTGATCTAATCGTTGAAACACAGCAAAAGTTCGTTTCATCTTTTCTGGAAATGAATGAAGCAGTGTACTAGACGTATATAAAATGATTAATGATGTCCCATAAATAAGACTTGCATATACCTCTACAGTGGTGTTTGAAACAACCAACAATATAACTAATCCAGCAATTGCTAGTGCTATTCCTATACCATGAGAAACCGCGTTTGCTATTAATTCTCCCAATGTTGTTTTTCTCATTTGAATCATTCCTTCCAATTACTCTATCACACGTAATAATTTATCAAAAATTACTCTATCTGTCAAGGTAATTAACTGATTATAAAAAAAAGCCTATATAATAGGCTATTTATTTAATCGAAAAAATGTGATAAATGTGGAACAAAAGTCTTATAAAACTGATACTTCTTATCCTCAAGCATTCTTGAAATAAAATTATATAATCTGTTCAGTTTGCGATGTTCTAAAATCCCATCTATGTGATCACACATCTTTAGATACGTGTGATACCAAAGTTTATAGTCGTCAAATTTTCCAAATGATTTGATACTACTATTTTTAATACTCCAAGGTTTCAACCCTGCAAAATGTGTACCATATAAGAACTCGATTTCTGGGTACCCATTAAAAGAAGAATACTTCAAATCCATATTGTGCCATTTTCCACTTAGTTTATTAGACATATACTGCATTTCAGGCCAATTATATGTACTGATTTCTTCTTGGACTTCTTTGTTTTCTAAGTCATCCATAATCGAATTATAAAATTTCATTGTAGGCTCATATAAGCATATAGATGAATGCACTCCCAAATTTGTTTTATCTGTTTTTATACGTTCAGTAATTTCTTTAGGAATTAAAGTTCCATGAGGTATATCTTCATATATCTTATGCCAATTCCACATTCCGTCTAGATATGCACTTTCAGGGGTTATATACTTCCCGTCCTCATATATCATGCAATTCTCTTTCTTCTCATTAATGATTCCAGCAGGTGCTTTTAGCTTAAAAAGATCGTCATAATTGTGTAAAGGTAATATATCACAGTCTGCAATAATTATTTTGTCATAATCAGTTCCCAAATCACCATCTTTACCAAGTCTAAATGCATTAAATCTAGAAAAGAGATATGGACGGTCTTGTCTTTCGTGTCCTCTTTCATGAGGTACATAAACCTCAGGAACTGTAATCACTTTATCGTATATTAATCCCAATGATTTTTTTGCCATTTCACTTACATTTTCTGAGACAATGCAAACCAAATCATTCTCTGTTTTTTGCAATCTCAGTGCGTAACCAAAAACCAGTGCTCCTGGTAAAAATGAATCATTTCTTATTATAAATGTAACGTATGCGTTTTTACTCATTATAAAACTCCTTATCAAACTACTTTCATTTCAATTCACTTTATTATACAATATATAAGTGAAAAAGGTGATATAATATGGATAAAAGAGAAGGATATTTATTATTAAAAAAACATCTAGCTGATCAAGACGGTGTCCTTTGTTATTGTAAACAAGTCACAGAGCGAAGAATAAGAAAAGAAGTGCGTAATGGAAGACGACGCTTTATTAGCATAAAACAAGCAACTGATGCAGGAAGTGGTTGTGGGTTATGCCAACCATTTGTAGAAGATGTAATAAATGACGAACTAAAAAAAGGCTAAAATTAGCCTTTTTTATTTTATAGTAGATAAAAATATCTTTACTACTTCTGGATCAAACTGTGTTCCAGAATTTTGTTTTAACTCATTGATTGCGACAGTTTTGGACAATGCTTTTCTATATACCCTATCATTTGTCATAGCGTCATAAGCATCAGCAACACAAATTATTCTACTTAATAATGGGATATCATATGCTTTCAATTGTTTTGGGTAACCAGAACCATCAAATTTCTCATGATGATAAAGTATAAGAAGTGCTACAGTTTTGAGTTCTGGTATTGCCTGTGCAATTCTAAACCCTATTTCAGAATGTCGTTTCATTTCAATCCACTCAAGTTCATTTAGTGGACCTGGTTTTTTTAAGATGGAATCATCAATCCCAATTTTCCCAATATCGTGAAGCATACATAATAATTCAAGTTCATTATGCTCCTCTGTCGTGATATTATATTTTTCTGCAACAACTTTACACATTTTGTATAGACGATTTGTATGTTCTTCTGTTTCATTGCTTTTCTCAAATAAAACAGTCTTCATTGATGTAACAGCGCCACTATATACACTTTCCTTGGACAACATTTTTTGTTTATACATGTTTTTCTCAGCAATAGAAATCACTTCATCTATTTCCGTACCCTCAAGTTCCTTGACACCAAAGCCTAAAGATATACTTGGTGATATCCCTCTTTTTGACACAGATAATTCTGTCCCGAATTTTCTGTTAATACGGTCCATGATCATATGAACTGATTCATCATTTGTATTTGGAAGTAGAATAATAAATTCATCTCCACCCCATCTTGCTAATATATCTTCAGATCTTGTTGCTTGTTTTAGAATTTCAGCAGATTTCCTTAATAATTCATCTCCTGTATGATGACCAAAAACATCGTTCGTAAGCTTCAACCCATTTAAATCTCCCATTATAACAGCTAGAGGGAGACTTCTGACTGTATCTAAACGCTTTATTTCCTCTTCAAAGAAAGTTCTATTATAAATCCCAGTTAAAACATCATGATAGCTCAAATACAGTATCTCTTCTTCTCTTCTTTTTGTTTCTGATAAATCAGTTAATACTAAAACTTTTCCCAAATGCTGTTTTTCTATAGATGTAATACTGGAAATACTCAATTTCAGATTTCTCATGAGACCATCTTCAGATATGGAAAAGCCTTCAATTGTTCTGTCTTCTATATTTGTAATATCAATCTGTTTGAAATTATCATCTGTAAATACTAGTACATCATTTATCTTTTTATAAAGAACTTGTAGTTTATTTTTAGATAACAATGATTCTGCAACAGAATTAAATAAAGTAATTTTATAATCGTAATCCAACAGTATAATACCTTCACTGATAGATTCTAAGGTGCGATCTAGATAATCTTTTTCAGTAATTGCTTTTACTTCACTTCGTTTCATTTCACTTAAATCTGTAATTGTAATTATTTTGTATTTTTCTCCTAAGTACATAAACTCATTTGAACTAATAGTTATATAAATTTGCACTCCTGACACAAGTGTTACATATATGTCTTGCGGTAATCTTAAACTTTCCTCTATCGCTTTGGCTAATAAAGGTTTATCACGATCAATAACAGATTCAAACAATGGTTTCGTGTTCTTTTCTTCATAGCTTAAACTTATTAAGTCAGCAGTGAAGTTATTTCTATATATTACTTCTCCATTCTTAGTAATCCCTATTGAATAAGGGGCGTCATCATATAAGAATGCGACTCTATTCAAAAATGGATCTTCAAATCTAATCTGCTCTTCAATGCTTTTACATGATACAACTTTATATTGTTTTCCTTCAAATAGGAAGGTTTTGACAATCAACATTATATTTCCTTCATATGCTGTTTCAAAATTATGAGTGATTTTCATTTTAATTTTTTTAATAATCTCTTGTTCAATGTTAGAAACATAAATCAATTTGTTTAAATCGTCAAAGATAGCAAATCTATCATTTATAACTTCGCTGAATGATTTAAACAATGAATCTAATTTATTCATTTTCTCCACCTACAATTTTTCCGAACCCTATTATATTCATTACCCCTTCTTGGTTAACTACTGGGTATAGGTTTATGCGTACATCATTTTCCCCTATTTTGATCAAGAAGTCTACATCAGTACCATTTAAAGCTAATTTTATTTTTTCTTCAATGCCAAGATTGCTCTGCCTTGTAATAAAAAGTCTAGCTGCATTACTAACTTTTACATCTATATTAAGATCTTTAACCAAATCTCCAGCTATAAATAAAACATTTCCATGGTTGTCAATCTCAAAAACTAGATCTTCTAATCTAGTGAATAGTTGTTGGTACCTTTGCGCATCCGTCTTATGAAGTGATTCAAGTTTCTTATAGTCAGAAATATCTACGCTATAACCAATAATTCCTATATATTTCTCCTCTTTATTAAAAATCGGAATTTTTGTTACTTCTGTCCAAGTTAGAAGTTTATCGCTTTTTGATTCAAATACATAGTTTAGTTGCTCTTTTGATTCGATAGCCGTATTATCACTAGCATCGAACTCTTTTGCAATATCAGGTTCAAATAGTTCAAAGTCATTCTTCCCTTTAGTATCTTGATAATTTAGTCCTGTGTGTGATGTGAATGTCTTATTCACATATATGTATTTTCCATATTTATTTTTGATCCAAATATCAATTGGTAGAGAATCAAGAATGAACAAAAACGCCTCACTGTCAAACCCTATAAATTCGCTAATATCATCAACTTCTATATCATTGAAGTGTTCGTTGCTAAATGAATCCATTTCAGTATGATAATCATATCCAATAAAATCCTTCTTTATTGGGTTTCCGACAACTAAGAAATGATCTCCAAAAGTTTGAACTATAATTGAGAAAAATCGAAAAGCTCCAGTTTTATTATATAGTTTTATAGTGATGTCTTGTGTAACTAAACTATCGTATAGAACATCATAAAACAATGATTTATCTGATGGTAAAATCAAATCAACAAATTTCATTTTACTTAATTCAAACTCAGCATAACCTGTAAGCTCTTTAAAACTGTTGTTCGAATCAGTAATGTGTAAATCCTTATCTAATATTAAAAGAATACCAATATACGACTCATCTTTAAGAAATTGCTCTAGGTAGTTCATACAATCACCTCATATCAATATTTTACTAAATAGTACCGCTTTTTAAAAGGAAACTACTAAAAAAACTCCAAAAGGAGTTTCTATAGTTTGCTGTGTACTATTTCAAGAACTTCATTCTTAAGTTTATTACCTTCATTTAAAATAGTTTGTGATTTGGAAATATAATATTCTTTTGTCTCATTATCGCTAATTCCAGGGATGTTAATTTTAACATTCAGGATAGCACCTTCAAGACCTGCTTGAAGTAGTAATGCACTTACTCCTAAATCACTTAACGTGTTCTTATTACCATACTTTAAAATATATTCTAATTGCTTAAGTCCTTGTAAACTTAGTTCAGCTACTCTAAAAGGCACTTTTATCGCTTCTAATGTACCCTCTTCTATTTTAAGATTTCTATACGTCTTTTCTTCTTCTGTTTCTTTTGGAAGTTTAAATCCAGCCATGATTAGATTAAATGCATCTGTATCCTTGTCTATTAATTCAACCATTTCATTCTTCATAGACTCAAAATCCTTTATAATATCTTTGAATTTGTTTTGAACTTCTTCATCTAATGCTCTAAATTTCTTTTTACCGACACTTAAATGTCCTACCATTCTTGTTAATCCAAATCCTAAACTAGAGGCAAGAGCACTAACGCTTCCACCACCTGGTGCTGGACTTTTTGAATCTACTTCATTTACAAAATTCTCTACCGTTAATTCTTTTAACATAATATCTCCTTAGTTAAATCGTCTATCTTTCATTATTTGTGTTCCGTTTTTAAAAACATGTTTTGTATGATTAATTCCATAGTGATAATAAATATACTCTAAATTTTCCGCATCCATAATAACTATATCTGCTTTTTTACCAACTTCCAAAGATCCGATATCTTCTTGCATCCCTAAATTATATGCTCCATTTATTGTAGTAGCTGTTAATACTTCTTCAGGTGTCATTCTAAGTTTAATACAGCCTAGCTGAGACATAAATTGGAAGTTTTCACTTGGACTACTACCAGGATTAAAGTCACTACTTAACGATACAATTGCGTTTTGATCAATTAGTTTCCTAGCTGGTGCATATGCTTTATTTAAATAGAATGAGGTACTTGGTAAAAGATTTGCGACTGTATTACTTTTTGATATTCTTTTAATATCCTCATCACTAATAGCCATTAAGTGATCTGCGCTTTTAGCATTCAGATCAACAGCTAAACCAGCTCCACCTAGGCTTACTATTTCATCAGCGTGGATTTTAACTAGTAATCCATTATCAATTCCTTTTTGTAATATTCGTTTAGAGTCTTCAACATTGAATACACTATCTTCACAGAATACATCTATGAATTTAGCTTTTTTCGTTTTGCCTACTTCTTCAATGTCTAAAAACAGTGATTCTATATATGATTCCTTATCAAAACCTTTAGGTACCGCATGAGCCCCTAAATATGTTGGGATAATCGTGAAAGGTGTTTCTTTATCTAATTTATTGATTATATCTAATTGTTTAAATTCAGTTTCTCTATTTAACCCATATCCACTTTTTGCCTCAAGCGTTGTAACACCATAAGAAGCAAGTTCGTAAAGAGAACCTATTGATTTATTATATAGTTCATCAAAAGATAATTTTCTTGTCATCTCTACTGTGCTTAAGATTCCACCACCTGATTTTAAGATGTCTAAATATGGGACACCTTGAATCTTTTTGCTGAATTCGTGTTCTCTGCTTCCCCCAAATACTAAATGAGTGTGAGAGTCTACAAAGCCGGGTAGAGCGATCATTCCTTTTGCGTCAAAGAGATTTGTTTCTGAGTTAACATACTTTTTGTAGTCTCCTGAACCAATATGAGTAATCCTATCATTTTCGATTACGATATAGGCATTCTTAATATGAAAGATATCGTTCATATCTTTTCCTCTTCTAAATTCTCCTTGTGGAGTATATAGATTTCCAATATTGTAAATCAATGTATGTATCTTCATAAAAGTACCCCCAAATTAGATATTTGCTTCAATAATTTTTAATACATCAAAATCTCTAAATCCGATGTATTTGATAGCTTCCTGCGTAAGTTCTTCTAATGTTATTTCTTTGTCCCATACTCTACCTTCTACTGCATAGTAGTATTTTAAACTGTTTATTATTGTACCTTTAGGCATTAATCCTACAAGTTCACAACTAGGCACATCTACATTATAACGTTTCGCTTCCATTTTAACCGTTTCTAATATTCTATATAATGGATTCTTTTTGTAGTCTAGAATATTCATCGTCACTTGAACGTGTCCTCTAGTATCTAAGTATACAGGACCTGCTTGAATATGTCTAAACCCACCACTAGTGAATCTAATCGCTTTTGCGATGTTGTTAGCAACTTTAGTATCTTCTGTCATTAAATCAATGTTAAATGCTATTAATGGAATACGAGCTCCGACTCCAATTACTCCAAATGTAGGGTGTATTTCAGGTTGTCCATAATCAGGAGCCCATTTAGGATCCTTAATTTTTTCTTTCATTCCTTCAAATTCACCTTTTCTGATTGTAGGTAATTTTACTCTTTTCTTTTCATTAGCAGCTTCTGCGTACATGAAGATTGGTATGTTGTATGCTTCATTAACCTTCTTGGCAATTATATTTGCGTACTCTACACATTCTTCCATTGTTACTTCACTAATAGGAATAAATGGAATTACATCAACAGCACCCATTCTAGGATGTTCTCCTGATTGAGTATTCATATCAACTTCTTGTTCTACTATTCCTACGAATTCTACAACTGCATCAATTATTTTTAATGGATCACCTAATAAAGTTACAACTGTTCTATTGTAGTCTCCATCTGGTTCATAGCTTACAAGTTTGAATCCTTCTTTGTTTTTTAGGACTTCAACTATTCTTTCAATTTTTTCTAAGTCTCTACCTTCACTGAAGTTAGGAACACATTGTACTATTTTCATTATAATCCACCTTTTTTGTATTTGTTGTTTACAAGTTCTTTTATGTAATCTTCATCTGATAGATGAGGGATCGTAATATGTGAGTTGTTCTCTTGGTTATTGTATTCTATTGAAGTCTCAATTGCGTGGTCGTTCGTTGCCCATGCACGTCTACTTACTCCGCCCATAACGTCAAACAACACGGCACTTTTTAATATCTCATCTACACGTTCAGAGCCATCTAGAACCATACCGTATCCACCGTTTATTGATTTCGAGATACCTACTCCACCACCATTATGTAGCGCTACTAAACTCATACCTCTTGATGCATTTCCAAGAGCTACATGTGTTGACATTTCCGCCATTATATTTGAACCATCTTTGATATTAGATGTTTCTCTAAATGGAGAATCAGTACCTCCGGTATCATGATGATCTCTACCAAGCATGATTGGTCCTACTATATTGTTTCTAACCATATCATTAAATTTCAAGGCTATTTTTAGTCTTCCATTTGCATCTTGATATAGTATTCTAGCTTTTGTTCCGACAACTAGTTTGTTTTTCTCTGCATCTTTAATCCAGTTGTAATTATCTAAATCTTGGAATCTTCTGTCTTTATCAATACAGTTCATAGCTGCCATATCAGTTTTCTTAAGATCTTCATCTGATCCACTTAGACATACCCATCTAAATGGTCCATATCCATAATCAAATAATATTGGCCCCATAATATCTTCTACATAAGATGCCCAGATAAATCCATCTAGATCATTCACACCGTTCTTACATATTTCAGTAACACCAGCATCGTATATTGCTTTCATAAAACTATTTCCATAATCAAAAAAGTAGGTTCCTTTTTTTGTTATCTCTTTGATTGCTTTGTAATGTCTTTTTAGTCCTTCATCAACTAATTTCTTGAATGTACTTTTATCTGTGTTTAATAGATTTGTACGTTCTTCAAATGTAGTTCCGATTGGACAGTATCCACCTTCGTATGCAGCGTGACAACTTGTTTGATCTGTTAGTAAATCTATATGTTTGTTTTCTTTAACAGCGTATTCTAGTAATTCAACTACATTACCATGAAAGGCAATTGCAATTGGTTGTTTTTTCGTCATGTATTCTTGTGCTTTTTCAAATGCTTCTTTTGGAGTTCTAGCTACATAAGATACCCATCCTTGAGTATATCTTGTTTCTATTCTTGAGTAATCAACTTCGGCAATAATTCCTACTCCACCACTAATTTCAACGGCTTTACCTTGCGCTCCACTCATTCCTCCAAGTCCACTAGTTATAAATAGTTTTCCGGCCAAATCATCTTTTTCTGGAATTCCTAATTTGCTTCTTCCAGCGTTTAGTAATGTACTATATGTTCCATGAACAATACCCTGTGGTCCGATATACATCCATCCACCAGCAGTCATTTGTCCGTAACTTGCAACACCTAATTGAGCTGCTCTATTCCAATTATCCGAGTCGTTAAATTGTCCAATCATTAATCCATTTGTAAGGATAACTCTTGGCGAATTGAGACTTGATTTAAATAGACCTAATGGATGTCCACTCATTAAGACAAGTGTTTGTTCATTATTCATTTCTTTAAGGTACTGTTTTACAACATGATACTGCATCCAGTTTTGTAATACTCTTCCGGTTTCTCCATAAGTCACTAATTCATATGGGTATAACGCAATCTCAAAATCAAGATTGTTATCGATCATTACCTGGAATGCTTTACCTTCTAAAGTGATACCTTCATATTGTTCAATTGGTAATCCTTTTATTTCTTTTGTTGGTCTAAAACGATATCCGTAAATTCTCCCTTTTGTCAGTAGTTCTTCTAAAAATTCAGGAGCTAATTCTTCATGCCATTTCTTAGGTACATATCTTAAAGCATTCTTAAGTGCTAACTCTGTTTCTGTCTTTGTTAAAACAAACTCTCTTTTTGGAGCTCTTCTGATTCCTTCTTGAAACTTAGGATATTTTGGTAGTTCAATAAAAATATTACCTAAATTTATTTCCATCCTATTTTCCTCCTTCAAAGATATAATTATATAACTCATCCGATTCGATTAGTTCATTCACAGTGTGAATCATAGGATACATGATCTGATCGTTATCGATAAATGATACATATTCTCTAATTTTAGTATAGGCTTTTTTTGTTAAATCTCCAAGTCCGTTATCCCCTCTTAAGTCCATTGCCTGGCATCCAGCGAATAATTCCATAGCGATAACTTGTTTTGTGTTTTTTAATATTTCTTTTGCTTTTCTAGCTCCTATTGTTCCCATAGAAACATGATCTTCTTGGTTTGCACTACTTGGAATACTATCCACTGAGGCGGGGTGTGCTAATACTTTATTTTCACTTACCAGTGAAGCCGCACTGTATTGGACAATCATAAATCCACTATTGATTCCTGGATTCTTGACTAAGAACGCAGGTAATCCATCACTTAAGTGTGGATTTACAAGTCGTTCTAATCTTCGTTCAGATATATTTGCCAATTCAGCTATAGCGATTCCTAGATAATCAAATACCAATGCCAAAGGTTGTCCGTGGAAATTTCCAGCACTAATTGCCATTCCTTCATCAGTAAAAATTATTGGGTTATCAGTAACAGCGTTCATTTCAATTTCTATTTTTTCTTTTACAAACATCATCGCATCTAAACTAGCTCCATGTACTTGTGGAGCACATCTAATACTATACGCATCTTGTACATGTAATTCACCTTGATGAGTTGTATTTTTACTTCCTTTTAACACCTCTAATACTTGTTTTGCAATAATTATTTGTCCTATTTGTCCGCGCACTTCATGGACTCTAGGGTTAAATGCATCTATTATTCCCCTTAAGCTTTCCATTGTCATACCTAAGGCAACATTGCTTAACTTAATTAAGTGCATTGCATCGTAAAGGGCAATAGCACCAACACTTGTCATCGCTTGTGTTCCATTGATTAAACTAAGACCCTCTTTAGCTTTTAAGCCGTCCAGAGGTAACACGTTTGCCGCAGCAAACGCATCAAGTGAACTCATTCTTTTCCCTTTATAAAACACTTCACCCATACCAATAATAGGTAAACACATATGTGATAAAGGAGCTAAATCTCCAGAAGCACCTAGACTACCTTTTTCAAAAACAACTGGATTAATATCTTTATTTAACATCTCTACCATTTTATCTAATGTCACCATACGGATCCCACTGTACCCTTTGATTAATGCATTGATTCTTAGAACCATCATCCCTCTAACAATCTCATCACTAAAAGGATTTCCAACACCACATGCATGTGACATAAGTAAGTTTTCTTGTAATTTAGAAACTTCACCTTTACTAACAGAAATATCACTTAGTTTACCAAACCCTGTGTTAATTCCGTATACAGGTTGTTCCCTTTCAACAACTTCTTCAACAAACTTTCTTGCTGTATGAACAAGTTTTATGCTTTCTTCTGATATTGATACTTTTTCCTTAAATCTAGCCACCTTAATAAATGTTTCTAAATCTAAACTTTTTCCATCTAATATAATCATATTTTCACCTCTAAAGTATTATGAATATATTATACAATGTTAGGCTCAATAAAAAAAGCCAATCATGGCTTTGTTTACCGCTTTACTGTTCTACTGCTTCACAGCGTTAAAGTGCGTTTCTAATTACCAAGGAGTATCTTTATCCTTGATATAAGACTCATATAGTTCTTCCATTTGTTCTTTCTTATTGTTGCTGAATTTAAATTCACTGGCTTCAACACTAGCTTTTAGGTGTGCTTTTGTTCTTGTTCCTGGGATAATAGTTGTTACTGCATCATAACTCAGGATATATCCAAGTGCGTCTTTCACTAGATCTTCTGTCTCTAGTTTTTCCTTAATTGTAGTTACTATTTCATCTCTAATATCTTTTGTGTTCTCGTTCCATCTAGACCTTATTCCAGAAAATTTAGTATTCCTATCAAATCTACCTGTTAACCATCCGGAATCAAAAGGAATCTTCACCACTAACAAAATACCTTTCTCTTTAACCTTATCAAAAAGATACCTAGGTTCTTGATGAATCATATTAAACATAATCTCTATTACATCAACATCTAAGTTTTCCAATACCATTTCTAGTTCAGATATTGAATCTATAGATACTCCATATCCTTTAATAATCCCTTGATCCTTGTAGTCTTTCAGTACGTCGAACAACTCAGTTTCTCCGCGTAACACAGACATTTCTGGATTATGTAATATTGCCGAATCAATATAGTTTGTTTGAAGTTTTTTTAATGATCGTTCAATCGAGTTTTTTACCCCCTCAATCGTAAATTCATATTCCCCGTTTGGACCATGTCCAATTTTAGTATTAATGTGGACCTTGTCTCTAATTCCCAATAAAGCTTTCCCGAGTATTAACTCGCTATTCCCTGAACTGTATCCAGGGGCGGTATCAAAAAAAGTAACACCCTGATTCACAGCTTCTTTCACCAAATCAATTCCATCTTGCTCATTCATTGATTTCCAAAAATCTCCTGCAGAACCTAACTGCCAACCACCAAATCCGATTTCACTAACGGATACATTCATTTTCTCAGAATATCTATTTTTCATAATATCACCTAATAAAAGTATAACATATATGTTATACAGTTTTTATGAAAACACTTACAGTTTGACAAAAAATCAGATATGCAATATATTGATTGCAAGGGACAAAATCATTAAGAGTCACGGAGGTTAGATAACCTTTGATGTGACAGCAACCTATTTAATTAGGTGCTTTTATCTAGGGGCGCAAGCCTATCAATGAGAGAAACTTTTTTTATACCTAAAAGTAGACGACTTTCATTGAAAGTCGTTTTTTTATTGGAGGAAATTATGATCACATTAACAGATATATCTAAAACATTTAAAACCAAGCAGGGTACATTTAATGCTCTAAAAAACATATCACTCTCAATTGAAGAGAATACAATCCATGGAATCATCGGACCAAGTGGTGCTGGGAAAAGCACGCTCATAAGAGTAATCAATCAATTGGAGAAACAGGATACAGGTACTGTGGGTGTATTTGAATACACCGATGTTAAGAAGTTAAATAAGGAATCAACACGAATGTACAGAAAGCGTGTATCAATGATTTTTCAAAACTTTAACTTACTAGAACAAAAAACTGTGTTTCAAAACATAGGGTTACCTATCATTCTTCATCAACGTCTTAAAGAAACTGATATCACACTTATTAGAGAACTTATAACCCTAGTTGGACTTAATGGTTATGAGAATAGTTATCCGAATGAACTAAGTGGTGGACAGAAACAAAGAGTGGGAATCGCAAGAGCTCTAGTTTCAAAACCAGAGATACTACTTTGTGATGAACCAACAAGTGCACTTGATACACAAACTATCAAAACTGTTTTAGAGTTGATTAAAACAATCAAAGAGAAACTTAATCTAACAGTAGTAATTGTTACTCATGATATGAATGTCATAAAAGAAATTTGTGAAGAAGTAACCGTTATGAATGAAGGTGAAATAGTTGAATCTGATAACATAGATAACATCATATTTAATCCGCAATCACCTGTTACAAGTGGATTACTAGGTACCATTGGTTTAGATATAAAGCAATTCATATCTAAAAAAGTAACCAAGGAAAATATGTTTGTTCTTCTCTTTGATAAAAGTATTATTAATCAGAGTCTAATAAGTCGCGTTGTTCAAATACACAGTGTTAACATCAATATTCTTTATGCCAACATTACTCCAAACAATAAAGGGATTATGCTTATAGAAATTAATGGTAACCAAAGCAAAATTCAATCAACAATCAAAGAACTGATAAACAGAGGAGTTGAAGTAAAACATGTTTAGCAATATTGATAACGAAGCATTTATAAAAGCTTTTCAAGAAACTATTTTCATGTCTTTTGTTTCAACACTGTTTGTATTTATTTTCGGCTTACTACTAGGGATTACTTTGTTCGCAACAGGTAAACAAAGTATAAACCAGAACAAAATAATTTACCAAATATCTAGCATAATCACTAACATATTAAGAAGTATTCCCTTTCTAATTCTCATCGTTCTTTTAGTTCCTTTTACTAAACTAATCGTAGGAACAATACTAGGTGCTAAAGCTGCACTCCCTGCATTAATCATTGGTGCTACACCATACTACGCTAGGCTTGTAGAGTTAACCCTAAATGAAAAAGGAAAATACTTAATTGAAACAGGACAAGCATTTGGAGCAAGCAATTATAAAATCATAACAAAAATCATTATCCCAGAAAGTCTTATAGGTATCATTCGAGGAATCACAGTAACAGCAATAATGATTGTTGGTTACACTTCTATTGCAGGAGCAATAGGTGCAGGTGGTCTTGGTAATTTAGCATACTTATATGGATTTACTAGAAATCAAATAGATGTCACAATACTAGCTACACTTTTGATCATAGGTATCATTTTATTCATTCAGCTTATTAGTGACATACTAATCAAAAAAATACAAAAAACATAGGAGAACTAAAAAATGAAAAAAACACTAATTGTACTAAGTACACTATTACTTGTATTCACACTTACAGGTTGCAAAAAAGAAGAAGCGAAATACAAAGTAGGGGCATCACCAATCCCTCACTCAGAAATTTTAAGACAAGTACAACCAATACTAGAAGAACAAGGTTTTGCATTTGATATTATAGAGTTCACAGATTATGTATTGCCCAACCAAGCACTTGATTCTGGAGAAATCAATGCTAACTTCTTCCAACATGTACCATATCTAAATGCGCAAATCGGGGAATACGATTATGACTTCGTAAACGCTGGCGGAGTCCATGTTGAACCTATTGGTATCTATTCAAAAGAGTTCAGTACTATAGAATCTTTGCCAACAGATTTAGAACTAATAATCTCTAACAGCCCCACAGATCGCCCAAGACTATTTGGAGTATTAGAAGAGAATAACATCATTGAAATTAATGATGGTGTTACAAGTGAAGATATCACAAATTCAAGTGTATCTAATTTACCAACATTGTTCACATCTTCAAGAAACATAACGTTCATCGAAGTTGATTCAAGTCTATTATATTTGAACTACAACAATGAATCAGGAGATGCAGTTTTAATCAATGGTAACTACGCTTTAGATAATGGTTTAAATCCATTAACTGATGCAATAGCTCTTGAAGGTAGTGCAAGTCTTTATGTGAATATTCTTGTGTGCAACACAAGTGATTTAGATGATCCATTTATCCAAGCACTTATTGAAGCTTTGCAAAGTGAAGAAATCCAAACCTGGATAGAAACAGAATATGAAGGTAGTGTTGTACCGGCAGCTGAATAAATAAAAGGACGATTTAATCGTCCTTTTTCTTTACACTAAATTTATACATTGTCCGATGATGATATACATCTCTTGGTTTTAAGATACTATTCTCAAAGCCATTTAAATTAATACCATTAGGTATGTTTTGTGTTTCTAGGCAAATCGCATAATGTAATGGATGAGATTCAATATGCTTTAAGTCTTTATTGTTTGGATGATTGTGGGTATAAACAACTAAGCTTTTATATGTCGTAAAAACTTCTAATAGTCTCCCACTACTTTCTTCATATAATGAAGCAACGGGAGAATCTCTTACTTCTTCAAAATAGTATACGTCATCTATCCCTTTTTGTTTTCTACTTAAGATATCTTTACTTAGTCCTTTTTTTATTGATTTCATTTTAGTGAAATCAAGATCTCCCAAGGTTTTATGGAAAAGCCCATTGGGAACTTGTAATGAATCAACCATAACTACTTTGTCAGTATCAACACATAACTTATGATCAAGGATGTTGTCTTTTAAATTCCCAGATAAATTTATGTACAAGTGACTTGTTAAATTCAGAAGTGACTCTTTGTCAGTTGTTCCACAGAACTCAATTTCTAATCCCTCATTAGATACAGTATACCTAATGGTTATATTTTGGTTTCCCGGAAATAGTGATTCTCCTGAATTAGTGATTATCTTGAATTCTATAACTGCTTTTTGATTATCCTCTACAATAGAATAGTTGAAGAACTTATAACTAATTCCATCTTTACCACTATGCAGAGAATTGATATTCAACTCATTTTGCTCCACTTGATACTCATTACCCTTTATGGTGAAACAACCATCTTTTATTCTTCCACTTGAGGGACCTACAATAGCATTCATATACATATCATTTTCAATATAATCATTAAGATCCTTGTATTCTAAAAGAATTTCCTCAAACAGATTATCTTTATTAGGTGTTTCAATATTTAAAACACGAGCTCCGTAATCCATAAACTTAACTCTTATGTTTTCAAGGTTGATGTGTATAATCGTGATTTCATTCTGCTCTACTGATTTCTTTTCAATTTTTATCATAAAATCCTCCCTTAAAATAATAGGATATATTATTCAGCTTTATTAAGTACTTTCACATATGCTTCATATACTTCAGGTAAACGATCACTCATTCTAACTGGCAAAAAAGTTTTCTTATCAACACATACAACACTTGTATATGCTTTACATTTCACTTCACCATCAGTATTCTTGATTTCATGATAGTAGGTTGTTTTAACTCTAGTAAACTTATGAATTCTCGTTTCTAAGAAGACATCTTCGCCAAACCTAATACTCTTTAAGTACGTACAAGAAACATCCCTTACAGGATAAATAATTCCATTCTCTTCGAACTTGTAGTACTCATAACCGACGTCACGAAGGAATTGAGTTCTTCCTTGTTCAAAGAAGCTGAAATAATTCGCATGATATATAACACCCATTTGATCTGTATCACTATATCTTAACTCTAATTTCTTAATTGATTTCATTTTCATTCACCTCTATATTAATATAAACTCCATAATGATCACTTACTAAGTAATCATTAAATACAATCTCTCTATCTATAACTTTGAACTTTTTATTAGAAAAGAAATAATCAATTCTCTTCGCTTCTTTCTTCACATCAATGTATGGTTGATGAGTGACATCACTAAAGTATTTTTTATCTCCGCTATAATATAAATCATTTAATCCCTTACTGGTAATATATTTATATTCTTTACTGTCTTCTGACACATTGAAGTCCCCAGCAAGAATATTAATGTTCTTATTATCTAATTGACACAAGGTTTTATCTAGTTGATCTTCAAACACTTCGTTTCCTTCTGTCCAACCTAAGTGTAATGAAGTAAAAGAAAACACTGTGTTATTAATCAATGTTTCACATGAAACATTCATCCTTGTATGCCAATCATGATAATCAATTTTATTAGATACATGGTAACTCGTAGTTGAACTAAAGGGTGTTTTTGAAAGTATCGCTAGTCCTTCGTCGTATACTCCATAACCCCTTTTTGAATAATCGTAATGTAAGTAGTAGGTATGTCCCAAATCAGATAATTTTCTCTGTAGTATTAATGCATAATTGTCTACTTTGATTTTGTTTATGTATAGAGCACTTTCAAAGTGTTGTGCAACTTCTTGGAAGAAGCATACATCTATATCTCTAGTTATTATAAAGTCGACTATAACGCTTTGATTGGTTACTATATTATCTTCAGCAAAACAGTGTAAATTTAAAGTTAGTAGTTTCATATTATCACCTGTTTCAATTATAACAAAAAAAGAAGCAATCGCTTCTTTTTATTTAAAAGTTATTATTTTTATTACACCATCATTTACTGGTTCGATAGACAATCTGTTTAATCCTTTTTTCGCAGTAAATTTAAATGTGAACTTTCCTTCTTCATTGCAAGCTCTTATGATTTCTCCATTAATATAAAAGTCGGCGTCGAGTCCGTTGTGTGAGATTGAAATTCTTTTAGTTTCTTTTACATCTTTTGTAACGTAGAAAGAGTAGTCGTAGAAATCTCCATGATTCCCTTTTACAAATGGAAATAATTCTTGCTCTTGTTGTTCTTTATTATGACAACCCCATACTCCTTTGAATTCTTCTCCATCACCATTACAGATATGTGTCCTATCATTTTTTCTTATTGGTGAATCATCAAACTTTTCACCAACTTGGAAACTTTTACCTTTTCCAAAGAAATCATAACTTCCACCCGTAGTAAAGAATTTGTCTTTATAGAATAGTGAATCTGTGACATCACTATTAATTTCACAATTTTCAAATCGAATATTATATAGAAATTGATTTAACAATTCTACGCCTTGCTCTTTTGGGATTCTTTCGTCTTTGTTAAATATGTTTTCCCAATTATCTGGTAAATCAAAACTAATAATTGAATTATGGTTTTTTCTTTTTTTATATGCCCAGAAATTCCATGAGATTTTTAATTGATCATACATTTTGAAATTTGAGCTATACCAATACAAGTCGTTTTCTCCACCTTCACCCATATACAAAGGTAAATCTAATTCTTCTCTTTTATCTAAAAATCTTTGTATTTGTTCTATTGATGGTGGGTTCCAATATTTATGGAAGTGAAGTACTAGATTATCATCTAGTTTCTTAGTGATTGTGCTGAAATCACTTGCCCAGTTATTTCCTTCAATACAGATTATATGATTTGTATCTACTTCTCTAATTGCTTGAATCATTTTTTCATGTAGTGGTTCTAGATATTTATTTAATTCTTTAAAATTATGAGGAATTGGTTCATTAAGTAAATCATACATACAAACTGTTTCATTATCTTTATATCTGTTTGCGATTTCTACCCATAGAGTTATTAATTGCTTTTGATATATTTCATTTTCATATAAATGTGGATAATCATCTTTAGAATCATCTATGTTCGCTCCTGTTTGTCCACCAGGTGCTCCGTGTAAATCTAAGACTAGATATAGGCCATTAAGTTTGCATTGTTCAATTGTGTAATCAATCATGTCGAATCCATACTCATTAAAAACAACAGTCTCATCCTTATCATTTTCATCCATTAGTAAACGGTAATTTAACGGTAACCGAACACTGTTATATCCATGTTCTTTGATTAGAATAAAATCTTGTTCACTAATCCAAGTTTTATAATATTTGTTCCACCAATTTGATGCATCTTCACCCATGTAAAAAGACACCAATTCTTCAAATCTTCTTGGTCTATTATAATACCCATGACTTCCCCACATATATCCTTCGGGAAGCATCCAACCACCAAGTCCAACACCTTTTAATAGAATGTCTTTTCCATCTTGATCTTTTATCTTTTTACCTTTTACATACATAAACTTAGACATAGCAAATCCTCCTATATAGTTTTCGCCTATATTGTATCATAGGTATAATATAATATACATAAAAAGAAGCGAAATTCGCTTCTTTAATTATGGTCTATTTGTTAAGTCTTGAATAGAACTCAGTTGTAGTAAGAACCACTCTTTTGTGTTTTCTATTCCACTTTCTGTTTCCAATGTATCTAAGAAGTTATCTAAGGTAGCAATCTCTTTTGAGTAATCATCAAAGTAAACTTGTAAGATTTCTAAGAATCTATCTACGTCTCCATCTAAGAATTGTTCTACGTATGAACGAACTATTGTTGGACCATGATAATAGATAATGAATCCATAATCATTTTGAAAGTTATCAACTTTCTGTAGTAAACTACTCCCAATCACTCTACTATATATATATTCAAATCCAACATTAGTAGAACTTCTTGTATCTAAATAAGCATCATATCCATCTAATGGGTATAAGTCCCTATAATACATAGAGGTTATATACGTTGTTAATGATTCATCTAAGAAAGATAAATCATACTGATCATTTCCTATCATACTAAAAAACCACATATGGGCAACTTCGTGTACGACAGTCTCTTCGTCTATATCCATAGAACAATATATAATTCCAGTACTTTCCATTCCATAAATATTCCCATATTCTAACACAAAGTTATCAAAGTAATATTCACCAACTGCATTTTCAAATGAGCTAAAGCTGTTTTCCAAATACAACCAAGATTCAGCCAATTCCATTTTTGATAGTTCTTCAATGGAATATATCTCAAAATTAGTCCCATCAATTTCTTTTGAGTAAAACGAATATAATGTCGATGCACTAAAACTGTAATCTCTGGCGTTTTCCATGTAATATCTGTACGTTGTGATTTCATCTTGATCAAACTTATATTGCAAGGCACCACCAGAAGCAACTATAAATTCACTCGGTATATGTAATGTTACATCATAATCGCCCACTTCATTGTAGTACGTTTCACCACTAAAAGTGTAACGATCGATGTTCCATCCACTCTCATCAAACATTGCAACATGAGGATAGAAGAACATTGTTACAAAATAATCTTCCTGAGGTGAAGCATATATGCGATCCCAATGCCAGTACGTAAACTCGTATTCAAATGTGATGACTATTGCATCACCACTTTGATATGTTTCTTCAATATCAATATAGAGTGCTGTGCCGTCTTCACCTGCCCAAGATATGTCATCTAAATAATCTACTCCAGATATTGTAAACTCACTCAATTCCAAAGTGTTTTGACCTGTAGACATGTCTAATGCTTTTGGGTAAAAGTTTATATAAAGCTCGCTTAAATCAGAAATTTCATTATGATAAGTGATTTGCCCTGTGACAATAGCTGTTCTCTCTTCAGGGTTTAGTATTAAATCCAGTTCATAGAAATGATTCCCAGTTTGAGGGTCTGGTTCAAATATGAATTCTGGTTCTTTATCTTCTTCCTTTGGCTTTTCGCAACCTGTGAAAGCAAACGTTAAAGATAATAGTAGCAATAGTGTTATTATTTTTTTCATTGTAACACCCCTTTGTTTTATATTATAACACAGTTCAATATGATATAATAAAAGTGAAATTAACTATTAGGAGGGACATTTTATGCAAAAAACAAACCGTACATATTTCATACTTACATATCTATTCTTCTTATATCCACCATTTATATTTGGATTAGTTGAGGTGTATTCACCTGGTTCAGATAACGTACATTTAATTACGTTGCTTATTAATATTTTCGTCATACTTATTTTATTCGGTGCCACATTATTTCAAGTGAATAGAAAAAAAATACATCAACCTACTAGAGAAGAGAGAAACTATTTACTATTTGGATTAGCCGGTAATATCATTGTTTTCTTCTATACGTTCCAATACCAAATGGAATTACAAAACATAATTAATGTTTACTTAATTCTATTATTGGTACTAAGTGTTAGTTACTTATTAATTAGTAAGAAGTTCATACCTAAGGAGCTTTGGATAATCCTGCCAGTATATGCTTTCTTTGATTATTTAGTTTTACTTCTAAGAAATTGTGGTTGGGAAAGAGACTATAGTTGTCTTATTAATAGTTCCTATGATCCGTTCTTGAAAGTAGTATTCACTTTAATAGTTCTATTAACAGTATTTTATTACGCATATAGGGTTCTTCTATACAAATTATATGATGTATTAAAAGTTATCAATATAGTATTTATCATTTATCTGTCATACGCTGCTTCAAGAGATTTATTTAATGGAGATGAATTCACAATGACAATTCTGATTTTATACCCATTCTTTGTATTTGTTGATTTTATTATCAAACTTGTCAATAAAACATACACTCATACAATGCTACTATTCTATATAAGAACATTCACTATATTCATTATATTTTCAATATTAGGAATGTCTGGATATTTCGAATCAAGACTCTTTGAAATGGAAGTTTTACCGTTAATGGTTGTTGTCACATATTTCTCTTTGGGTATAAGTATTCTGAAATACATCTTTAATATTGAGATAAAAGATGCAAATCCAATTAATGTAATTAGAGCAACGTTACAAGGTCCTAAGTTTGTAGAAGCAAAAAGATCTCATATAGTTAGCATCCAAGAACAATTTAATGATATGTTAGCATCTCATGTTAAAATCGGTCCGGATGCTTATAGTGTTGTTGCTACTCTAGATGATAAGATTATAGGCTTTATTTCAACTTATAAGAAACATTTAACAGCACCCTTGAGTGACGATCTCGAAGCATATATTAATGTGATTGAAGTTCATACAGATTACCGAAATCTAGGAATCGCAACAAAACTAGTTCAAATGACTGAACACTATTTTAAAGCCCAAGGTGTCAAGCAAATCAGAGCTTGGTCTAGTGTTGATAAATACGAGGCAATCCATTTATGGGATAAACTAAAATATACAATGTCTCCAACTACTATTACATTTAAAGAAGGCAATATTGATGTTGAAGGATACTTTGTAACTAAAAGATTTTAAAAAGGAGAAATACTCTCCTTTTTTCTTTTATTAAATACTATTTCTAGTATACTTAGACTAACAACCAAGAGGAGGAATCTTATGGAATATTTTCTTACATTTCTAATTTCTTATTTAATCGGTACAATTAACCCCGCTAAAATAATAGCAAAGCGTGTCAAAAATATAGATATAACAAAAGTTAATTCAAAAAACCCTGGTACATCAAACATTGCTCTAACGCTTGGTATGAAGTATGCAGTTATTGTAGGTTTCTTAGATATATTTAAAGGAGCACTACCGGTAATTATAGCTAGAATCGTATTCCAAGATAACGACATCCTATGGTTTGTTGCTGGAGTAAGTGCAATTGTCGGTCATATGCATCCATTCCATATGAAATTCAAAGGCGGAAAAGGAACAGCAACATTTGGTGGTATGTGTCTTGCTTTAAATCCCTTAATTAGTTTAGGAATGGGAGTTCTATTTACACTTATATTATTTAGATCAAAGTTCATGGCAATCGCAACTTTGTTTGTATTAGTATCTTATCCAATTATTTTCTTACTACTAGATTATCACTATATATCAGTTATATTAGTAACGTCCTTCAGTGTTGTATCATTTATTAAGCATGTTCCAAACTACATTAAAATATACAAAAAAGAGGAACTTACTTTAGATGCTGTTGGAAAAGACAAAGAAAAAAAGAAGCTAGATTAGCTTCTTTTTATTTTTGCCATTTACATATTCAATAATGGATTTGCTAATAATGGTAGCTCCAACACTATTAATATGAACTCCATCAAGAGTGAGATATAACCCTCTACTCTCACTTCTAAAGTCTACTAATTCGATTGTGTTAAGTTCTTTCACATCTTTTAATAACTCTGATATTTTCAAAGGTAAGTATGAAGATATAGTTTTTGTACTAAGTTGCTTTTTGAAGTCTGTATAACTATCTATATAGTCTATCTTGTTTTCATCTTTAATGATTTTAATAGATTCTACTAATTTGAAGAGTTCAGTATTCCACTTACTATTATAGTCTTCTCCAATAACTAGAGGAGGAATAATTACTAACTTTCTATTTGCAGACAATATATGATTTACTAACGCAGTATATTGTTTTGTAAATAGCTCTACATTTTTAGCAGCACGTTGTTTGGTTAGTGTTTTAAGTATTCTATACGTTTTTGTTAGTTTTCCGTATATATCATTTACACCAATAAAAAGAAAGATATGATCAAAAGAATCTAAATCATCCATTTCTTTTACACGTTTATATAGACTTTTGACAGTGTCTCCACCTTTGGCCCTATTCGCTATTTTCCAATCCTTATTGTCACTTTGAATCATTTTTACATATGACACACCTGGAACTCCAACTGTGATACTGTCACCTAGAAATAGTATTCTCATTTTATCATCATCCTTATAGTCTATTATATCATAAAAAAGAAGCCATTGAATGGCTTCTATATTTCTTGTTTGTCTTCTAATTGATATCCACCTTTAATTGTTAAGAATTTAGATAGATATGGTGTTATTGATTTCTCAGGACAATTATATATACATCTCATACACATTGAACAAGAGAATCCAAACTTAGGTTTGTTTTTTTTATTTGGCTTAATATTAAACTCTGGACAATTGTTCCAGCATATTCCACATGAAGTACATGATTTTTTGGCATGTAGTTCTAGACCAAACATTCTAGCTGCTGGGCTTTCCATTTTCCCAACAAGATTAATTACTTTTGATTTGAATTTGATTTTTCTGTTAGATGTGTCGTTTTCTTTTATTCTAGCAGCTAATTTAATAACTGTTTCACTTGCTTCTTCTATTGTTTTCTTTTTAACATCATCTGGAAACTTCATAACAAAAGTTAACGGCATAGCTAAGACTTCATCAACAACTATTTCAGTGTTTTTCTTTGTGAAGTATTTACGTAGTTTTAGTGATACTGCGTCATTAACCCAAAGTTCATTACACCCAACTGCGATTAAACTAACTTTATTGAACAATCCCTCTGGTAGATGTTTAATGAATCTCTTTACTGTTCTTGGTGGATTAAACCCATGTATTGGATACATCAAAATCAAGTGTTCACTTTCACCAATCTCATCATAGTCTGTTTTGTCTAATTGGAATACATTATTAGTATCTAATAATTCCGACAAGTTTTTAGCTAAAAACTTGGTATTTCCTGTAGGACTGAAATAGATAATAGTATACATAATGTTACCTCCAAAATTAAGTTAATTCATTATAGCACATAAAGACTCTACTTCTAATTTTATTCTTTTAGAAGACGATAGGCCTTAGAGCATCTTATACCCTCTAATAATATTTTCTTGTTTTAATTCGATTTTGTTATAAAACCCTTTTGCGATATCTGTATCATCTACAAATAGGTAATATAGTTCACATTTCTCTTCTCTAAAGTAATCTTCGACTTCTAAAAGAAGCGCTTTTGCGATTCCTTTATTTCTTTTAGTTTTTAATACCGTTACCCAATCAATATAACCAACTATCTTAAAGTTAGATAAACTTTTTTCGATTAATACATCTATCTTTCCCACTACCTTATTATCTTCAATATAAAGGAAAGTTTTACTACTAGGATAATCCTCTATCTTCATTTCCATAAATCTTGTTCTATATACTTCCTCATTAAAAGGTATACTGATTTCTTTATCCAATTCTCTATATTCCTTTTCAAAGGCAATAATCAATTCTAAATCTACAGATTTCATTTGTCTAATTAACATACTTACAACTCCTATTACTTATCTTAAGTTATTATCATAATTGTGTGATTTGATAGTAAAGCCAACACTTTCTAGATGTCCCGCTACTTCTCTTGTAACATCCCTAAGCTTTAGTTTCTTGTCAGTGTTTTTGAAATGCATAATTATTTTGTATCTAGGAACACTACCGGGTGTTTTATCTAGGAATATATTCTTTTTGAATTCATTCATCACATATTCTTTTTCAAGTCGAAACAGATTTCTAATTAAAATACCATTATAGCTAACTATGATACGATAATTTATATTAAAAAAGAACCACCCAAGTAATGCAATAACTGCCCCAATAACAAATATCAATTCAAATGTAATACTATTTGATTCTTCGTAGACCCCTATAGCTCCACCAACAAGTATAAGTTCTAAAATCAATATGGCCACTATTAAGAATCGTTTTGTAATTTTCTGTTTCATAAGTGGTTTGCACATATGATTCTCTTTATGAGAGATACTAAAATACCTTTCAAAATTATGCTTCATTATTGGATCAATTAAAAACTCACTGTTTTCTTTGGCGATAAAATCAAATACCTCATACAAATCTTTCTTATGGAAACTCTTTTTAGAAATTCTAAATGTCTTTTTTATTTCATCAAAATAGGTTACTTCGTACCCTCTGAAGCTTCTTCTCGTAATTTCATCTTTGGAGTAATACTCTTTTACTCCTTTTAAATTCTTAATTGGTATAAATATTTTCTTAAATCCGAAATTAAATTTGAAGGATGAATTTTCTTCAAAAT
>SDWO01000151.1 GCA_004195325.1 Candidatus Izemoplasma acidinucleici | reverse complement strand
AGATGTGTATAAGAGACAGAAATAATATAGAACGCCAATTAACCCTAGTAGCAACATACAAAACACAAAAGTAATGATTGCTCTAAAATTCATCGTTTTTACATAGTTAAATAAATCTTCCTTTTTATAGTTACCTTCTTTAAAAAACTTTTTGAGGTGTTTTCCACTTGGAGTATGTTTCGCAAATCTTGGAATCATAACTACTAATATATCAATAACAAAGATTGCCCAAATTATTGTATACACATAATCCGGAATCTGTTTTATAAAATCATTAAAGAAAAAGAATACTACATAACTAAATACTAATAGTATCGTAGCTAATACATATTTAACTTTTGAGTAAGCCATTATCATCATCTCCGTTTTTACATCCTAAAACATTATATCAAATTCGTTTGCTTTTTTCATTGTTTTTTTTTTATTCATGGTAGCTTTGTGGATCGTTATTCTTTTTAGCTTATTTTCTGAAACAATCACTGAACTAGCTTCAACATTTGATTCGTAATCGCTTTAGGAAATATATTCAAGTTTTGTTTCATATTTAAGTTTAAAGATTTACTCTGTAAACTCTACTTTATAAAGTATACCAAATTATAATGAAAAATGGCACTTTCTTGTGATGAAAGTGCCACTTGGGCTTTATTCTATATTTCCAAGGTTATATGTGCTTCGTCTCGTTGTAACACTTTTAATTGCAACTTATTATTGCATACATATCATGTGTTGGACATTGATATTAAAAAAAACTTTATCTAAAATTATAATATAATCAACTTATCAAAAAAAAGTAAATTAGTTTTCAACATAATTCCATTTGCGTATCATTACTTATTTAATCTCATGTTTTTTAATAAGATGGAAAATAACTTTTCAAAGTCAATATTATCCATAATTTCAAATACATCATAATTATTTTCATGAGCTGATTTATACATGTACTTCGAATATAATCTATCACGTTCAAGAAGGTTCAGAAGAGCATTCTGTCCATTATCATGTTTCAGTAATTCAATAACATAATCTCTAGTTACATATTTTTCATTCACAAAGTCATCTGATGTTTTAATGTATTGTACTTCAACATCGAAGTGTTTCTCTAGTTCTTTTACAAATTCTGGAAGAAAGTTTGTACCTTCGAGTATTAAATCTTTGTTACCTTTACTTAATAACTCTTTTAGTATTAAAGGGTTCAGTTCTTTGTGAAAATTAATATAATCAATAGCTAATTTATTTGGGTCATCTTGCAAAATATCTATTAAAGCTTGATTCTTCCATTTTAATAACTCTTGATTAGTGGAATCTGAAGTATGGACCATTGCTAAAGCAAATAGATCTCCATATATGACTTCTAACCCGCTTTTCAATCCTAGTTTATGTGCAATTGTTGTTTTCCCAGAGCAAGGTCTTCCTCCAATTATATATAGTTTCATTCTCATCACCTCGTATTGTCAATTTCCTTATTTTATTATATCATATATTATTATAAATAACAGGTCATATAAGACACAAATAACAAAGCCCAAAAGGGCTTTGTTATGCTATGTATATCATTAGTTGTAATTTGGTGTGATACGTCTCAGCGTATCATATTCTAAATGAACGATATAATCGTTCTATTGATTAATTAAGTAATTTGATAATTGTTGTAAACATTTACCTCTATGACTAATTTGGTTCTTTTCATCTAAACTGTATTCAGCTAAATGTCTTGTTCCACCTTTAACAATAAAGATAGGATCATATCCAAATCCATTATCTCCTTTATATTGATGAGCAATTGAGCCTTCTAGATACCCTTCAAAATAGATTGTTTCCTTACCTATTTGATAGACACACATTGTCGTCACAAAACGGGCACCTCTATGATCAATATCTTTCATTTCTTGTAAAAGTTTTTTATTGTTGTCATCATACGTTGCATGTTCCCCTGAATACCTTGCACTATATACTCCTGGTTCATTGTTTAAAGCGAATACTTCTAAACCACTATCATCAGCGATAACATCTTTCTTTAAGTAATCACTTAATTCTTTGGCTTTTTTTAATGCATTTCCCTTAAATGTATCCTTATCCTCTATAATCTCAGGAAACTCTTCAAAATCAAACAAACTATAAACTTTATACCCTAAAGGTTCTAGACTATGTTTCATTTCAACTATCTTGTGCTGATTCTTTGTCGCTATTACGATTTCTTTCATTTTACCACCCACTATCATTATACAAAAAAATAAGCCGTAAGGGCTTATTTTTTTAACCAATTATTAAATTTCTCTAAATCATCGTTTTTACCAACTAATAATAGTTGATCGTTTTCTTCTAGTAAATCATCAGGTTTTGGTATTATAACGTCTTCATCACGACGGATGGCAACGATATTTATATTGAATTTGTTTCTTACGTTTAAGTTTATAATTGTTGAATCTATAATTTTAGTTGTTACTTTTACAATAATGAAACTGTGTGATTTATTTAAATCAATAAAATCTAGTACGTTGTTTGATACTATTTTACTAGCTAATCTACGACCTGATTGTTTCTCTGGTTGTATGATTTCATCTGCGCCTAGTTTATCAACTATTTTAGCATGATCTTCTGATTGTACTTTAACTGTGACAAATTTAACACCTAAGCTTTTTAACGCTAGTGTTGTTAATATGCTTGATTGAATATCTTTCCCAATCGCAACAACAACATGATCAACGCTTGAAATACCAACTTCTCTTAATGATTCAACTTCTGTTGTATCCATAGTAACAGCATGAGTAGCGATTTTTGACATTTTAGCGATTCTTTCTGGATCTTTATCGATTACTAAAACATCTGCTTCTCGTTTAATTAACTCTTCTACAACGCTTTGTCCAAAGCGTCCCATTCCGATTACAGCAAAACTTTTTCTTGCCATGATATCACCCTTTTTTAGAATTTATTCTTTTCTTTTTAAACTCACTTTATATTACCATAAAATATTTATATGTCAATGTTTTAGGATTAAGCGAAGTATGATATAATACCGATTAGAGGTGGGACTATGAAGAAAAACTTATTTGTTATACTAACTTATATTGCAGTTTACATTTTAACTTCAGTATTTGCAGCATTACTAATGGCGAGACAAATTGATGTCAACGGAGTTTATAACGAAGATCAAGTCATGGTATACGCACAAATTTTCATGGGTGTTATTGGCTTTATATTGATGTTTGGGATATTTAGAAAGTATTTTGTTAAACAGTTTAAAGACTTCAAAACTAGGTTATTAAGTATCATAATAATTGGTGTTGTTGGGTATGTTTTGTTATTCACTACATCTATTATTACATCGATAATTGTTACTCAATTCACATCAACTGATGCAGTGAATCAGTCTAGTATCGTTGCAATGTTCGAAAATTCAAGTGTTTTTGAAGTTGTACTATTATCATTTTCAATTGCGGTTCTTATCCCAATTGTTGAAGAAATGACATTCAGAAAAGGATTGTTTGGAGTTGTCGGATACGCAGTAATGTGGTTCGGAGTTAGAATTAAATCTGACGTAGATGATTCTAAAAGTGGAACACTGTTTAAAGTTGCATCTTTAAGTGCAATAATTGGTAGTAGTTTACTATTTGGATTACTACATGTTCTAGCTGCAGGAGACTACATTTACTTAATTAGTTACGCTGGTGCAGGGATTGTTTTAGGAAGTATATACCATATAAGTGGTAGAAATATATACGCATCAATTATCACACATATTATTCAAAATACAATTGGTGTTATTGTAATACTTGCTTCCATGTAATAGAAAAGGCTCATTTCAACAATGAGCCTTTTTTTAATACATCATATAGTTCTAGTTTTTCCATGTGAACGGCCAGTTCTAAAACTGTATATCCACCATATTTCTTTTCATAATCTATAGTTCTAGTTTGTAGTATTTTTACGATTTCTTTGTTTCCAAACAGGGTCGCATAATAGATTGCGTCATCTCCATGAGGTTCAATACTATAGATAGAAGCATCGTTGTCTAACAGTCGTTCCACTAAGTATGGTTCTTGGTTTACGATCGCGTAGAATAGCGGTGTATTACCGAATACATCTTTTTGATTCACATCTGTGATATTGATTAAACTATCCGCTTTATCAAATTCATTCATCACTAATGCTAGGCAAAGTGGTGCTTTTTTTATGCGTGATTGAAATACTTTATCGTTCTTAATTTTATTAAATAATTCAACACTTTCGTACTGGTTTTTCGATACTGCAATATCATACGGAGATTGATCAAATTTCGTTTTATCGTAGCTTGTCAATCCACTTTTCATTAAGACTTCAACCATTTCGATTTGAGGATGTTCTACCGCCAAATGGAGTGGTGTCATTTTATATTGATCTTTTGAATAAGGATTTATCCCGATTTCTATTAAGTATTTTACGATATCTACTGTTGAGTGTAAAGAAGCATAATGTAACGTGCTTTCTCCTCTAATATCAATACTATTTATTATAGCACCACGTTCAATTAAGTACTTAACAGCTTTGATTTTTTTACTTCTAACAGCGAATTGCAAGCAAGAAGTTAAGTTCTCATCTGTTAAAAATATGTTTGAATGATAGTCTAATAAGAGTTTTATTACTTCAACACTACCTTTGAAACAAGCCCTATGTAAAGGCGTTTCTGAGGTTTTGCTTTGAAAGTTTGGATCTGCATTATTATTCAATAATAATTCAACTAAGTTGGCATTCCCCATGTAGGCACAGATGTGCAAAGGTGTATCTCCAAACTTGTCTCCAATGTTCGGATTGCAACCCATCTTTAAAAGGAGTTCCATTGAACGTTCCGCTTTATTTCTAGCTGCCAAATGTAACAAGGTTTGAGAACGATCATCTGTCAGATGAATATCTTCCTTATTAATATAGTAATTAACGATATATTTAGTATCGTTTGTTAAAGCAGCAATATAGATTGAATTACTGTTACCATTACCGTACTTTAAATATTCCTCGTACATCCTTTCACCTCCATAACAATACAGTATCAATTTTAACATAAAGACAATAAAAAAAATACCACTTAGTGATATTTTTTTTTTATTTAATTATAGTTATCTTACTGCTTCTTTTAAAACTTTACCAGCTTTGAACGCAGGTGATTTTTGAGCAGGAATATGAATTTTTTCGTTTGTTCTAGGGTTGTGTCCAACTCTTTCTTTACGATCACGTACTTCAAAAGTACCAAATCCAGTTAATACTACTTTTTCCCCTGCAACTAATGATTCTTGAACTGCTGCTAATGTAGAGTTTAATGCTGTCTCAGAATCTTTTTTAGTTAAACCAGAAACTTCTGCAATTCTAGCAATTAATTCAGTTTTGTTCATCGTTTGACCTCCTATAAATTTTTATCTACCCCAATTATACCAGTTGAACGGCTTCATTGCAAGCCCTTTTGTGGTTTCTATAATAAAAGACCACAATTTTAATGAAAATCGTGGTCAATTAACTTTAATCGCATTGTTATACAGTTAATGTATATTATATGAGTCAAAACTAATTTGTAGTTCAACCTTATTCAGATTTGACCTTTCGTGATAGCAAACTTTTTAATGCAATATTTGGATCCATTTTATGGAATAATACATTATAAATTGCTTCAATAATTGGCAATTCTAAATCGTGTTGTTGTGCGTATTTATAGGCAGCTTCACAAGTACGAATACCTTCTACTACCATCGTCATTGAGTTCAGTGTTTCTTCTAAATCTTTTCCGTGTCCAATCTTGAAACCAGCTTGGTAGTTTCTACTGTGTACAGATGTACAAGTAACAACTAAATCACCTATCCCAGTAAGACCCATTAAAGACCTAGCGTCAGCGCCGTAAGCCTTATAGAACTTTTCCATTTCTACTAATCCTCTAGTAATCAATGCTGCTCTACTATTGTCTCCTAATCCTTTACCAGCAATTAGTCCTGAAGCAAGAGCAAAAATGTTCTTTAATGCTCCTCCAAGTTCGGCCCCTTTTAAGTCTAAAGAGCTATATACTCTGAAGTAATCTTCATTGTGAAATAGTGATTGAACAAATAGTCCATCTTCTTCGTTTTCACTTGAAGCTGCTACTACTGTTGTCATCCCTTTAATTACTTCTTCGGCATGGCTTGGTCCACTTAATGAAACAAATCCTTTTAAGTACTTTGGATCTATCATTTCATTAAATATTTCACTAACACGTAAGAATGTTTCAGGTTCTATACCTTTTGCGGCATTTATGAATAATTTTTTTGTTTTTAAGTGTTTTTTGACATCATTTATCGCAAATCTTAGTACTTTTGTAGGTACTACGAACAATAATGTGTCTGAAAAATTAACAATTTCTTCTATATTTGTAGTTGCTTTGATATTCTCAGGAATATACTCATCTAATTGTACACATAGATGAAGATCATTAATCTTTTGAACTATCTTTTCATTTATATCATATACTAGGACATCATGTCCGTTATCACTAAGGACTTTTGATAATGCTAATCCCCATGATCCACCACCAATTATAGAAACATTCATTTAATCACGCTTTCTTAAAATTAGTTTGATAGGTGTTCCTTCAAAATGGAAGGAATCACGTAATCTATTTTTTAGATATCGTTCATAACTAAAATGCATACAGTGTTCATCGTTAATAAATAATACAAATGTTGGTGGTTTAGAAGCAACTTGTGTTGCGTAATATACTTTTGCCTTTCCACCATTGTGAACTTTAGGTGGGTTTACATAAAATGCATCTAAGATTACATCGTTTAATACACTTGTTTGTACTCTTCTACTGTAGTTGTTATATGCTATTTCAATAGCTGGGAATAAAGATGTAACTCGTTGTTTTGTCAATGCACTTAAGAAGATAATAGGTGCGTATGTTATAAATTGGAAATGTGAACGAATCTCGCGTTCCCATTTATGCATTGTATTTGTATCTTTAGTAACTGTATCCCATTTATTTACGACAATCATGATTCCTTTTCCAGAATCAGTAGCGTAACCTGCTATTTTTTTATCTTGTTCTCTTATTCCTGTTTCAGCATCAATTAAGATTAAACAGATATCACTACGATCAATCGCGCTTAATGCACGAAGTACTGAATACTTTTCAGCGTTTTCATAGACTTTACCTTTTTTTCTCATTCCGGCTGTATCTATTACTACGTAGTCTTGATCTTTATAAGTGAATAAACTATCTATACTATCTCTAGTTGTACCTTCTATTTCAGATACGATTACTCGTTGTTCACCTAGTAAAGAATTTGTTAATGATGATTTCCCTACATTTGGTCGACCAATCAAACATAATTTGATACGTGTATCTTCATACACGATATCTTTAACGTCTGGTAATTGCTTGGCAACTTCATCTAATAAATCCCCAACACCAACACCATGTTTTGAAGATACAGGGATTGGATCTCCAAGACCCAAACTGTAAAATTCGTACATTGTATCAGTTAGATTAATATCATCTGCTTTATTAATAGCTAGTACTACTGGTTTGTTTGCTTTGTAAAGCATTCTTGCGATATAAGAATCTTCATCTGTGACTCCGGTTCTAATATCACATACAAGAATAATTAAATCAGCTTCTTGGATAGCTATTTCTGTTTGTCCTTTTATTTCATGGATAAAAGGGGCATCAACAAAGTCGATACCTCCTGTGTCTATTAAATTAAATTCTCTTGTAAGCCATTCACCTTTACTATAGATTCTATCTCTAGTAATTCCTGGCTCATCGTCTGTGATGCTTAGACGACTTCCTATGATTCTGTTGAATAATGTTGATTTTCCGACATTCGGTCTACCAACTATCGCTACTGTAGGTAACATGGTACCACCCTATTTCTTGAATTTCTCTAGTTGATCTTTAAATAAATCACCTAATGTAGTTGGTGCTGCTGTTTCTTCTGTTTTTAAATATTCTGCAAACTCTGCACGTTGTTTTCCTTCAACTAATTGATTCATTGAAATTGACATTTTCCATGAGTGTTTGTCAACGTTAGTAACAACAGCGTTGATTACTTCGTTCACTTTTAATACTTGGGCAATGTCTTGTACACGTTCTGATTTAATTTCTCCAATTGGTAAAAATGCTTTTACACCTTGAATTTTGACAAGAGCTCCGTTGCTTTGTAGTTCTTCTACCATACCAGAAACTTCTTCTCCAACTCTAACTGTTACATCTTTCCAAGGGTTATATTCTAGATGTTTTTTACTTAATCCCATTTTTCTGTTTTTAATATCTAAGCTAAGTACTTTCAGAGTAACTTCGTCTCCGACTTGAACATCACCAGCGAAGTTTAAACGAGGATCCCAAGAATAATCTTTTTTATGTAGCATTCCAATAACGTCACGACTGATTTCTACTAAAATCCCGTTTGCCATTTTACGTACTACTTTACCTTTGATTTCGTCTCCTACTTTGTTTTCTTCTGAGAAGATTTGCCAAGGAGTCTTTTCTAAGGCTTTAATTGATAATCCGATTTTTCCTTTTTCTTTAGAAATAACTTTTACTTCTACTTCTTGATTCTCAACTACAACTTCTTCTACTTTTTCAGTTCTGTGGTGAGATAGTTCTGATTTATGAATTAATCCTTGGTTAAATCCGATTTCAACGAACGCCCCAAAATCCATAATTCTAACTACTTTACCTTTTACTATATCGTTAACTTGAATTGCTTCAAATTCTTTTTTTCTATTTACTTTACGTTCTGCTTCTAATACTTTACGACGACTAACTTTGATTTTACCGTTTTTGTTTTCAAGTATCGAAACTTCTAATGTTTGTCCTACAAAGTCTTCTGCTTCAACTCTATCTAATGATGAATGAGATAGTGGCATAAACATTTCAATTCCATTATAGTCTAATAATAGACCTCCATTGATTGAACGTTTTACTTTTGCATTGAATTTTTCTACATCGTGACTGAACTTATCGAAGTTCTTTCTTTTTTCTTCTAATAAAATATCAGTTCTTGATAATAAGATTTGTTGGTTTTCATGATCAATCTTAGATATTTTAGCTGTAATAACGTCTCCTTCTTTCATAACGTCTTTACATGATTCGATATCTTCTAATGTTAACCAATCTTTGTAGATAACACCTTCTGCGAATGCTCCAAAATCTAAGTGAACTGAGTTATCTGTAACCATGAATACTGTACCTTCTACAAGCATCCCGTTTCTAATCTTCTTCATGTTAAATTCCATATTAGTCTACCTCTTTTATTTGATTTGTAATTAAGTCTACAACTTGTTTTATTGATAATTCAGATGTATCAATCATGATAGCATCTTCAGCTGGTTTTAATGGGCTATGTTCTCTTGTCGAGTCTAAATGATCACGAGTTCTGATTTTTTCTTTCAAGATGCTTAAGTCACTTTTAATTCCACGCGTACAATTATCTTTGTAACGTCGTTCTGCACGCTTTTCAATTGATGCAGTTAAATAAAACTTATAGTCAGCATCTGGTAATACTATATACCCGATGTCTCTACCATCCATAACAACATTTCCTTTTTCGGCGATTGTTCTTTGTATTCTTACACATTCTTCTCTAACATTTATATATGAAGAAACCAAAGATACATTGTTTGATACTTTATGAGTTCTGATGTTTTTAGAAACATCAATATTATCCATATATAGTGCTCCATCAATAAACTCAAATGAAGTTTCTTTGACAAATTCAAAGTTGTCTTCAATATCAAGTTTAATGTTTTGTTTTAATGCCTTTAGTGTAATTGCTCGATACATTGCTCCTGTATCGATATATGTATAACCTAATTGTTTTGCAATCATTTGTGCAATTGTGCTTTTTCCAGCGCCTGCTGGACCATCAATTGCAATCTGAATATGCTCCATATATTCACCTCTCAACTCTTTTACTATTATATCATAATTACGAGTCTTTTCTTAGTTGTTTTAGTTCATAAGGTTTTAACCTTCTGTGTTCTCCTTTGCGCAGTCCATCTAAGGTTACGATTCCAAACCTTGTACGCATTAATTTCAGAACAGGATGTCCAACAGCTTCAAACATTAACTTCACTTGATGATATTTACCTTCAGTGATAATGATTGTTGCTAATGATGTCTCGTTGTTCTTATTATATTCAACGTCTTTGATGAATGCTTTTTTCGTTATATAACGGTCTATTTTAATACCTTTACTTAGTAATTGAGACTCTTCTTTACGAAGAAATCCTTTTACTTTTACACGGTATTCTTTTTCCATGTTGTGTTTTGGTGATGTCATTAAGTTTGTAAATGCTCCATCGTTTGTAAGTAATATAACACCAGATGTATCATAATCTAATCTACCTACAGGATAAATTCGTTTCTCTGAAGGCACTAAATCTAATACCGTTCTACGATCTTTTTCATCGCTAGTCGTTGATACATACCCTTCAGGTTTGTAAAGGACATAGTAAACAAACTCTTCGATAGTGATGGCTTGATTATTCACCATAACTACATCTTTAGAGCCAACTTTTGTCCCAAGGACTTTTACTACTACACCATTTACTTTTACGTTTCCGTTAGATATTAATTCTTCAGCTTTTCGACGTGAAGCGATTCCACTTCTAGCTATTACTTTTTGTAATCTTTCCATTTTTATCACCTATAAGATAAAAAGAGGTTAATCCCTCTTTTTTTCAATTTCTTCTTCGATTGTTAAATGAACATAACTAATACGACGTTCCTTAATATCTTTTACTGTGAATTTCAGTATCAATATTGATGGATCATCTTCGTTATGAACATACGAAGGGATTTCTTGACGATATGTGTATGATTCGTCAATATCAGGTATATCTTCAAACATCTCATACAACCAACCACCTAAACTACTGTAGTGGCTTTCTGGTTCATGACCTATTTCTAATTCCTCAAATAAGTCTTCTAAGTCGATATCTGCATCTATCCCATACTTGTTTTCTTTTATCTGTTGGATTAATTCCCCTTCGACGATATCATGCTCGTCATAAATTTCTCCAACTAGTTCTTCTAATGCATCTTCCATTGTAACAATCCCACTAGTACCACCATATTCACCTGAAACGATAGCGATGTGACTGTTCTCTCTTTGTAATGTTTCAATCAAAGTATCTACTTTCATTGATTTAGAAACAAAGAATGGTTCCCTCATTATTTTTTTAATTATGACTTTTTGTCCCTTAATCAGTTTTGTAAAAAAGTCTCTCTCATGTAACACTCCAATTACGTTATCACGTGTTCCTTCAAATATTGGTACTCGACTGTGTTTGTGATCAAAAAATATTTTTTTAATATCCTCAATCGTATCGTCTTCAATATCTATACCAACCATATCGACACGTGGTGTCATAATTTCATATACTTGTTTGTCGTTTAGATCTAACACACTTTGTAGTAATTCAGCTTCATCCTCATCAATACTACCTTCTTCTTCCATAGTATCGATAATTGTTTCTAGTTCATCACCTGTAACACTGATTTTTTCTTCATTTGAATCTTTTACAATCCATTGTTTTATCTTCAAGAATATCCAAGTAATTGGTTTTAGCACCATTATGATGTAATAAAACAAACTACTAATTCTTAAAGAAACTGTATCAGCATTATTTCTTGCGAAACTTTTTGGTACTATTTCACCAAAGATTAAAACTACTATAGTTACAACAAAAGTACTCATGTATCCTACTAAGTTTTCAGGTAAAATTGCAGTGAAGAAGCTAACACTAACTACAGTTAGTGCGATATTTGCTAGATTGTTACCAACTAAAATCGTTGTTAATGTCAAATCATAGTTCTCAACAATCCACAATGCTTTCTTACTACCTCTTTTACCGTCTTCAATATTCGTTTTTAATCTTATTGGGTTAACAGTAGAATATACAGTTTCACTCATACTAAAGAAACTTGATATTGCCAATAACACCAACATTAAAATGCTTAAATCTAATGGTATACTTGTGAAACTAAATGCGTACACCCTGACGAGTTCTTCCAAATTAATTCACTCCTTAACCGCGTTTATCATATTTTCCAGTACTTGTATTTACGATGATTTTATCACCAAGATTTACAAATAATGGAACTTGTAATTTAAATCCAGTTTCTAAAATACAATCTTTTGTTGCACTTGTTGCTGTGTTTCCTTTTACTGCTGGATCAGCTTCTGCTACTTCTAAAGTTACTTTTTCAGGAATATCTACTCCTAAGATTTCACCTTCAAAACTAATAACACTTACTTCCATACCTTCAATAATGAAGTTAAGTTGATATTTGATACTTGCTTTTTGTATTTCAACTGATTCATATGTTTCATTATCCATAAACACAAAAGTATCTCCCATTGAGTATGAGTATGTCATTTTATTTTTATCAATATGTGCTTTAGCCACTTTTTCTCCGGCTCTCCAAGTTTTATCAACTACGGCTCCAGTACGTAAATTTCTTAGTTTACTTCTTACAAATGCAGGACCTTTACCAGGTTTTACATGTTGAAATTCCATTACTAACCATAGGTTACCTTCGTTTTGAATTGTTACACCATTTCTAAAATCATTTGTTGATATCATGTGTCTCACTCCCAATCAAGTTAATATTATATATAATATTGGGTAGAATGTAAACAAAATGATTAAAATAACACCGTTTTTTTTCATGTTACATTGACAATTTTACCACGCAACACTATAATATAGAAGTAAATTATAGTAGAAGAATTATTCAAAGAATCAAGTTCTTCTATTTAGTAAGTAATTTGAGGAGATGATTATATGCAATGGTATACATGGGTCTTTACAATTGTTGCAGGGGTTGCACTTGGTTTAATAGTGTCAAGTCGTAAACCAGCTAACAAATCAATCATTCATATTGTGAATGAAGATGATTTTAAAAACAATATGCGTAAAGGACAATTAGTGGACATCCGAAAAAAAGATGAGTTTGAAAAAAACAAGATAAAAGGTGCCCGTAATTTTACAAAGAAATCTGTTTTAGCTAAGTATTCTAAGCTTCGTAAGGATCAAGCAATATTCTTATACTGTAACAATGGTAAGAAAAGCTTAAGTCTTGCAAAGAAGATGTCAAAAGCACCGTATAAGGCAATTTATGTTTTAGAAGGTGGATTAAATAATTACAAATAAAAAATGATGGAAATTCCATCATTTTTTTTAATAGAAACTTATTGTTCCATCACATCTTGTTTCTGTTCCTGCAATGTAACCTTCTTCTGTTTTTTTGATAATTTGTCCTCTACCAAATCCACCACCATACAAATCAATTGTGATGTTATGTCCTAATTCTCTTAACTGTTGTGCTTTGTAAACATCAAAAGAATGTTCAACTGAAACTTTTAGTCCTTCATCCCATCTGAATCTTGGACAATCTAAACTTGATTGTGGATCCATATTGTAATCAATTAGATTCATAACTACTTGAAGGTGCCCTTGGGGTTGCATAAACCCACCCATAACCCCAAATGGTCCAACTGCTTTATTATCTTTCATAATAAATCCAGGGATGATTGTATGGTATGTTCTTTTTCTAGGCATTAGTGCGTTATGATGATTTTCATCTAAACTAAATGTATGTCCTCTGTTTTGCATTGCGATTCCTGTTTCATCAATCACAATCCCACTACCGAATCCCATATAGTTACTTTGAATAAACGAAACCATATTTCCATCTTTGTCAGCAGTAGCTAAATATACAGTTCCTGCTTTTTGATAATCTATTGGTTCTTTCAGAGTTGCTTTTTCTAAGATATCGTTTTTTCTTAAAGATACATATTCGTCACTTAATAAGAAGTCAGGATTCATCTTCATGAATTTAGAATCTGTCACATATTTTAGGGTATCACTAAAGGCTATCTTTAAAGCTTCTATTTGTTTGTGGTATGTTAATATGTCGCCTTGTTTTAATGATTCGTCTTTTAATAGATTAAGTGCCATCAAAGCTGTGATTCCCTGTCCGTTTGGAGGGATTTCACAAATGTCATAGCCTTTATAATTTGTGCTGATTGGTTCTACCCATTCTGTTTCAAACTCACTTAAATCAGAATGATCGATAAATCCATTATGTTTTTCCATGAACGAAACTATTTTACTTGCTAATTCACCTTTATAAAAAGAATCACCATTTGTCTTTCCTATTTGTTCTAAAGTATAAGCATGCGCTTCGCTTTTATAGAAGTCTCCAGCTTTATATCCTTTGTTGTTTTTAGTGAACACATCAAAGAATGTATTGTACATATCTCCTTTGTTTCTTTTTTTGTATGTTTCCATCGCTTTTTCCCAGTAGAAACCTACTGTTTCAGATACGAGGAAACCATTTCTAGCGAGTTCAATTGCCGGAGTTAAACATTCTAAAAGACTTAATGTCCCAAATCTTTTATTTAAACTTGCCCACCCTTTTGGGGTTCCAGGAACAGTGATTGGTACAATACCACTCACTGGCATTTTATCATGTCCTAATTCTTTAACTTTATCAATCGAGATGTTTTTACTAGAGTAACCACTACTATTCATTCCGTATAACTTGTCTTTCATATAAACCAATGCAAAGCAATCACTACCAATACCATTACTTGTTGGTTCTGTGACAGTAAGTGCCGCAGCAGTTGCAATTGCAGCATCTATCGCATTTCCACCTTTTTTTAATATTTCTAACCCTGCTTGGGAAGCAAGACCTTCACTTGTTGCTACAACACCATTTCTAGCATGTATAGATTGTTTCTTACTAAAGAATTGATTAATCATCATACCACTCCTTTTATCAAAATTAATTATAACATATCTTAAAAATACCGTATATCTATTTTACATCTTGTCAAACAGGTCTATAATGAAGGTGAGGTGATTAGATGAAAAAAGTATCATTAATGAAAGCTAGTTTACTTGGAAGTGCAAGTGCACTTGGATACAATTGGATATATGATAGAAAGTACTTATTAGAGAAATCAAAGGGTAATGATTTACTGTTCAAACCTATTGACCATAATGCATATAAAGAGGCAAAGAAATCATTTGATGTGTACCCTGATTTTAAGCTAGGTGATGTTGATTTTATGGGAGAAACATTGTTTCTATTTCATAAATTCATTACTACCGTTAGCAATCATACTCCATTAGGTTGGAGAAAAACAATGTATAACCACATTCATAAAAGTGGTATTTATGAAGGATATATTGAAAGTTTTGGAAAAGATCTTTTATCACAGATTAAAGATGAAGATGCAAACGAAACAGAACCCAACATATATACTGACCATATAGATAAGCAATTGGTTGGTCCAGTATTACTACTTGCGAGTTATGATAACCTTGGTGTTACAGATAAAGTGAAGGAAACATTGGAGTTTTCTAAAGTGTTAACTGGATATAGTAATACTGAGAATTTCTTAGAAATGTTAAACTATGTTTTAACTAACATAACAACCGAAAATAAGATTACAGTACTAAAAGATAGTTTAAAATATGCACCAAAGGAATACTTAACGTCATTGAAAAAAGCAATCTCGATGACAGATATTAATGAGTTCATAAAAAAACATGCAGGAGTAGCTTGTGGATTAGAGCAGTCATTTCCGTTAATATATTTTATAGTTGCTCAATTTGAGACTTGGGAAGATGCATTAAGAGAGAACGTTATTTTAGGTGGTGCTTCTTGTGCAAGAGGTATATTTATAAGTGCAATATTCAACTTAATGGATGGAATTAACCCAAATTATGAAAATCTATTACTACATAAAGTATAAAAGACTTGTCAAAGATTAATTATTTTAGTACAATTTCATAGAATACTTTGAATATCAAAAGGAGCTGTTTCTATGAGTATATTTGCTACGGCGATTAGTTGTATGGATGGAAGAATCCAAATTAAGTTACAAGAATATATTAAAAATAAGTATGATGTATTATATGTTGATACAATAACGTTGGCAGGACCTGTAAAAGTTATTGCTAGAAATCAACAAAAAGATTTGATCCATAATCTTCAACTTAGAAGTGATATAAGCATCAATATCCATCAATCAAATATTATTGCAGTTGTCGGACATCATGATTGTGCTGGAGTTACTGAAGATAACAAAACACAGATTGAGTACATTAAAAGTTCTGTTAGTGCTGTTAAGAAATGGTATAAAGATGTTACGGTAATAGGATTATGGTTTGATGAAGAGTTTAATATTAAGGAAATAAACGACTAGTGATAGTCGTTTTTTTATGGTATTATGTCTGTCTCTTATACACATCT
>SDWO01000090.1 GCA_004195325.1 Candidatus Izemoplasma acidinucleici | reverse complement strand
CCAGATATTGAAGTAATTGATTTTGATAGTATGTATCCTGAACTAGGAGCGTATTATCAAATATTTGTTCGTAGTTTTAGTGATTCTGATGGAGATGGTGTTGGAGACTTTAACGGAATAACTGCGAAATTAGATTATTTAGAAGAATTAGGAATTGAAGGAATTTGGTTAATGCCAATTCATCCTAGTCCTACTTATCATGGATATGACGTAATGGATTATTACGCAGTAAATTCAGAATATGGAACAATGGAAGATTTTGAAAATTTATTGTTTGAAGCAGAGGAACGAGGAATCAAAATTATTATTGATTTACTTGTTAATCATACATCAAGCCAACATCCTTGGTTTGAAGCATGGAGTAACGATGATCCTGATTATCAAGGTTTCTATCGCAAAATAACAAGTAATGATGATCGTTTTACGATTAATAGAAGTTTATGGCACACACTTGGTGGAGGGTATTATTACGCTGGTGCATTTGGTGGTAGTATGCCTGATCTTAACTGGAGTAATCCAGCAGTACAACAAGAGATGGTAGACATTGCTATATACTGGATGGACAAAGGTGTTGACGGATTTAGATTAGATGCGGCAATACATCTTGAAGATCACGGAGAAGCAGCTGCGCCTACTATTCCAATAGAAAGCACAATTAATAAATTAGCGTTCTTTGAATTTGATATTGAACAATCATACCCTGATGTATATATTGTTGGAGAGATATGGAGTGGATTCAATGTCTTTAGTAAATTTGTTCAAAGTATGGATAGCGCATTAAACTTTGAGACTTCAGCCGATATACTATATACGATTAACCGTGGTGGTAATGGTGATTATGTTACTGATATGTTAGATATGTTTGAAGCATTAGAAGCATACGATAGTGAAGCTATTGATGCTCCATTCTTATTCAATCATGATCAAGATAGATTTGCGAGTATCCAAAATGGAAACCTCGGAGATATGAAACTTGCAGCTGAGATGTTAATTTCGAGACAAGGTAACCCATTCATCTACTATGGTGAAGAGTTAGGTATGTTTGGAATAAAAACAAATGGTCCAACTATTTGGGATGAAACAAGAAGACAACCATATTTATTTAATGATTCATATAAAACATCATGGATGGTAGATCCATACAATGATGATACTGAAAATGTTGATGAGCAATTAGCGAATCCTGATAGTTTATTAAATACTTATAAGGATATACTAAATGCTAGAAAAGATAGCTTGGCTTTAAAATTTGGTGACACAGAAGCATGGGAAGTTAGTAGTAGTGTATTACTTGGATATTACCGTAATTTCTTCTACGATGCTGATCACAATCAAAAAGTACTTGTATTACATAATGTTGGTGATACTGGGTTTACATATGGTGATGTTGAAGGAGAAATCTTATATTACAGTAATGGTATTGAATCATACAATGGTATAATAGATGGACAATCAACACTAATTATTGAAATACCATATGAAGAATAGAGGATGACATTATGAAGAAAATCAGATTTTCTGAAATATTCACAATAGGGGTATTCAGATTTAAGCATGCATTTGACATATTTGACGCATCACTTGGTAAATTGTTTGGATACTTTCTCTTTTTAAACCTATTGATGTTTTTACCAATAACATCACAGGTTATTGGAATGAATGACCTTGATTATGGTTTCTGGGGAATGGACTTTGATGAAGAAGTACCTCAGTTTATCGCTGATGACTTTCCAGAAAGTTGTCGCATTTACAACAATCAATTAGATTGTGGTGTAGAACATATCTTTGAATATGAGTTTGAAAATAACGATTCAGTGTGGACAGTATATTTTAATGTTCCTGATGAAGTTGTATATGATCAAGAACATACAATCGTATTTTATCGTAGTGGAATTACACTAAGTACTTCAAAGACAAGAGAGTTTATCTTAGATTATGATTACTTCAATAATACAGATTTTGGAGATATCAATGATCTTGATGATAGAGAAGCATATGACTTACTTATTAATAAAGTGTTCTTAAGTTTAAAAGATGTATTTACATTACCAGCAATATTATTTATTACGGGAGCGTTATTTTTAACAAACCTTATTTTGATTATCGCAATCAGCGCAATCAGTATGATGTTCAAGTTTAATCAAAGTGAATTCCCAAGATTTAAAAATATAATTAAGCTATTAATTGTAGCTAGTACAGTACCGTCAATTATTAACGTTATATTAGGCTTTAACGGTTTAATAGCGTTTACGACGATAGTCTATAATATCATTACTCCAATCATTGCATTCTTTATGTATCGTGCAAGTAGATTACATTTAGAAGTTAAAGAATAATTGCATAAAATATCCATGAAAAAGATTACATTTAATGAAAATGTTTTCTTTTTTTATATACATTTGTGAAAATGTGGAACGCGTTACGGCTTTAAATGTATGTGTGCTCATTGATAAAGCGTTTTCATTATGATATTATTAAGATGTTATAAAAACGTTTGTTTAAACAATAGAAATAGGAGGAGAAACATGAAAAAAATTCTTAGTTTAGTATTAACATTAACTCTAAGTGTTGTATTCTTTGGAATTGGAAACCAAGCCGTAAGTGCTGAAGTGCCAGCTTCTGATTGTGCAACTGACAAAGTAGTTGTTGTTCATTATAAGAGATGGAATGACGATTATGAAGGATTAAGTATGCATGTATGGGATCATGGTACATTAGGTTCCGGAGGAGAAATTGTTGGCCAAGATGATTTCGGTGCAGTTGCATATTTATGTATTGACGATGACGCAAGTCATAAAATTGGACTTATTCCACATAACGATGACTGGTCATATAAAGATGGGTCAGATACCAACGATGATGGTAATGGTGGAGACGACAAATTTGTACAACTTCGTGAGGAAGATGATGAAGACGAGTTAACAACAGAAGCATTCGTTGGATTCGATGAGAGCGGTGTAAAACATGTTTATGTTTTACAAGGTTCAAGTGAAGTTTATTACCAAGATACAGATATGCCTTACTTCCAAAAAGATGGTTTCGGTACATTAGTAGTAGTATACTATGACCCGATCGAAGCTTATGATGGATGGAATATTTGGAACTTTGAAGCAAATGCAACTTTTGATTATGTAAAAGACTATGCACCTATTCCAAATGAATTCCAATGGGGTCTTGGTGTAGATCAAGGTGCTGTAGATAAATATCGTGTTGCTGTAATTAATGTTCCAAGTGACGCACAAGATAACGTAGGATTCATTGTTCGTACTGATTCATGGGAAAAACAATGGGCTGATGATCTATTTATTGATGTAACTGCTATTAAAGGTTCTGGAACGCAATTCACATTTTATATGGGTGGAGCTCCAGATTTCTATAGCAATTATACTGATTTTGATGCACAAGTAAACTTATTCGAAATCGTTGAATTAGGTGCATTAGACCAAAATTCAATCGAATTAGAATTTAACAAAGACGTTATTACTAAAGACGAACTAGGTGCTTTAATTGTTGATAAAACATTATTTGAAGTAACTGATAAAGATGGAAATGTTATCGCTATTGATAGAGTTTCATTTGATACAGTTGCTGATGCAAATACAATGTTTACAATTATTACTACAGACCCACTAGTGGGAATGGCATCACCGTTCAATGTACAATATACACCAAACGAAACTGAGATGTACGAATTAGATTTCGACATTGACAATACACCTCCAGAAATTGATATCGCAGGATTCACTGAAGTATCAATTGAATTAGGAGACACTTACCAAATACCAATTTATACAGCTTCTGATGATAATGGTGCACAATTAGTTATTAAAGAAGGATTTGGTACTGTAGATACTAGAAATGCTGGTATTTATGAAATCGTGATCGTTGCTACCGATAAATTCGGAAACTTTACAGAAGCAACAATTACTGTAACTGTTACAGACCCTTGTGATGAAACTGCTCATTTAAACGCAAGCAATAACACTACTAATTTAATTGCATTATTAGTAGCTGCTCCTCTTGCTGTTGGTGCATTCATTACACTGCGTAAATACTAAGGAGGATATATAGATGAAAAAATTCTTATTAATATTTGCTGCCTTCGTATTAGCACTTACTTTAGCTGGATGTAAAAGCGATACAGCTGATCCAGATCCAGATCCGGATCCAGATCCAGATCCTGAAGTTTGTGAAAATGACGCAGCATTAGGTACATTATACAATTTCGATGAAAACCAAACGGAAGCCGTTACTATTAAAGTATGGTTAGACGATCCAGATTATGCAGAAGCTTTAATAGCTGCATTCAATCTACAATATCCAGACATTAATGTTGAATGGGAAGAAGTTGGAGCAGTAGATACTCGTCAAAGACTTGAGTTATATGCTGGTTCTGATTATGCTGCAGATGTTGTAGTATTTCCACATGATCACATTGGTGCTGCATTAACATCAAACTTATTATATCCTTTCCCTGATTCACAAAGATCGGATATTCAATCAAGAATGATCGGTTCTGCAGTTGAAACTGCTACATCATGTTATGATCCAGCTAACAACACAGCTGTTGCATGTGATGGTAACTTTGACTCAGAATTATTCGGAGCTCCATTAAGTGGAGAATCTGTTGCATTATTCTACAACAAAACATTATTAAA
>SDWO01000020.1 GCA_004195325.1 Candidatus Izemoplasma acidinucleici | reverse complement strand
ATCATCCGTTCTATATGTAAAACCTGAACAATGGATTGACAAAAAACAAATCAGTATGAAATACTTCATAGTGTTAAATATTTTAAAGATTCGCATGTCTAATTAGTATCCCGAATTTTGAGGAAATAAATTAGGGTTAACCTCTAATTCTGTTTCTGGAATGGGAAGCAAAACATGTGTAGCTTGCCAATTTGGTTTCACAGCACTTAAAAACGTTCCTGCGTTTCCTGTCCGTTTTAGATCGAACCAACGGTGACCCTGCTCTGCAAACAATTCAACTCTACGTTCTTGAAGGACTGCATCCATCAAATCATTCATTGAATTTGCCGTTGTGTTAGCTAAACCTGCCCGATTCCTAATAATATTTAAGTCCAGTTGAGCACCTGATAAATTACCCAGTTGTGCTCTTGCTTCTGCTCGAATCAAATACTGTTCAGCTAACCTAAAAACAATAGAGTATTCCAAAGATTCAGTTTCAGTAATGATCGCTTTGTATTTATGGGCAAAGTGTAAAGTGATCGTACCATCCGTATTTGATATTTCACCTGTCCAGTTTGGCAATCTCAAATCTCCAGGTTCAAATGCGGTCAATAAAGTATTGGTCAAGGCAAATTGTTGGCCTGGAATAAACTGTATTATTAGCTCATTGGCTTCATGGGTATTTCTTGGACTATCCCCTGGTTTCAATTGCCATAATGTTTCTGGAGATTCTTTTAGAAATACACTATTTATATCTAGCTCTAAACTATGTGTATCAATAAGTTCGGTTGAAATCGCTTCTGCTAACTCCCAATTTTCTGTGTATAAGTACATTCTTGCTAACAGCGCTTTAGCGGCTGACTGATTTGGTAATACTCGTTCCCCTGAAGCTTCCGTATTTTCCAATAGAGATACCGCATTTGTTAGGTCTGATATTATATCATTAAACACGATATTTGAAGGCGAACGACTAACAGAACCGTTTGCTATGTAATCAGTTGTAGTTATGTATGGGACCTCACCGAAAATAGACACCAGTAAACTATGCACATAAGCCCTAACAAATAAGGCTTGTCCCTTAAACCTATTTGACTCCTCTGTACTTAAGGCACTTGAATTCTCCACTCCTGCGATAATATCATTGGCAGCGTAAACTAGATTATAGGCATTACTCCACCAACTCAAAACTATGGTATTGGGAGCTGTAACATTATGGTGGTACAACTCTGAATAACTGGCATCGAATCCATAATAATCCAGTTCATCACAGTAAATCCCCATTAATGTGGTTAACCCAAATTTTCCAGATACCATGCCCTGTTTACGCATTTTATAAAAGATATTGGCGAGAGCTGATTCCACGGTTACAGGATTATCAAATACCGTTTCGGAAATCAATAAATTTTTTGGAGGATCTACTTCAACAAAATCTGTACAAGAACTCAAACCAATAATCAAACAAAAAAGGATTGAATGCATTAATAAATAGGTGCTGTTTAAAGAAAGAACTTTCTTGAACTTTCCTATGCAATTTATATTTTTTATATGTTTCATAATACTAAGTTTTTAAGTTAAAAGCCTAATTGAAGTCCTAATGAGAATTGTCGCAACTGTGGTAATCTAGTATTGGAAGGTTGCTCCGGGTCTGGACCTTTGTATTTTGTAAAAGTCAATAGGTTTTGTCCCTGTAGGAATACATTAATATTAAGCCCCTTATGACTAGTTGGAACTTTATAATTAAAGGAGACATTTCTTAATCGGATAAAAGATGCATCCGATACAGCGGCATTACTTTCTCCCTGTATCACACCAGTATCTTCACCAAAAGAAAGTCCTCCAGATGCCATCTGAATAGGGTTTGTATCTCCAGATTGTTGCCAACGATCTAACAATATTGCTGGTGCATTGCCCCTATAGCCAGGTGTTGCTACAAACCTTAATTCATTAAAGGATTTTTGATTTTTAAACTGAAAGAAAAAATCCAGTGTCACCCCCTTATAACTAATGGTATTTCCAAGACCTCCATAAAATTTTGGAGCAAAATCTTCAACCAATTGTCTATCCTCTATACCACTAATGGCTCCATCATCATTATAATCTTCAAACTGGTAGATTCCTGTCTCTGGATCAACTCCTAGTGCATTGTAGAGTTTTAAAATAGTTAATGATTCTCCAATTATAAATCTGTTGGCAAATGTGGAATTTTCCAGACCGTCAAACTTTACCAACTTATTCTTTGGCACAGTAATGTTAAATGTTGTAGTCCATTTAAAATTCTTATTTTGAACATTAACAGTGCGTAAATCTACCTCAAACCCGGTATTCTCAATAGTAGCGTCAAAGTTTCCCGTTAGCTCAGAGAAGCCCGTTGTAGCGGCCAAAGGAATACCAATTAATTGATTTGAAGAACGATTTCGGTACCAAGACGTATTTAAAAGTAAACGATCCTTAAAAAATCCAAGCTCCAATGCAGCTTCCAATTTCTTGTTTTCTTCCCACCCAAAGAGTGGGTTAAAAATCCCAGTTGGCTCCAATATTGTTGTTCCGTCATAATCAAAGCCGGAGACATTGTAAGTGTCCAGAAATCTATAATCGCCAATATTATCACTTCCTGTAGTTCCATAGCTGGCACGCAACTTTCCAAAACTCAAAAAGGAAGTATCACCAAAAATGTTCTCTTCTGAAAAAAGCCACGCAAGGCCAACAGCACCAAAATTCCCAAACTGTTTTCCTGTACCAAATCGGGAAGACCCATCTCTACGTCCTGTAAGGTTAAGAATATATTTATCATCAAAGCTCAAATTGATTCGACCAAAAAAAGCTTGGTAACTATACTCGCTGTCAAGATCATCCAATATTTCTATAGTTTCTGCAGCAGAAAAATTTAGAATTAGGTTATTGTTGGGAAAACCGGTTCCTTTTTGAACAAGCTGTTGAGTGGTTTCTCTTTGAAATGTTGAACCTAGCAATACATTGAGCTTAGTTTTGTCCCATTGTTTTGTCCAATTCAATTGAGGTTCCACGATCCATGATTTACGCTTAGCATTGTTCGTAGTAGTGGATGAATAATTTTGAGAAGTAAAACCAAATTGAGGGTTTCTTGCAGAAGATGGAAGTGACTTATAGGATTCCAAATCATAGGTGTTATAACCTAAACTGGTTTTGAATTCCAAATTTGGGAATACCATATAGGAAATTCCTGCATTCGTAATTAGGGTATTTATTTTCACTTCATAAATTTCTTCTAGGGAAGCCAAAGGATTATTCCATGTATTATTCTCCCAGTTTAAATTGCCTTCATCATCATATAATCTTGGCGCATTAGGCTCCAGAGTATATGCCTTGTTAGTGAAGTCAGATCTTGGCAATAAATTTTTCTCATTTGTATAAATTGTTGACAGGTTTATTTTAAATCGTTTATTATTGGATTGATGATTTAAATTACTGTGGACAGTTGCCTTTTTATAGTTGGCATCACCTGGAAAAACTGTTGTCTCTTTTTGATAGCCACCACTTATCAAAAACTGAGTTTGCTCGCTACCCCCAGAAACAGACAATTGTGCATTATTGCGATAGGCTGTACCACCAATTAACTCTTTTTGCCAGTCTGTATAACGGGTGTTATCCCAACTTTTTATATCAGGCCAGATAAAATCGAAGGCGGGATTATCAAGATAAGGACCATAACCATCGTTAGTAATTCCTTCTCTTCGTATTTCCAAATATTGTTCGGTATTCATCAGCTCCAAAAAGTTAGACACCTGTCCAAGTGTGCTGCTAATATTAGCCTTGAACTGTGTTTTTCCGACTTTACCTTTTTTAGTGGTAATAAGTACAACACCATTTGCTCCCCTAGAACCATAAATAGCCGTGGCATCAGCATCCTTTAACACCTCAATGCTTTGAATATCATTTGGATTAATTGCGTTCAAAGGACTTATATTCCCGGAAATGATTTGACCTGAAACATCATTGGAACCCAATGATTGAGAGCTATAAGGGACACCATCTATAATAAACATAGGATCGGAAACGCCATTAATAAAGTTTTTACCTCTAATTTCTATATTAAAACCACCTCCTGGAACTCCGGTAGATTGTACAATATTTACCCCTGACAAATGCCCTTGCATGGCCGCCAAAGGATTACTTACCGGTTGCTTTTCAATCATCTTTGCCTTAATCGTGACAATATTTCCGGTACGTTCTTTTTCCTTGACCGAATAATAACCTGCATTTAGGGTGACTTCATTTAATTGGGTCATAGCTTCTTCCATGACCTTATCAATTGTCGTTTGTGTGCCCACGGAAATTTCTGTTGTAACAAAACCGATACTTGTAAATATCAATACAGCTTTTGAATTGGGGACGGTCAACGTGTAATTTCCGTCAGCGTTAGTAGAAGTACCTCGATTCGTTCCTTTAATGCGTACCGTTATTCCGGCTAAAGTATTGTCGGATTTATCAGTTACTTTTCCATTAATCCTAATAGGGTCTTGTTGTTTTTTTGAGGTATTATTACCCCTAATGATTATGTAATTGTCCTTTGTTGTTGTAATGCTAAAGTCTTTAACAGGCAGATTTTCTTTTAATAATTTGGTTACTTTAACCGCTCCTTTTTTAAGGTGAACTTTAGGAATGTTTTTAAAAATATCTGCTTGGTAGATAAACGTGTATTCAGTTTGTGCCCTTATCAAATCAAAAACCTCATAAATGGTGACCGTTTT
>SDWO01000094.1 GCA_004195325.1 Candidatus Izemoplasma acidinucleici | reverse complement strand
ATACAATAAGTTACCTATTGGTATTATAGATTTTGCTACTTATATGCAATTGAAAAATGCAGCACCTGAATTAGTAGGACAATGGGAATTAGCATTATATCCTGGTATCTACAGTGAAGATTCACTTGCTGATGATAATATTGAACGCTGGTATATCGGAAATGGTACTGGTGGATCTATGTTTAAAAACACAGAGAAACCTGAAGAGTCATGGGAATTTATGAAGTGGTGGATGAGTGTTGATACGCAAACTGAATTTGCGGTTACATTGCAATCTACATATGGACCGGAATTCTTATGGTTATCAGGAAATCAAACAGCAGTAGAGCAATCACCAATTGACAATAAAGATAAAGCAGTTATCTTTGAAATGTTTAAATGGTTACGTGATGTTCCTAGAACACCTGGACAATATATGCTAGAACGTGGACTAAGTGATATTTGGAACACAGTAACATTTGATAGTACTCCAGTACGTGTAGCTGTTGATGAACAAGTTATTAATATCAATCGTGAGATTGAAAGAAAAATGATTGAGTTTGGATATTTAGATAACGATGGAAATGTATTGAAACCTTATACAATCAGAGACGTTGATTGGATCCAAGAACAAATGGACGATGCGAAAGAGGGTGACAATTAATGGCAAAAGTTGATCTAAGTAAAATGAGCACTGAGGAAAGAGAATTACATTACTTAAAATTAGCAAGTTTACGATCTAAACGTAATGAAAAAATTTCAACTGCACTATTAGTTACACCTTATATCTTGCTATTCACAACATTCATTGTTGTACCTATTATTGTTGCTTGGGGATTGTCATTAACTCACTTTGATTTAATACAAGCACCAAAACTTACAGAACCATTTGGAATGTTTAATTATGTAATGTTAATTACACAAGATGAAAACTTCTTGAAGTATGTTATTCCAAATACAATTAAATTCGCAATTATAGTTGGACCCGGAGGATATATTTTATCATTCGTAATGGCATGGATGTTATCACAAATCCAAGCAGGACCTCGTAAAATTATTAGTTTAGCACTTTACACCCCATCAATGGTTGGGGGAGTATTTATTAGTGTTGTATGGAGAACGGTATTTAGTGGAGATGTTGATGGATACTTGAATGCAATCTTATTAAATTCAGGTATGATTGATGAAGCCATTCAGTTTTTACAAAGCCCAGATTACTTACTTAACATCATGATCTTTGTATCATTATGGAGTTCGATGGGTATTGGATTCTTAGCTATGTTAGCCGGATTATTAAATGTTGATAAAACATTATATGAAGCTGCATTGGTTGATGGAATCAAAAATAGATTCCAAGAAATAATTTATATTACAATTCCACAAATGAAGCCGCAGATGTTATTTGGCGCTGTTATGGCAATTGTTGGAGCATTTAATGCTGGATATATCGGTGTAGCATTATCAGGGGCCAACCCAACACCACAGTATTCAGGACAATTAATTATTAATCATATCGATGACTTTGGTTTTATCAGATATGAGATGGGGTATGCCGCTGCAATCAGTGTAATATTACTATTTGTAATTGCAGGATTTAGTACAGTAGCGTATGCATTATTCGGAGAGAAAGAATAGGAGGTAGATTATGGCAATTAAAGCAATGAATGTCAATCCAAAACAGTTTGACAAAACGCAAATTAAATTTTATTTAATACTTGTACCAATGGCTATTTTTATGCTTCTACCTGTTGTTTATATCTTCAGTCAAGCATTTAAGCCTCTGGATGAGTTATTTATGTTCCCACCAAGATTCTTAGTACAAAAACCAACATTTGAGAACTTTACAAGATTATTTAGAGCAGCTTCTGGAACTGGTGTTCCGATGGCTAGATATCTATTTAACTCTATATGGATTACAGTTCTTACTATCTTTTCAACAATTATAATTACAACAGCTACAGGTTATGCATTAAGTAAAAAAGAATTTAGATTAAAGAAATTCATGTTTAAAGTAAATCAAACAGCTCTAATGTTTGTTGCTGTAGCAGTAGCAATCCCTCGTTACTTAATCGTTGATGGATTAGGAATGACTGATTCTGCATGGGTTCACTTTATTCCCTACTTAGCAATGCCTGTTGGGTTATTCTTAGTAAAACAGTTTATTGATCAAGTACCTGATGAGTTAATCGAAGCAGCAAAAATTGATGGTGCAAATGATAGACATATTTTATTCAAAATTATTATCCCGTTGATTAAACCAGCTTTAGCAACGGTAGCTATATTAACGTTCCAGTTTATTTGGAACAGTACAGAAAGTAGTAATATTTATATTATTACTGAGACTAAAAAAACATTCGCCTTTTATCTAACAACGTTATCAAGTCAAGCAGCAGTTAGTATTGCTGGAGCAGGAATGGCAGCAGCCGCAGGGTTAATTATGTTTATTCCAAATCTAGTAATCTTCATTGTAATGCAAAGTAATGTAATGGACACTATGAGCCATTCAGGTATCAAATAATGAAGACGATAAATAAGTATTTAATCATAACGTTGTTGTTAATTGTTGGATATGTAAGTGTACATAGTATTGGTGCTAGTAGTGCTACTACAAATACATTTGCTATAGATAGAAAAGGCCAATTTGTAGTTACGCAATCTGCGTATCTACCAGATCAAACGTATTTAGATGTCGACGTAAACAGAGCTGTATATGTTGATAAAGCATTTGAGACTCTTAGAGAGAATGAATATCTTGGTTACATTATTGATAGTGTTTTACTCGATCAAGTTGAAAATCAAGCATATTTAACATTAGAAGAATACTTCGAAGGTTATGTAATCTCTGAAGGGTTTGCTGATGAAGCAGAAATGCTTTTGGATCCGACATATTCGCAAGATGATATCGAGGATGCAAAAGATAGTATTAGATTATTATTAAAAGACGATAAAGACAAATTAGTTATTCCTGAAGAGAACGATAGATACCTTGCTCTTGACGCAGCAGAAGATATGTTCATTGATAAAAATGATTTTATCTATCTTGTTGATACTGGGAATGCAAGAATTGTTATTTTCAATCCAATTGCAAATGAAGTTATTGGTATATTCGATAATGATGAATTTGAATCTCCAAAAGGAATCTACATAACTGATGATTATATATATGTAGCTGATACATCAGCTGGATTTATTGACTCAGAAGGTAGTACTGATGGTAATGGTAGTATCTTTAAATTAGATTTTGATGGAAATATAGTAGATAGATTTTACAAACCAGATAGTGCTAGTTTTGGACAAGATGTATTTGCTCCTAAAAAAGTAGCTGTCGATTCACAAGGTGGATTGTACATTGTTGCTGAAGGGATATTTGATGGAATTATTCAATTATCTCAAAATGGAGATTTCTTAGGTTACTTCACTAAGAACCAAGTGCAACTTACTGCAAGGCAACGCCTTGAAAACTTATTATTTAGTGATGAACAATTAGAGGGTGTAGTAGATAGAAATCCTACTTCATTCAGTAATATATACGTTGATATAAATGGAATCAAGTATACAACTAGTCATGGTGAAAATATATCTAACCTTAAAAAGCATAATACAGATGGATCAAGCAGTATTGATACTAACTGGGGATTTGATATGGCACTTGTTGATGTATACACTGATGCACAGGGTATTATGTATGCCGCTGGAGATCAAGGTTATATATTCGTACTAACAAGTGATGGATCATTTATCTTTGCTTTTGGTACTGAGAGTGATGAAGATGTCGTTGGTTTCTATAATAGATTGTCAAGCATAGCTGTTGATAGTTTAGGTAGAATTTGGACATTAGATTCTGAGAGTGCAGTATTACAAAGCTATACTCCGACAGATTACTCAAAAAGAATATTTAGTGCTTTAACATTATATAAAGACGGTAAATATGCTGAAGCAGTAGCTGAATGGGAAGAGGTACTTAAGTTAAATCAATTAAGTGTGTTAGCTCATAACGAGATTGGGCGAAATTTATACAGTCAAGGTGAATATGAAGAAGCAATGGGACATTTCATTCTTTCAGGAAATAGAAACTTATATAGTGAAAGTTTCTGGGAAGTAAGACAGGATCAAATGCAGAAAAGTTTACCTTTAACAATGATTTTAGTAATTTCTGCTTTGATAGTTTATCAAGTGGTAAAACGTACAAATAAGCAATATGCTTATTTGGATAGACCCAAAGCACAGATTAAGAAATTTACAGATATTAGAATTGTTAGCGATGTATTATTTATGTTTTCTTTTATAAAACATCCTTTAGACAGTTTCTATTATTTAAAACGAAAAGAAAAAGGTAGTTACAAAGGAGCAACAATAGTATTCTTAATGTTCTTTGTTACATACATGTTATATACGACAAGTAAAGGATTCATATACCAATATATTGAACCTTCTGATTTAGATTTAGGATCGATTATATTAGGATTCTACAGTATATTCTTCTTGTTTGTTATAAGTAATTATTTAGTTACGTCAATTAATGATGGAGAAGGTAGTATCGGAGAAGTTTACAAAGGTGTAGCTTATAGTTTAATGCCAATTATGTTAGCAATGCTTATTACTACTTATATGTCACATAAGTTGACTTATGGTGAAGTTATTCTGTTAGATTTAGTAATGAATGCAGGTACACTTGGTACCGGTTTATTCATCTTCCTAGCAGTTCAAGAACTGCATAATTATACAATAAGGGAAACAATTAAAAGTTTCTTAATGACATTCTTATTCATGTTGATTGTTGCAGTATTAATTGCATTCATTCAAATTATGGGAGATCAATTAGTACAGTTTGTCATCGCATTATTTGAGGAGGCGATTCGTAATGTATTCATTATTTGAGGAGGCGATTCGTAATGTATTCACTTAAAAGCCACGGATTTAAATTACTAATTGCTATTATGGCTATTGCTTCCTTCATGAGTGTTAGAGGGGTTTATGTTACGACACCAAGAGATACTGCGCCTGCACCTGATGTTCTAGTCTATTTAGATGAAGAGCCTGGTGGACAAGCAGTATATGAAAATACTAATTTTAAATACTGGATTGATGAAGAAAGAGATATCATTCACGTATATGATAAAAGAAATGGTTATACATGGAAAACTGGGTTAGACATACCGTTTAATTCTGTTATTAAAGATGCTTGTAAAGATATTGAAGGAGACTTTGAAGACCAATTTAAAGCAGTTGAAATTGATACAGAAGATCCTTTGTTAGACAAGTATGAAGAAATATTTACGACTAAAATTGGACCTCTAGAGAACGCTGATTTGTTTACCTATTCTGGTGTACTTGAAGTTCGATCTAGAGATTTAGCAGCAGAATATGATGATGGAGCAGGAAACATGACTCCAGCAACAAAAGAAGACTTACAGATATATTTTGAAGGCTTAGAATTAGTAGCTGGAACAACATACCAAGTAAGTTATCAAATTAATAGTAACGGTGTAAGAGATTTTGAATTAATGGTTGGTTCTGAGTATGCTGAGGTTATTACTTCATTGGCTCAAACTAATAGTGATATGATAGAGGTTACTTACACATTTACTCAATCAATTACAGAGAATGACGCACAATTATTATTCAACTTTGGATATTTTGATACATCTGTCGATATGGACGTTCGTTTCCGTATTGATAATGTAAAAATAGAAGAGATTGATGGTACTGTTGTAGTACCTGATACTGATCAAATAGTTGTAGGACATTTTGATATTCCTGAAGAGAAATACGATGTAACTGTAGATGAGTTACTTGAGGTATGTATTCCTCTTGAAGAAAGAATGAATGAAACATATACAGCTTTTGCTAATAGTTTAGTATCAATAGAATATTTTAATTCTAAGAACAGTCCGTTCTATGCATCTTCAGGTATGTTTAATGAAGAAGGAAAAGCAGAGGTTGTTCAATCAAACTTTGGTATGATTGAAGATGATGGTTCTGAATGGGTATTAGAAGTAAACTTTATAGACCAAGAAATCGAATTGAAACTTTATATATCATTTACTGAATCTGGTATTGAATATGATCTATATAATGATGATATAACAGGTGCTGGTACAGAATATTTAGCAGGAGTTATTATAGCACCATTCCAAGGAGCAGGCGGTGGAGCAAAAGAGGCATATGATGCATCTAATGTTTATGATATCGAATGGTCTGATGAAATTGTGTTTAATGATCCAATACCAGGGTATGTTTTAGTACCTGAAGGTTCAGGAACACTTGTTAGGTTTAATGATTATAATATTAAATTGAATAAATTGAGAATTGATACATACGGAATGAATCCAACACAAAATTACTTCTTTAGATCAGCATCAAGTGAGTTTATTCCTTTCAAAACATTATCATTACCTCTATTTGGTATTTCTCATGGGAATAACCAAGCAGGGTTTGTTGCTTACGCTACAAGTGGTGATGAATATATGACATTAGAAATTTGGCCAGAAGAGCATATTACGTATTATACAAATGCTTTTGCTAGGTTTAATTATAATGCTACTTATTTCCAAATCTATAACAGAGCTGGAGAAGGAAATTTACAACTTCAAGATGAAAGAAACAATTTTGATATTCATTTAGTTTATGAGTATCTTGATGGAACTTCTACTGAAGGAGAACGAGCAGATTATGTTGGTATGGCACTTAAGTACCGCGAGTATTTATTTGGAGAAGAACATGCTACATATGATTATGAGGATATTCCTATAAGATTAGATTTCTTGATGAGTGATAGTGAAAAATCACTTATTGGATTTCAAAACCAAGTAACGACAACTACCGATGGTGTTGATCGAATACTTGATGATATTTTAGACAAAGGGATAACAAATATTAACTCAGGACTTCTTGGTTGGAATGATGGTGGAATATCATTAGGAGACCCAAGAGACACTGATTTCTCTAGTGATATTGGACGTAAACGCGATTTTGAAGATCTAATTGATAATTATCAAGATCTAGGAGTTGACATTAGTTTAAGTCAAAATTACTTCCTTATTAACGAAGAGATTATGAGATACCAAGGGAATGCTGCAAAGCATACAACAGGATGGTACGCAACTAAATTTATTTGGGATTATAACTTAGAACAAATTTATTACGCTAGTCCAAAGAAATCAATTGAGTGGATGTTAGATCAAACAGATGAAATTGATGATTTGGGTGTAGATTCATATACAGTTGACGGTATTACTAATAATTTAATTAGTGATTTCAATATTGATATGTGGCGTAATGATGCTAAGGAATATATTGTGAATGGATTTAGTAAATTGGATAGCGATGTTTTATTAAACGCTTATCAACCAAATGCATATTTACTAGAGTACGTTGATAGATATTTACAGGCTCCCGTTTATGGAACACAATATTTAATAGAAACAGATACCGTTCCTTTCTTACAACTTGTTCTTCAAGGACAAATGGAAGTTTATGGACCGTATGCAAACTTTAGTTTCTATACAGAAGCAGATATGTTAAGAATGATTGATTACAATGTATATCCATCATTTGTATTAACTGAACAACCTGCATATTTACTAACTGACACATTAAGTAGAAATTTCTATTCTACTGAATACACATTATATGAAGAACTAATTCAAGAATTGTATACCGAAGTGAATGATGCACTGAGATATACTATTAATTATTCTTGGGTTAACAGAGAAGTTATTATTCCTGGTGTAATCGTAAACACATATGAAAATGGTACAAACACAGTGCAAATTATTATAAACTATACAGAAGACCCATTTGAGTATAATGGTGAAACAGTAGAACCTGTTTCATACATGGTTGATTAGGAGGTATCGATATGGCTAAAGAGTTATCAGATAAGCAAATATTAAAGATCCTTCAAAAAGGTCAA
>SDWO01000160.1 GCA_004195325.1 Candidatus Izemoplasma acidinucleici | reverse complement strand
AGCAATTCAAGTTGGGGACATTGCTGGTATTACTATGTATGCTAGACAATTTGTTCAACCTATTTCTAACTTAGCGCAAATGTTCAATGTAATCCAACAAGGACTTGCAGGAGCAGAACGTGTATTCCAATTGATTGATGAAATGGATGAATACATCAATGATGGTGAATACGAAGTTAAGACTTTAAAAGGTGATGTTGAATTTAAAGATGTAACATTTGGATATGATCCAGATACAATCGTATTATCTAATATCTCATTTAAAGCTGAAGAAGGAAAAACAGTTGCAATCGTTGGTCCAACAGGTAGTGGTAAAACTACGATAATTAATCTTCTAAACCGTTTCTATCATATTAACTCAGGAGATATCTTAGTTGATGGAAAAAGTATTTACAACTATAAAAAAGACCCATTACGTAAAAAAATAGGTGTAGTACTTCAAGATACTAACTTATTCATTGGAACTGTCCTTGATAATATCAAGTATGGTAATCATATGGCTTTAATGGAAGAAGTTACACAAGCTGCATCACTGGCTAACGCACATGACTTCATTATGAAATTACCAAATGGGTATGAAAGTGAAGTAACTGAAGGCGGCTAACGCACATGACTTCATTATGAAATTACCAAATGGGTATGAAAGTGAAGTAACTGAAGGCGGACAAAACTTTAGTCAAGGAGAGCGTCAGTTAATTAGTATAGCTAGAACAATCTTATCAAATCCTGATATTTTAATCCTAGATGAAGCAACTAGTAACGTTGATACAAGAACTGAATATCGTATTCAAAAAAGTATGAATACGTTAATGAAAGGGCGTACTAGTTTTGTTATTGCACACAGATTACAAACAATTAGAAATGCTCATAAAATACTTGTTATAAAAGATGGTAAATTGATTGAAACTGGAGATCATAAAGAGTTATTAAGTCAAAAAGGATTCTATTATGATTTATACAAAGCACAGTTCAAAGACCTGATAGTAGAATAAAAGACCAATTTTGGTCTTTTTTCTATATCTTATTTGCATCATTTTATGTATAATATTCTTATGGAGTGATACTATATGAAAAAAAGAAGAAGATTCGGAGACAGAAAAGATGGATACAAATTAAGGAAAGCGGATCCTTTTTTTAGAATAATCCCACATCTTATGCCGCATCGTAATGATGCCCAAGTATTTTTTGAAGATCGAATATACCTTGATGAAACTCATAGATTAATAAGACAATTGAGAAAAGATGGATATAAGTTAGGATTTTTACATGTACTAATAGCTTCAATGGTACGTACAATTTCACAAAAACCTAAGATAAATAGATTCGTTGTAGGTAGAAAAACGTACGCTAGAAATGAAATTTCGTTTTCTTTAGCAGTTAAAAAGAATATGTCTGAAGATAGTGAAGAGACTATTATTAAAGTTAAGTTTGAACCAGAAGCAACAATTTATGATGTAATTGAAAAAGTAAATAAAGCAATTGAAAGTAATAAAGGTGACGATACAAAAAACAATACAGATGTTGCTGCTAAAATATTTACTATGTTACCAGGATTCTTACTAAGATTTGCAATGTTCAATGTACGTGCATTAGATAATAGAGGATGGTTACCAAGATTCATGACTGAATTAAGTCCTTTCCACGCAAGTATGTTTATCACAGACCTTGGAAGCATTGGAATTAGACCTGTATATCATCATATATATAACTTAGGTACAAACACTGTATTTATATCGTTTGGAACAAGAAACAGAGAAAAAGTTATAGATAAAGATAATAATATTGTTACTAAGAAATCAATGGATTTAAGAATTGTAGCAGATGAAAGAGTAGTAGATGGATACTATTTTGCAAATGCTATTAAGATAGCTAAAAACACAATAGGGAATCCGTTTTGCTTATTAACTCCACCTGAAAATGTAGTTGTTGATAACGAGATTTAACTTTTTTATAAATGATTACAAATAAGTATTTACATAAAAAAAATATTGTGGTAGACTAATTAAGGTTAGAGCAACTAATACCGCCAAAATAATAAAGAAAGAGGTGATGGTAATGATTAATTTAAAATTAAGAACAGAGTATGTAAATTTCAGTGCTTCTTTAAGTATGCACACACCGTCACTTATGAATAGACTCAATTAGTAGGTTTGTTTTATTATTTTAAAACAGAAATATCAATGTCTTTCATCGTGATGATGAGAGACATTTTTTTATATTAATATGACAATTCAGCAAAAGAGGTGATTAAGATGAACATATTAACAGTATCTAAACTAAAAAAAGAATTTAGTGGTGAAACACTATTTGAAAATATATCATTTGAAATTAACAGTAAGGACAAATTAGCGATTATTGGGAAAAATGGTACCGGAAAATCAACATTACTAAAAATCATTCTAGGAGAACTAGATTCTGATGGAGGTATTGTAAGTAAAAACCAGAAGGCAAGAATAGGATATCTATCACAAGATGTAATATCAAAACAACAAAACACATTGTTTGATGAAATGCTATCTGTCTTTAGTAATCTGATTCATTTAGAAAATATCATTAAGGAAGTAGCAGATAAACTGACTCTTGATCCTCACAATGAGGAACTTCTAAAAAGATACTCGGATTTAGAACATAGATATCAAATACAAGGTGGATACGAGTACCTTTATAAAATCAATTTAATATTGAGTAAATTTGGATTTAAGAAAGATGAATATCAACGAAATATCAGAACATTCAGTGGTGGCGAGAAAACGAGAGTTGCATTCTCGAAATTACTACTTCAAAATCCTGAATTATTAATACTAGATGAACCTACAAATCATCTTGATATCGATATTATAGAATGGTTAGAAGACTACTTAAATAAATATAATGGTGCGGTACTAATCGTTACCCATGATAAGTATTTTATTTCAAAAGTATGTCGTAAAATCATAGAGATAGACCAGTTAACTTCTCATACTTATCATGGTACATTCGAAGAGTATCAAGAAGAGAAAATAAAACGTTATGAACTGATGCTAAGAAAGTACAACAGACAACAAAAAGAAATCGCACATTTACAAAGCTTTGTAGATCGATTTAGATTTAATGCTAAACGAGCTAGTATCGCAAAGGATAGAGTTAAGAAAATCAACAGAATCGATAAACTTGATAAACCACTGACAAGTAAAAAACAAGTTAAAATGAACTTCGAGCAAAAGCGAAATACAAGAGATATAATCTTAGAAGCAAAAGACCTGACAATAGGATATGAAACACCATTACTATCTAACATAAACTTCTCAATGAGAGGCTATGATAAGTTAGCAATAATCGGCCCCAACGGTACAGGTAAAACAACATTGTTAAAAGTAATAGAAAAGAAACTAATGCCTTTACAAGGACGAATAGAGTTTCTAAGAGATTATAAAATCGGTTATTTTGATCAAAATCAAGAAAGTCTAAATTACAGTAAAACAATTTTTGAAGAGATTCATGATACCTATCCGCACTTTACAAATAATAACGTTAGAAGCGTTGCGGCAAGATTCCTGTTTTTCAGTGAGGATTTAGAGAAGCCAATAAGTGTTTTAAGTGGTGGCGAACGTGTACGTTTGGTACTATTACTATTAATGTTATCTGATCCAGATTTACTAATTCTCGATGAACCAACAAACCATCTTGATATCGAAACAAAAGATATTATTGAAGATGTATTTAATGAATTCAGTGGACCGATTATATTCGTGTCACATGATAGATACTTTATTAATAAGATTGGGACAAAACTTGTCTATCTAACAGTAGATAGTATGAGAGAATTTGAAGGATCATATGATGAATTTAAAGAAACATATATAGAGAATCCTAAGAAAAAAGAAAAGATATTAAAGAATAAAAACAGACCAAAGAACAAAGAAAAAGTAATACAAGCACTTGAAAAGGAAATCCATTCCTTAGAAGAAAAAATCGAACATAAAAATGAAGACTTATTTAAACGTGAGAACTACGTAGATAAGCATAAAATGGAACTACTTAATCAAGAAATAGAACAACTTAAAACATACTTAGAAGAAAAGTATGAAGTATACTATACAGAAATAGAAGACTAGAGGTGATAACAATGAGTATACAAAAAAAGAAAAAAGTGAACCGAATTCATCAATTTACAAAATGGTTAAAAGGAAATACACATTTATATTTTATGGCGATAATATTAGTTATTGTTCTGCAATACTTTAGAACATTACTACCATTATTCTTTCAATATATAGTGAATGAAGTAGTTGGAAATATACCATCTGCTCTCCCTGATTTCATGAGAAATCTAGTACAAGCAGATACAATTAAAAAACAGTTAATACTAATTGCATTGTTATATGTAGCATTCGCACTATTAAGAGTAATACTGATGTTTATCAGAAGAGTTTTAATTGGAGTGTTTGCAGAACGTGTTGCATACAAGATGAGAAACAGATTATATGAGAAACTACAAAATTTGTCATTCTCATATCATACACATGCTGAAACTGGAGATTTAATCCAAAGATGTACTACAGACGTAGAGACTTATCGTGTCTTCGTTGCTGAGCAACTAATCGAGATTATACGATTAATATTCTTAGTAACATTTTCAATCATATGGATGAGTAGAATTAATGTAGAAATGATGTTTTACAGTGTTATGGTAACACCAGTAATATTTACAGCAGCGTTGGTTTACTTCATGAAAGTAAAATCAGTATTCAAAAATGTTGAAGAAAAGGAAGCTAAAATGACAACGACACTTCAAGAAAGTGTTACAGGTATTAGAGTTGTTAAGGCATTCGCAAAAGAAAAATATGAAATTGAGAAGTTTGACAAACATAGTAAGGAATACTTAAAAGAAGATTTCAAATTATTGAAATTAATGGCAATATTCTGGAGTGGAACAGATTTTGTAATTTTCGTTCAATATGCTGTTGCGATTACTATGGGAATTGTATTAGCAAGCCAAGGAAAAATTGGTGTTGGTGAGTTCCCAGCATTCCTAATGTATATTGGAATGATTGTTTGGCCACTTCGTCAACTAGGACGTATTGTAGGTGACTTTGGTAAAACAATAGTAGCACTTGATCGATTAGATGAAATTGATAACAAAACTAGTGAGCATGACAATGATTCAACAAACAAACCTGAAATTAAAGGTGAAGTTGAATTTAGAAATGTTGGGTTCCAATTTGAAGACGATTATCAACCACTATTAAAAGATATTAGTTTTAAAGTCAAAAAAGGTGAAAGCATCGCGATTGTCGGTAGAACCGGTAGTGGGAAATCAACATTAATAAATTTAATGGTACGTTTACTAGAAAATCAACATGGAGGAATCTATTTTGATGGTGTCAATATAAAAGATATCAATAAAAAGCATTTAAGAGAACATGTCGGTATTATCATGCAAGAACCATTCTTATACAGTAGAACAGTTTATGATAATATTGGAATCATGGATAAAAACGCATCACAGGAAAAAGTATATCAAGCAGCTTCAATAGCAAGTTTACATAACAAAGTATATCAAGCAGCTTCAATAGCAAGTTTACATAACGACATTAAGAAATTTGAAAGAGGTTATGAAACGATTGTTGGAGAAAGAGGAGTTACTTTAAGTGGCGGACAAAAGCAACGTGTGGCAATCGCACGTATGTTAATTCATAGCAAACCAGTTCTAATATTTGATGATAGTTTAAGCGCAGTAGATACAGAAACTGATATTCAAATTAGAAAAGCATTAAAAGATTTCTGGGATAATACTACAGTATTTATTATTACTCACAGAATTACAACCGCTATGGAAGCAGACAAAATCATCGTATTAGACAAAGGTGAAGTTAGTGAAATGGGTACACATGAAGAATTAATCAACAAGAAAGGTATCTATAACGAACTTTGGGAAATCCAGTCTAATGTAGAATACGATTACGATAAAATAAACAAGGGGGTAAAATAATGGATTTTTATGAAGAAGAAGAATACACCGAATCCAAATTTGACTTTCTAGTTTGGAAAAAGATTTTTGGACATATGAAACCTTTGAAGAAACATTTAATCATAGGTATGTCAGCAGCAATAGGACTTGCAATAATTGATACATTGTATCCATTAATAAATAAGTATGCAATTGATGAAATGGTAGAAACAGGATCAATCGATAAATTACCATTCTTCATTGGTTTCTATGTTGTAGTTATGTTTTCAATAATGATTTTAGTATATACATTTATTATGCATGCAGGTCAAATTCAACAAAAATTATCATACATATTACGTAAAAAAGCATTTAAAAGATTACAGGAGTTACCATTTAGCTATTATGATAGAACACCTGTTGGCTGGATAATGGCACGTATGACAAGCGATAGTAGAAGATTGAGTGACATCCTTTCATGGGGATTAATTGATCTATCATGGGGACTATTAACAATGGTAGGAATTACAATCGTTGTTTTAGTTATAAATTGGCAATTAGGACTTATATTAATAGGAATGTTACCAATAATTATGTTACTTAGTATTTACTTCAGAAGAAGAATACTTAGATCTTATAGACACATTCGAAAAGAAAACAGTAAGATTACAGGATCTTTTAATGAAGGGATTACTGGAGCAAAGACAACAAAAGCTCTTGTACTTGAAGACAGAAACTTTCAAGATTTTGATAGACTAACTTCAAGCATGAGAAGACACAGTATTAGAGCAGCAATGTTTGCAGGGTTATACTTCCCATCTATTCTGTTTGTTGCATCAATAGCAACAGGATTAATTATGTATTATGCTGGATATGAAGCGTCAATATACGATAAAATAGCAGGGATTGGAATCACAGTTGGTACATTATATGTATACATTAACTATGTAGGACAATTCTTTGAACCAGTAATGCAATTAGCTAACATTTTAGCTCGTTTCCAACAAGCGCAAGCTAGTGGGGAACGTATTATGGATTTAATAGAACAAAAACCTGAAATTTGGGATAGACCAGAAGTTATTGAGAAATATGGTGACGCAATTAACTTTAAACGTGAAAATTGGGAAGAGTTAAAAGGTGAAGTAGAATTCAATGATGTTACATTCAAATACAATAAAGGTGAAACAGTATTAAGTAACTTTAATCTAAAAGTAAAACAAGGTGAAAGCATTGCCTTAGTAGGACATACAGGAGCTGGTAAATCAACGATTGTAAACTTGATTTGTCGTTTCTATGAACCTACAGGTGGTAAAATCATTATTGATGGTAAAGATTATAAAGACCGTTCACTAGGATGGTTACATGATAACTTAGGATATGTCCTTCAATCACCACATCTGTTTAGTGGAACAATTATGGACAACATTCGTTACGGAAATACAGAGTTATCTGAATATGAAGTTTATAAAGCAGCTAAATTAGTAGAAGCAGATGATTTCATCAGAGAATTTGAAGATGGATATGATACTCAAGTAGGAGAAGGCGGAGCAAGATTAAGCGTTGGACAAAAACAACTTGTTAGTTTCGCAAGAGCATTACTGGCTAATCCTAAGATTTTAATCCTAGATGAAGCAACTAGTAGTGTTGATACTCATACTGAAAAAAGTATCCAAAGAGCAATCGATACTGTATTAGCCGGACGTACTAGTTTTGTTATCGCACATAGACTAAGTACAATCACATCATGTGATCGTATCTTGGTACTAGAAGATGGTAAAATTATTGAACAAGGAAATCATAAAGAGCTAATCAAACTAGAAGGACATTACTACAAACTGTATACAAATCAGTTTAAATCAAAAGCAATTGAAGATTCAAAAAACGGATAGAAATATCCGTTTTTCTTTTATATGGGCATATGCACAATGCAATTTATATTTAATCCAAATAGCAAGAAACTAGTTCGAGTACAAACGGCTATGGTTGGCGTACGAATGGTATCGTTTACATTTCGAACTAATTCGCATACAAAATACGTTATTGTTAGAAGTTTTCAACTTATATATAATATAAGTAGTTAAATAAAGGTGATTATATGAAAAGAATAGAAACGTTCAATACAGATTTGAATAAGTCAAACGACTACATGGGACAAGGGTTACAAGAGTATCGTAATCAAGTAACAAACTCAATTGAAAAAGCGATTAAGTTACTTCCCAAAAGGAACAAAGTTTGCATAATTGGAGCTGGAAAAATGAGTGATTTTGATATCACTATGTTTTTACGCTTTTTTGATGAGGTAATCATTACTGATATTGATCTGGATAGTGTGAAAGAAACATTAGATTATTTAAGGTTACCGCTGAGTTATAGAAAAAAAATAAAAATAGTAAGAACAGAGTACACTGGTTTTGAACTTAATCATTTCTTTGATGAGTTTAAGGAAAGAATTGTAAACTGTTATACATTTGAAAAAATAGAAAAAGTATTAAAGAGTAAACTTAGTGGATTATCAAGATACAAATTCCTAAAAGATTATGAAGAAGATCTAGATTTTATATTTGTTAGTCCAATATATACACAACTAATATATAACC
>SDWO01000157.1 GCA_004195325.1 Candidatus Izemoplasma acidinucleici | reverse complement strand
CCACCACGACCACGTAATCCAGAAGCAATCATTTCTTCAATAACTTCAATTGGTTTCATTTCTAATAAACATTTACCTAACCCACGGTAACCATCTCTTGCGATATATTCTTCAATATCATCAGGGTTGATAAGTCCACAGTTACGTAACGCAACACGTGTTTGTTTTGAATAGAATTTGATTTCGTCAAATGCTTTAACTTGTTTGTCTTTCGTTAATGCTTCATCAAATACTAATTTTTCGACGATTCTACCTTTGTAAAGATGCTCTTCACAAATAGTTTCAATGTCTTTGTTTTTAACTTGTGCATAAAATACACCTTCAGGGTAAACAATAACGAAAGGACCTTGTTCACATAGTCCTACACAACCCGTATTTACTAATTTGATTTCTTCTCGGATTCCTAATCTACCTAAATGCTCCTCGAACTCATCACGAAGTGATTTTGCCCCTCGAGAGATACAGTTAGATCCACTACAAATCAAGACATGTGCTCTTTCAATCATAATCCACCTCTATAGTCTATATTTACCGATTACATAGTCGGTAACAGGTTTTCCACCAATAATATGTTCAGTAATAATTCTTTCTACGGCCTTCTCGTCAACTTTACAATAAGTTGTACGGTCGTCACCTTGTAATACTTCTACTATCGGTTCTATTGCGCATTCACCAATGCATCCAACAGGTGTTACTGTTACAGTGTTTAATTCACGTTTTGCGATTTCTTCGACAAATTTATTCATTACTGGACGTGCTCCAGCACTGATACCACAAGTTGCCATACCAACAAGAATTCTTGTGCCATCGTTTTTACCTCTCATTGATACTTTTTGTTGAGCGGCTTCACGAATTTTCTTTAAGTCGTCTAAAGATTTCATTTGCGTTCCTCCTCTAATGTATTGATTCCATCTTTTATATTATTTTTAATCCACATAATAACTTCGTAGTTATTTAATGGAATTCCTTCTAATACTTGTTTTACTTCTCTAGTGTCAAATACGTATTCACTTGTATCTATAGTGTGTTTATATAACACATCGATATCCTTATCGTTTAATACAAGAATACATAGTGTTTCTTCTATTTCACCAAGTGGGGCACGATCAATATGATCATTTGTAAAAGCGGCGATTACTTTTGTCCCGACATTCTCTTCGGATTCAATCGTAAAGCTACCTTCTGTGAGCTCACAAGCCATTTTATATAGTGAAACTCCCATACCTACTTTTCTTGTTTTGCGTGATGTATAGAACGGATCTGAGACGTTTGATAATGTCTGAGCGTTCATTCCATGTCCATTATCTATTATAGTAACTGTGTAAATGTTGCTTGCTTTTTGTTCATTTACTATTATTTGAACCAATGAAGCATTGGCTCTTATTGAATTTTGTACGATATCTAGTATATGTAGAGATAACTCATTCATTTACTCACCTGCCAAATAGTTAAAGAATGCATCAATTGTTTTTGCCTTAAGTTCAATACTGTACTTTTTGTCATGCATTTGAAGTAATGTATGAGAATCAGAGTTGTGAAATAAAGGGAAGTTATTAATCTCAGGGTGTTCTTGTATAAATTTATCCATTTTATATGGAGAAACTTCAAGTCCCTCAAAAGGTATTTCTGTTAACTTATAATTGTTAAGTGGTGTACATGAAGGTCTGTTGATATGTGCAAGTACGATGACTCCATTATTTCGTTTTACCTCTTTGTAAAGGTCCAAGTACTTAATTGTAGTAGAAGTAAGTGGGAAATTGAAAGTGTCAAAAGACATATCGTATATATCAGTAATCACTTGATCATCCTTAGTGTAATTTAACCAGTCATCTGTTAAATTAGCTTCTAAGTATTTGTCTAAATTATGTGCGTCTTTATACGTTCTAAAATAACATAAGCAATCAAATCCTTCTGCAACACTAACTTCAACAGCCGGAATAATTACAAAATCATATGATTCCGCTAATTGTTCTATGACACGAAGTTGTTTTGTAGAGTTGTGATCTGTGATTGCTATAAAATCTAATTCGTTAAGCATAGCCATGTTTAATATGTTATTGGGTGTCATTAATTCATCAGCACAAGGTGATAGAATACTGTGCATATGTAGGTCGTAATAAAATTTGATGTTATTCACCTAACTTATGTAATTCATTAATAACTTCAACTGTTGTTAGTTTTGTTTGTATAAGGGGGATATCTAACTCGTTGGCTTTTTGAATGATTGAATCATTCACTTTTACACCATGAGAGAAGATAACTCCGGTAAAATCTAGTAAACTAGCAACACCTAAAACATTAATATTGTTTAGTACTGTGACTAAACAATCTTCTGTTTCTGCAAAACCCATAACATGACTCATTAAATCACTTGCAAACAGCTTGTTAATTTTATTATCGAGGTTTGTTTCGTTATTTATTAGTGTAAAATGATGGTTATTGATGATTGATTTAACGTTCATAACAATCCTCAGTAATATAAAACCTAATTCTTAAAGTTGTACCCTCTTTGCTTGAATGTAAATCCATTTCATCGGATACTGCTTTGATATTAGGAAGTCCCATACCTGCACCAAAACCATTTTCTATCGCATACTTACTGGCTGTAGACCAACCTTCAGTCATTGCGTTCTCAATGCTTTCAATTCCAGGACCAACATCTTTAAATATTATCTCAATGTAGTCATCAGCTTTTTCAACGGTAACTTCTCCACCGTATGAATGAATTACGACGTTGATTTCTGCTTCGTACACACCGATAGTAACTGTTTTAACAAACTCTCTTGATAATCCTTGTCTTTTCAACGCTCTTTTTGTTAGGCTTGCAACCGTACCGGCATTACCGATATCATTGCGTTCTATGTTGTATGTAGTTATCGTAGATTCCAAGTTATTCTTCCTCTAAAACAGATTCATAACTTTTGACACCCTCTTGGAATAATAAACCACTTGCACGATACATTGTAGGTGTTTTACCTCTAACAAAAATGATTGTTTCTAGATCAAGAATTTCGGCTGTTCTTAGCGCTTGATTAGTTACAAGGCCTGTTACAAGTGCTCCATGAGCTCCTATATGACTAGGCATTTTCTTTAACATCATAAGTGCATCACTCATTAAGTCACACACAAATGCATAATTAATTTCTTTAACGCATCTAGGGCATTCTAGATTAAATTGTTTAGCGTCTAATAACTCTAAAACTTTTTGAAGTTCCATGAACTATTAACGGTAATCCTTAATTAGTTTTTTAGCTTTGGTTACGTTAATTTCTCCAAATACATCTTCATCCATACTCATAACTGGAGCCATACCACAGGTTCCAATACAGCGAATAGCATCTAAAGTGTAATAACCATCTTTTGTTGTTTGCCCTACATCCACGCCTAATTCTGTTTTTACTGCGTCTAAAATTGTTTGTGCTCCACGAACATAACAAGGTGTTCCTAAACAGACACCAACGATGTGCTCACCTTTTGGCTCAAGTGTGAAACTTGAGTAAAATGTAACTACGCCATTGATCTCAGCAATTGGTACTCCTGTAGCTTTTGAAACGATCTTTTGAACTGCAACTGGGATGCTACCAAAAATTCTCTGTGCCTCATGTAAGATTGGCATTAGAGGTCCAGGAAGTTTTAAGTGATTATCAACTTCAAGAAGTAGCTCTTGTATTTGTTCGTCAGTAATGTGTAATTTTTTAACCATAATTTTCTCCAATCGTTAAAATATTTATTTTCAAATAATTATAACATAAATGTTATAACTATAAAAGGGCTTGGAGTGAAAAAAAGCATAGGAATATCACTATTAAATAGTATGAATTAAGCGCTGAAGCAAGCCGTAATGTAAATACCGGTATATACTTTGCATACATACTATATACACTTTAAAATTTTTATAGAAAAGGTGCCATACTTTTTACTCTAAATTCAGTCTATAATATTGTTTTATTTATTGGAATAGTGTATTATAGATATAGTGAAAAACAGAGGTGATTTTTATGCATTTAAATCAAAAAGATGGTTGGATAGAAGTAATATCAGGTCCAATGTTTGCAGGTAAAACTGAAGAATTACTTAGAAGAGTTAAAAGACTTGAATATGCAAAGAAAAATATTGTTGTATTTAAGCCCTTAATAGATAATAGATTCGCTGAGAATGAAGTAGTATCTCATAATAAAACTAGAACAAAGTCTGTGAATATATCTTTAGCAAAAGAGATTTTTGATTATGTAGATAATGAAACAGAAGTTGTCGCAATAGATGAAGTTCAATTTTTAGATGAAGAAGTTGTTAAGATTGTCGAATATTTAGCATCTAGAGGTGTAAGAGTAATTGTAAGTGGTCTTGATAAAGAATTTAGAGGAGAACCATTTAGTTTCATGCCGAAATTGTTAGCAATTGCTGAATATGTTACAAAATTAACAGCAATTTGTGTAAAATGTGGTTCACCAGCTACTAGAACACAAAGGATAGTTAATGGGAAACCGGCTAAATACAACGATCCCATCGTATTAATAGGTGCTGAGGAATCGTATGAAGCAAGGTGTAGAAGCTGTCATAAAGTCTATAGAAAACCAAATCCGTACAAAAACATCCTAAAATAATGGATGAATTTTATATGAGGGTTGCGCTCGAAGAAGCGCAAAAAGCTTATGATGAAAAAGAGGTTCCAATAGGTGCAATAATAGTATGTGATGGTGAAGTAATAGCAAGAGCGCATAATACCAGAGAAGCAAGTAACCAAGCCATTAATCATGCAGAGATTTTAGCGATTTCTGAAGCCAATAAAAAGTTAAAAAGTTGGAGGCTTGACACATGTACTTTATATGTTACAATTGAGCCATGCCCAATGTGCGCAGGTGCAATATTACAATCGAGAATTGACAGAATTGTGTATGGTGCAAGTGATTTGAAGGCTGGGGCACACAAAAGTAAGTTAAATATGTTTGAAATTGACTTTAATCATAAAACAGAAGTAGTAAGTGGTGTTTTAGAAATTGAAGCAAAAAAAATGATGCAAGATTTCTTCAAAGAACTAAGAAAATAACAAGCGGATGATATCTCTTATGAATCGTCCTCATTCAATGGATCGTAATGAATCAGGTCAGGTCGGGAACGAAGCAGCCTTAAGTTTTCAATCTATGTGGGTGAGGATGCTTGATAAGAGATATTTTTTTTATACTTGTTTTTTTTATTGCTCTGTGGTAATATTACTGCATAATAATATTGCTGTGTAGCAATGGAGGTATAAAATGGAAAAGTACGAAATAATCAAACTTTTGGCAGATAGAAATAGATTCAATATTTTTACTAAACTTATGGACTATGATGAACTTGCAGTCTCTGAGATTGAAAGTCTATTAGGATTAAAACAAGCAAACACATCCAAGCATTTAAAGAAGTTTAAAGATTTGGGTATATTAGAGTCTAGAAGAGACAAGAACATGATTAAATACAAAATTCGAGATCAGTTTATAAATGAAAACACTGATTTCATTAAATATCTAATGTTATAGGACAAAGATGAAAAGAGATGATGAAATGAATAAGAAATATATATTTTTGGATTTAGATGGAACAATTATTGATCATAAGACAAATGAAGCTTCTTCTTCTACTGTCGAAGCAATAAGGTTGTTAAAAGAGAATGGACATGAAGTATTTATCGCTACGGGAAGACCTCCATGTTTGTTTTTCGGTATTGACAAGAAACTCAATATAGACTCATATGTAGCAGCGAACGGACGATTAGCGGTATACAATAATGAAATAGTATTTAATGATCCTTTAGATAAAGATGTTGTGAAGGAATTCACAACTACAATGGGAAATTTGGGATTTGATGTTGGATTTGAAACAATAGACGACTATTTTGTAGAATCAAAGAATACAGTAAATGTTGATTTATTTAGTGATGTCTTCCATTTGTACTATCCTGAAATAAAAAAAGGGAAATATAAAGGTGAAGATATATATCAAATGATTTTATACATTGAACGTAAAGATCTGGATAAAGCAAAAAAAGCATGTAACAAAGTACATTACAGTGTATCTAATAAATATGGTGTTGATGTTAATGAGAAATCTGGATTGAAAGATATCGGTATAAAGGCAATTGTCGAGCACTTAGATATCAGTATTGAGGACTGTATAGCGGTAGGTGATGGATATAATGATATCTCAATGATTGATTATGTTGGTTATGGTATTGCTATGGGTAATGCAAACAACGAACTCAAGGAAAAAGCAGACTACGTAACAGATGATATATCTGATGATGGCTTATATAAAGCGTTTAAACATATTAGATTGATATAAAAAAAACAATGATTATTTCATTGTTTTTTTATATGTTGGCAATGTATTTTGTTTCTAAAATGCTTAATACATTATTATATACTTCATCATCTTTGATTAGAACTATAATATCAGAGATAGACTCTTTAACTGTTTTCTCTTTCATTTTGTGATCGTTAATATATGAAATGACAAAATCAACATCAGGTAATTTTTCAATCACATCAGACATAGACATATATTCTTCATATGTTAAGTATTGAATACTTTTTCTTGTAACTTTTTTTATTATACGTTTTTCTTTTTTGCTTATAACTCCATCATCTTGGTTAAACAAGTAAATTAAGATAACTAAAGATAGTTTTGAAACATGGTTCAAATGTTGTATTTTCCATTGATCATGAACTGATTCTGTATTTGCATTTCTTGTTTTCATGATTCTATCTCTAAAAGAAAACAGCATTTGGCTCTTCATTTTGTTATATTCGCTAGGGTTTACTGACATAATGAAATCAATTTGCATCCTGGATGTAGATGGTATCATATGAATTCCTCCTATATATAAACATTATAACGTTTCACAAATAAGAACTCAACGACAAATAAGTCTATAAGAAAAGGGCTAATTATAGCCCTTTTTTAATTGTAAAGAATGCCTTTACGCCGTCTTCAATATTGCTAATTCCGAATTCTGCACCATGTGCTTTTAAAATTTCACTTACTAAATATAAACCTATACCCGATCCTTTTGAAGGTAATCGATTATTATCATAGCTTGGAGCTCTAAAGAATGGCATCCAAATGTTATCAAGATCATTTTGATTTATATGTACTCCATAGTTCGTTAACTCGAAGTAGTAATGATCAACCTTTTCTGAAACTTCAATATAGATTCTATTTCCTTCAGGAGTATATTTGATAGCGTTTGTGAAAAAGTTTGAAACTACACGCTTAATTAATTTTAAATCTGCTTCAATAAAGACACTGTTATCTAAATTTAAATCTAATTTAAGGTTGTGCTTCTTAAGATTTCGTTCAAAATCACTCATTAGTAAATTAACTTCATCAGCCAAATTGAATTCGCTGACTTCTAAAATAGTATTTGCATCTTCTAAACGATAGATTTGAAGCATATCTTGTATCATTAGAGAAGACTTGTTGATTTCATCAAGAACATTATTTAACTCTTTGGATTCATCCTCTTTTTCAATGATTCCATCTAGTATTCCTTGAATGGTAACTTGCATTATCATTAGGGGTGTTTTTAATTCATGAGATATTGAAGATACAAGTTGTTTTTTAAGAGATACTTGCTTCATTTGCTCATCATTTAAAGACTTTAATTTATCATTTTGATTATTAAGAGTATCCAGTGTTTCTTTTAAGTTTCTGGATATTAAATTTATACTTTCTGATAACGAAGTGTTTTCTCTGTTATTGTACTCGTGAGCCTCTATATCAAAGTTCAATGTTGCTATTTGTTTAGCAACATTCTCAATGTTTTGCACAGGCTTTGTTAGTACTTTTGAAAGTCTAAAACTCCATATAAATACGATTAATATCGCAGTTAAGTAAACATAGTTATTATATGATGAAATAATAGTAATTATTCCTTGTGTATCCTCTATAGGAGCGATTGTTACAATAAGATCATAAGTACCCAGTTCATGGATAAATACAATTACACTTTGTCCATTAACTATTGCACGATAGAAGTAGGCAGTTTCACCATTATAATCAAATGCAGCATCTTCTAAACTTCTTGTACCGTTTTTAAGTAATGTTAACTCTTCTTGTAATAAATGAGAGTTCTCAAATTCATAGTTAAGATTACTTGGTTTATTGATGACATCAATACGTGCTGTATCTATTTCGATACAGTTTGAATCACAGCCAATACCACTATTAAAAGCATAACCATCGATTGCGCTTGTAATTGAGATAGGTGTGAGGATGTCTTCAGAAAACTCGAAACCAGAAATACTAATTATTTCCCCTATTACGTAATTGTGATCTATATTAGGGACTTTAACCGTGAATTTTTCATTGTTTGAAGTGTTAGTGATTTCTAATGTATAGTCATGCTCAAGAGAGTCATATATTAAGAATTGAGATGTTGTAGTTACTGAAATTGCGTTATTTTGTGTAGTAAAATCATACATAACATCAAAATAATCTGCATCTTCGATATTCATCGCAGCTACATATACATCCAAATCACTCTCTATTTTATTCAATTCTTTATCAGCATAGTAATTTTGGAAGAAGTAGAAATTTAATACAATCTGTAAAAGAAAGAATATTAAGAAAATTAATACTACAGTAAGAATCATTTGAGTAGACATACTCAAATTCCTAATATAGCTATTAAGCCACTTAAACAGTGGCTTTTTTTCTTTACTCATCTATAACCTCGAATCTATATCCTACTCCAAATACCGTTTTTATATATGATGACTTAGTTTTTAAATATTTTCGTAATTTCTTAACATATGTATCAACAATACGATCTTCTACATATACATCTATTCCCCACACTTCATCTAATAAAAGATTTCTTGAACAGATTTTTCCTTCGTGGGATACAAAGTATTTTAACAAATCAAATTCAGTTTTTGATAAATCTATCTCCACTTCATCAATAAACACTTTATGTGTATCCAAATTAATAAGGATTCCACCGGCTTCAATAGACCCTGATGTTTGATTTGAGTAATCTTGACTTTGTAATCTTTCTAGTAAACTTTTTACTTTTGCGACAAGGATTTTTGGATTAAAAGGTTTTGTAATATAGTCATCAACTTTCAAACTATATCCTTTTAATATATCCTCTTCTTCACTTAAAGCACTCATCATTATTATAGGGACATTAGAAGTCTCTCTAATTGTCTTAGCTACGTCCCATCCATTGACGTTTGGCATCATAATATCCAAACACACTAAATCTACTTTATTTTGGGAAAACAATTGTAGTCCTTTAAAACCATCTAAAGCACTTAATACTTTAAATTTCTCTTTCATAAAGTAATTTGAAACTATTCTGTTTATTGTTGGCTCATCTTCAATTATTAAAATCGTAATGTTATCCATATCATCACCTCTTAACATATTATATATTATATTACCCAATAATAAAAGAATACAACTTGTGAACTACTTTACATTATGTTATCTTAAGTTTACAATGTGATAAAGGTGATAAAAATGTATGATGTAATTGTAATTGGTGGAGGACATGCAGGTAGTGAAGCGTGTTTGGCTACAGCAAGATTAGGACACAAAACATTACTGGTAACCGGTAATATAAAAATGATTGCTTCTATGCCTTGTAACCCCTCTGTTGGGGGACCTGCGAAAGGTATTGTTGTAAGAGAAATTGATGCACTTGGTGGAGAAATGGGTAAGAATGCCGATAAAACTCAAATCCAAATGCGTCTTTTAAACATATCTAAAGGTCCAGCGGTTAGAGCTTTAAGAGCACAAAGCGATAAAGCCGAATATCCTAAAGAGATGCAAAAAACAATTTTAAATCAAGATCACTTAGAAGTATTAGAATCGTATGTAAAAGAATTATACGTTGTTGATAATGAAATTAGAGGTGTTGTTTTAGAAGAGGAAACAATCATTGAAGGATTAAAAACAATTATTACAACGGGAACATATATGCAATCAAAAGTATTAGTCGGAGATTCAGTTAAAGTTGAAGGTCCAGATAACCAAAAAGCTAGTTTAGGACTTAGTCCTCAATTAAGACAATTGGGATTTGAAACAACAAGATTAAAAACGGGAACCCCGCCAAGAATTAAAACAGATACAGTCGATTTCTCAAAGACTGTTAGACACGATGGAGATCAAGTTCAAAGATACTTTAGTTTTGACAAAATCTCTTATTTAGATATAGATAAACAATGGCCTTGTTACTTAACATACACAAGTCCTAAGACACATGAAATCATTAATCTAAACTTAAATAAATCAGCTATGTATAGTGGTGTTGTTGAAGGAGTTGGACCTAGATATTGTCCTTCTATTGAAGATAAACTAGTAAGGTTCAAAGACAAAGAACGTCATCAAATATTCTTAGAACCAGAAAGCACAACAATCCCCGAAATATACGTTCAAGGATTTAGTACTTCGATGCCACATGATATCCAAGATATAATGATACAATCAATCCCGGGGTTAGAAAACGCAGTGATTGCTAAATATGCATACGCAATCGAATACGACGCAATCGATCCTAGAAGTTTATTCCCGTCCTTAGAAAGTAAAACTTACAAAGGACTTTACTTTGCCGGACAAGTAAACGGAACAAGTGGATACGAAGAAGCGGCTTGCCAAGGATTAATGGCTGGTATAAACGCTAGTTTAAGCCTTCAAAACAAAGAACCATTGGTTTTAAAAAGAAATGAAGCGTATATTGGAGTTCTAATAGATGATTTAGTAACTAAAGGAGTTAATGATCCTTACCGCTTACTAACATCACGTGCTGAATATAGATTACTATTAAGACATGATAATGCTGATATCAGATTAAGAGAAAAAGGATATCAAGTTGGTTTAGTTGATGAAGGTAGATATCAAGCATTCCTACTTAAAATAAAAGCGGTTGATGAATTAAAAGAAACTCTTAAAAAGACAACCATTTCTCCTAAAGAAGATGTGAACAAGTATCTAAATAGTATTGGTAGTGTAAACTTAAAAGAAAAATCAATGCTTTATATATTGTTAAGACGTCCTGAGATAAAAATTGAACATTTGAATATGTTTGTCAACTTAGATAATATTGATGAAGATGTATTAGAACAAGTAGAAATAGATATCAAGTATGAAGGTTATATAAACAAATCAAGGAAACAAGCTGAAAAACTACTAAAAATGGAGAATCAAAAGATACCACAAGATATAGACTATACTCAAATCCATAATTTAGCGTTAGAAGCAACAGAAAAACTATCAAAAATTAAACCACTAACAATTGGACAAGCGTCTAGAATTAGTGGTGTAAATCCAGCTGATATATCTATCTTACTGGTGTACATGAAGACTTTAAAATAATAGCTTTTGTCAAAGGCTATTATTTTTTATATTATTTTCAATATAACTAAAATATGTTAGAATAAAGGTTAGGTGATATTATGAAGTATAACTTCGAAGAGAGTGTCTCAAACATTGGAATAACGCTCACTCAAAAGCAAAAACAACAATTTGAAATTTATTATGAAACGCTAGTTGAATGGAACAATAAAATGAATTTAACTACAATCATAGAAAAAGATGATGTATATAAAAAGCACTTTTTTGACAGTATCTGTTTAATAAAGGCACAAAAGATAACAAATCAGACCCTTCTAGATGTAGGAAGTGGAGCGGGATTCCCTTCTATTCCACTGAAGATTATTTATCCAGAGCTGAAGATTACAATAATAGACGCTCTTAAAAAAAGGATAACCTTCTTAGAAGACTTAGTAAGCAAGTTAGATATTGAAGCTGAGTTAATCCACGGAAGAGCTGAAGAATATAAAAGGAAACACTGTTTCGACTTAGTAACAGCCAGAGCGGTAGCGAACTTAAACATGTTATGTGAGTTATGCATCCCTTTTGTTAAGGTTGGGGGCGTTTTTATCGCTATGAAAGGTCCTAAACTAGAAGAAGAATTAAAAACGAGCACAGAAGCTATTAGAGTATTAGGTGGAAAGATAAATAATAAAATTGAGTATCAATTAGATGATGATAAAAGAAGTATTGTAGTTATAGATAAACTACATAAAACATCTCCTAAATATCCAAGAAGATTCAATCAAATTAAATCTAGCCCATTATAGAAGGTGATTGTATGGAACGACAAGAAAATAAATATAAATATGGACAGTTAGAACAATTCAAAGAAGCGTTGGAACTGGGTCATATCAAAAGAAAAATGTTGGTAGTAAATATCATCATTATTTTGTTGTCTGGAATATTACTATACTTCGCTATAGGACAAAATATAGATGATTCACTGGTGTACCCTTCAATACTAATGCTAGGAATTATAGTGCTTATTAACATAGGGTTTTACCATGTTGATCATGATTTATATAGCAATCTGAAACTAGCTATGTACACAACAATCATTGGACTATATGTAACAGCGAATGTATTGGTGTTTAATTTCTTAACACCAAGTGTATTTACTGTATTATTCTTAACGTACGCTATTGTAGCTGTCTATCAAGATTTAAAAGCAATGATCCTTAGTAGTTCCGCATTGTTTATTTCTGGATTCTTATTAGTAAATGAATCTCCACGAATATTCTCACCAACGGAAGACGGAAACCCCCAAATAATATACGTGCAATCATTCTTATTAATTTTCGTTTTATTACTAACTCTTTCTTCATATATATTAATAAAGAGAAAAACATTCTTTTATAATCAGTTAGCAAGTATAAAAGAATCTGAGTTAAGAAATATAGAATTAATGGAAGAAGTAGCGTTTATTAATACCAAAAAAGAAAAAGATTTAAGTCCATACTATAAATCTATAGAAGACTTTAACAAAGCGCTATCTAAGAAGATAGGTGTTCCTGATTTACTAGGTAGAAGGATTTCTATATTAACAGATTTAAAAACAAATAGTGCTGTCGACTTAACACAAAAATATAAAGACTATACACTTGAAGAAATTCAAGAATTAGAAGTTCTACAATTTGATGTCCATAAGAAGATGCAACAGTTATCTATCAAGGCATCAAAATCATTGGACATTAATGTTACTAAAAAAGAAATATTCTCAGAATCACAATTTAAGTCATTCAAACATATAGGAGATTCAAGATACACACAAATCATTTCATTTGTTGTATTCTATACGTTATTAAAAATAGATAAACCTTATCTTAAAAAACTAGATGAAGCAGTTATTAAAGATATGCTTTATAACTCAGAATTCTACTATCGTGTCGATCGAGATATCATTGAAGTATACTTAAACAATAGTGAAGTATTTGACACTATTGTCAATGATTACTTGAAAGGAGGATTCTAATATGAAGACTCTGATTAGAACTATAAGAAATAGTGAATTTTTAACATTTAACGAAGTATTGAAGCTAAAAGTGTTGATTATAAACTTATTCCTAATGGTGTTTGTATTACTTAGTATTCCTCTAGATACAGTTGATGAATTTGGATGGAGTATTAACATTATTATTCCTATCGTATTCTTTGGTTCTGTTATTGTTACTTTCTTACTGTCATTGGTTAACTTTAATAGAGTTGCGATGCATTTAAGTATTCTAACCGTAATGGGATTAACGTATTATTACGTAACGGGGACAGATTATCTATTTACTTATATTTTGTTCTTTGTATCATTAACTGTAATTATTTTCTATCAGGATATCATTACATATTTACTTTATGGTGGGGTATTAACCCTGTATGGATTATTTTATATTAGCTCGAACGGAAGTGAATTAACAGGATACTATAGTTCAACTTCTATAGGGGTATCATCCCTAACATATCAAGTTATATTTGTTGGATTTTATTTGGTGTTCTTACTCCAGTTTTTGATCTCTGATAATATATATGAAAAGCTAAATAATGAATATGTAAGAATGAATAAAACATTGGAAAGATATCAAGATTTTAGTCATTCTCACCTCATTGAATTCATCGAAAAAATGGATGCAAATCCTGTTTATAAAAACCAAGGGTTCCAATTAGCAGTTAATGAATTAAGTGTATTTGTAAATGAGTTTTTTGAAGAAGATGGAACAGAAATCACAGAAGTAGTTGAGTTTTATTTCTTTATTCATAGTGCCGATATCGACGAAGTTATTAAAGATGAGAACCTTCCAGCCGTGACGAGAAGATACGCAAGTGAACTAAGGAAATACACCTTAAACAAGCGAACAGAGCTGGTTTCAATCTTATTTGATTTCGCTACATTATTTAAAGGGGAAGACAGTTATGACGACAATAGGTATGTTTATAATATTGATAAACTATTTAGAAACCGTCTAGACAAAATACTAGCACTTGTAATACTATATAAATACTTGAGAACTGAGATTACACAATATGATCGCTTCGGGTTCATCAATCGAGTATTAACACACGAAGAGATAACAGTGATGTTCACATCTAAGGAATTCAGAGAATTTATTTCCTTTGAACAAGTTAACTTTTTCGTTGATAATCAAGAGTTATTTGAGAAGCATTTATAAGTAGTTATCCACAGAACCTGTGGATAACTTTTATTATCGACTTGTATAAAAACATATAAAAATATGATAAAATAAATAATACTCTTTCTTTGAAAGATAAGAGTTATAGAGGTGATGAAATTATGGGGAAAATAATTGCGATAACTAACCAAAAAGGTGGAGTAGGGAAAACAACAACTAGTGTTAATTTAGCTAGTTCTTTGTCATACTTAGGAAAAAGAGTTTTATTGGTTGATGTTGATCACCAGGCCAATGCAACAACATATATGGGAATTAATCGTGCAAATCTTAAATATACTGTGGCTGATATTTTCCATGAAACAGTAAATATTAGAGACATTATTCAAAAAGTTGAAAGTGTAGCTGTTGATATGATACCGGCAAGATATGAACTTGGTAATATTGAAAATTCATTAATCAATCATGATAACAAGGATTTTATTCTGTCCAATGCCCTTGAACAAGTGAAAGACGATTATGATTATGTGATTATTGATTGTCCACCATCTTTAGGCGTGGTTACAATTAATGCACTTATGGCTTCAGATAGTGTTATTATCCCAGTTCAATGTGAATTTTTGGCTTTGGATGGATTGACACAATTATTAAATACAATCAGAATGATACAAACGAAACAAAAATATAATAAAAAAACACTTACGATTGAAGGTGTATTATTAACTATGCTTGATACGAGAAGTAATATTGGTTATGAAGTAATAAATGAGGTTAAAACTTATTTCAAGGAGAAAGTATTTAAAACAGTAATTCCAAGAAATGTTAAAGTTTCAGTAGCTCCAAGTTTTGGGTTACCTGTCACAGAGTTTTCACCTAGATCGAAAGGCTCTCAAAGTTATCAAAACTTAGCAAGAGAAATGGTTGAACTTAATGAAAGAGCGTAGCCTCGGCAGAGGGATTTCAGATTTGATAGATGAAAATAAAATTGAGCTATCAAATGACGAAATGGTATTAGAAATTGATATTGATCTGATTCTTCCAAACCCTGAACAACCAAGAATGGATTTTGGTGAAAGTACATTGTTAGAACTTGCAGATTCAATTAGACAACATGGTATATTACAACCAATTATTGTGAAACCATCTGGACAAAACTATATATTAGTTGCGGGAGAGAGACGTGTAAGAGCAGCGAAAATGGCTCAGTTAAATACTATCCCAACAATAGTTAGAGAATATAATTCAATCTTTTTAGCAGAGCTTGCAATCCTTGAAAATCTTCAAAGAGAAGATTTAAATTCGATTGAAGAAGCGATTGCCTTAAATAAATTAATGGTTCAACACAATTTAACACATGTCGATTTAGGAACTAAAATTGGAAAATCGAGATCATATATAACAAACGCACTTGGGTTACTCCACTTACCATCAGAGGTTATTAATGATGTTGTAAACGGAGTTATTTCTTCTGGACATGCTCGCGCATTAAGTAAGATTAAAGATCAAGAGATGTGTTTACAATTACTTTCAAAGATTAAAGAAGATGAACTAACTGTTCGTGAGTTAGAAGCATTAATCAGAGAAATGAAACCAGTTAAAAAACCAGTTATTTCTCAACAACTAGTTTCAAATACTAAAAAAGAGATAAAAAGTATGTTTAGTAATCAATATAATATTAAAGTATCAAATAAAAAAATCTCATTCAATTTCAAGAATGAAGAAGAGTTAAAAAAGATAATGGAATTATTAAAAGGAATGAGAGGGTAATATATGAGTTTAAAAACAAAAATGTTCGATGTTTTAGCTGATTTAGGGTTAAACTCTATAATCGCTGAATTAATCGTTACAGTTGCTTCGGTAATAATATGGATATTTATTGGTATAATTCTTATTAAATTAATGAAAAGAGCAACATACAGATTATTCAAACTAGATAAAAGAAGTGCAAGGGCATTAACAATAGGAAAACTGCTAAACAGTATATTCAGATATATCATCTGGTTTATAGTAGGAATAGTTATCCTAGGTGATTTAAATATTGATGTTACACCATTTATAGCTTCTGCAGGTGTTATTGGACTTGCTATAGGATTTGGAGCTCAGGAAATTGTTAAAGATTTCATCTCAGGTTTCTTTATAATCTTCGAAGGTTCATTTGATGTGAATGATGTTGTTGAGATTTCAGGATTTAAAGGAAATGTTATATCTTTAGGTCTTCGTACTACCACTATTAAAAACTGGAAGGGCGAAGTTAAAACTGTAAATAACGGAGATATTAGAAGCCTTATCAATTTTTCAAAGGATAATAGCGTTGCGATAGTAGAGTTTAGTGTCGCTTACGACACTGATTTAGTAAGACTTAAAACATTAATGGTAGGTTTTGAAGAATTAATAGGAACTAAATTTAAAGGTATGGTGGAATCACCAAAATATTTAGGAATTTCTGAGTTAGCTGATAGTAGTATTAATTTAATGATGATCGCAAGAACAAAACCTAATGAACACTACCAAGTACAAAGAGATATGAAACAAGAACTTATAATATATTTAAATGAAAATAAAGTTGAAATCCCATTCCCACATATGGTTATTGTAAATGACTAACCTGAATCTTGGAGATGTCTTAGTTTTAAAAAAAGGGCACCCATGTGGTGAAAACAATTGGGAAGTAATTAGATTAGGTTCAGATATAAAATTGAAGTGTTTGGGTTGTGAAAGAGTAGTAATGATAGACAGACCTACACTGATTAAGAGAATTAAGAAGATAAATGGGAACTAGATTCCCATTTATAGCGTAAAATTTGCTTTAGGAGTGGTTTTTATGGATAAGATAGTGAAAAGTATTATAGATTTTAGAAATGATAGAGGTTGGGAAAATAACGACAAACCAGAGAACCTTGCAAAATCGATAATTATTGAGGCTGCGGAGTTACTTGAGAACTATCAATGGGGACCAGATCATGCTGATTTGGTAAATGTAAAAGAGGAATTAGCAGACGTTATAATTTACTCGATTGCGATGGCTTATGATCTAGGATTTGACATAGAGAAAATGATTCAAGAAAAATTAGTAAAAAACGCTGTAAAATATCCAGTAAAGAAATAACTTGCTTTTTTAATTTCGTTAGTATAAAATGAAATCTGCAAGTTTTGTGGGCGGGTAGCGAAGTGGTTAAACGCAACAGACTGTAACTCTGTTCTCTAGGGTTCGGCGGTTCGAATCCGTCCCCTCCCACCATTTTTGTTTTATGGCCGAGTGGTAAAAGCACAGGACTTTGACTTCAAGATTGAAGGTTCAAATCATCCTAGCCCAGCCATATCATCATTTTACTAAAATACTTTGCAAAATATAATATAAAATGTGTTGACAACAATACGTTTAGATAGTAGAATAATTTACGCACATTGTTTTTGATTGGGGCCTATAGCTCAGTTGGTTAGAGCGCACGCCTGATAAGCGTGAGGTCGATGGTTCAAATCCATTTAGGCCCACCATTTTAAACATTAAACCCAAATCATATGGGGCCTTAGCTCAGATGGGAGAGCGCCTGCCTTGCACGCAGGAGGTCAGCGGTTCGATCCCGCTAGGCTCCACCATATGGAGGATTAGCTCAGTTGGGAGAGCACTTGCCTTACAAGCAAGGGGTCACTGGTTCGAGCCCAGTATTCTCCACCATTAATGCCGAAATAGCTCAGCTGGTAGAGCAACTGACTTGTAATCAGTAGGTCTCGGGTTCGACTCCTGATTTCGGCACCATTTAGATTTTTGCAACAAACGAATACCAAGTATTAGACCCGCTAGCTCAGTTGGTAGAGCATCTGACTTTTAATCAGAGGGTCAGAGGTTCGAATCCTCTGCGGGTCACCATTTATGCCTGGGTGGCGGAATTGGTAGACGCGTTGGACTTAAAATCCAATGTCAGCAATGACGTGCCGGTTCGACTCCGGCCCTAGGTACCATTATTTTTAAAATTATAGATTAGTAAACAACTGTACAATGTACAGGGGTGAATCCACCTATATGCAGTTCTTGTTCTTAATGGATAAGTCGCTCTGTGGCTAGGACTACCCCATTTATGGCGGTGTAGCTCAGCTGGCTAGAGCATCCGGTTCATACCCGGAAGGTCATGGGTTCGACTCCCTTTGCCGCTACCATTAATGGACCCGTAGCTCAGTTGGTTAGAGCCCCCGGCTCATAACCGGTAGGTCGCAGGTTCGAGTCCTGCCGGGTCCACCAAAAAAATTGTTTACTTATCACTTCAGCTTCGGAGGAATACCCAAGTCTGGCTGAAGGGACTGGTCTTGAAAACCAGCAGGCGGGAAACCGCGCGGGGGTTCGAATCCCTCTTCCTCCGCCATTAAAATTTTCGAAAAGTAGTGACGTAACAAAAAGAAACATACCAAGTGTATTAAGTACACTATTCATCGCGGGATGGAGCAGTCTGGTAGCTCGCAAGGCTCATAACCTTGAGGTCGTTGGTTCAAATCCTTCTCCCGCAACCACGGTCCAGTGGTGTAGCGGTTAACATGTCGGTCTGTCACACCGAAGATCGCGGGTTCAATCCCCGTCTGGACCGCCATTTATGGCTCTGTAGCTCAGTTGGTAGAGCACTGGATTGAAAATCCAGGTGTCGACGGTTCGATTCCGCCTGGAGCCACCACATGGCAATCAAACAACTAAGCGCTTTATGCGTAATTAGTTGTTTTTTTTATTTGCACTTTTTCTTGTTCTAGACACAGGTACGTCAAAAAAAAGACATTACATTTGATTGAATTGCCTCTAGAGATTATTCATAAATTGAGTTTTAGAAGATTTAGTGAATGTATATTAAAGAAAACAACTAAGTAATTTACACTTACTTAGTTGTTTTTATTTTGAATAGTAAGAAAAGCATAAGTACACAATAGTAATCTATATGTACTTTCTTAAATCAACCATAATCATATCAAGATTTTTCATTGAATACAGTCTTGTGGAGTATTTTTTATCAAGTTTTAGTACTTTTAATTTATGTTTTAAATTATGGTCTGTTAAAAACATATCACAGTAAGGTAGGTATCCTGCAGCATTTTCATAATCAATAAAGTCACTAGGTATATAAGTATTATGTACTATACTTTCTGCAAAGAGCGAACTTTTAATATAAGTATATGGAGTTTGGAAATAGTAATCACTGAGTAAAAATTTTCCAACCTCTATTGCACTGTCATTTATGTTTTTTTCATTATATGGTTTACTCGAATTTTTGTATATTAATTTATATAGAAATTCCTGAGTCAAATTAAGTTCTTTTTGACTGTTCATAATTGTATTTTGCAGTATTTTAAAATAAGCTCTTAACTCTAAATTAAATACTCTATTAAAACTGTTTTTATTGTTCTCTTTTATATGTGCGATAGAAGAACTAATTTCCTCCTTATCACTTCTAAGTTTATCATGGAAGGATTTTGAATATTCAAAATTGAAATTTAGTTTTATTTCCGGGAATATTTCCTCGTTGGTAAAAACTTGTATACCTAAAAAACTTATATTTTCTTTTTTGGCCTTGTACATAAACAACATATGTTCCTGTCTCTTATACACATCT
>SDWO01000154.1 GCA_004195325.1 Candidatus Izemoplasma acidinucleici | reverse complement strand
CGCGGTGGCTAAAAACCTTACTTCTTATTTCTTACTATTTTATCTTAACAAATTTCCTTTTATAATAGTTTCATACTATTATAAAAGGAGTTGTTTATTATGTTACCATCAAATTTTTCTCGTTTTACTGATCAGCTTACGTTAGAGCTGACCATTCGCAACTACTCATCTGATACTCTTCGTCATTACACTTATCATCTTGGTAAATTCTTTGAGTTTATTAACTATTCTGATTCTCTTTTGGTTGAAGAGCAAGTTAGAGCTTATCTTTTTGATATCAAAGCTAATTCTAATCTTAGCCTTTCCTATCTCAATATGGCTTATAGTGCTATTAAGTTTCTGTTTGTCCACATTCTCAAGATGGATTGGTCTATTAAAGCCATCCCCCGTCCTAAATCAGAACGTAAACTTCCCAAAGTCCTCTCTTTTGATGAAGTCATTCTTCTACTTCGTCTGACTAAGAATCTTAAGCATAGGGCTATGTTATCTACTGCCTATTCTGCTGGTCTTAGAGTTTCTGAACTTGTTAATCTTAAAGCATCTGATATCCATAGTTCCAATATGCAGATTTTTATAAACCTAGGAAAGGGCCGTAAAGATCGCTATACACTTCTTTCTGAAAATAATCTTGACTTATTACGCGCTTATTTTCGTCAATATAGACCTTCTTCTGAATATCTTTTTCCTAATGACCGTACTGGCCTTCCTTTATCTACTCGTACAGCTCAAAGGGTTTTCAAAGATGCCCTTGTTCGTGCAAAAATTCATCGTGATTTGTCTCTCCATTCTCTTCGCCACAGCTTTGCTACTCATTTGATTCTTAATGGCGTTGATATTTACTTCATCCAAGAACTTCTTGGCCATGCTTCTATAGAAACCACTTCAATTTATCTCCACGTCCTAAGTAGAAATGTCGCCTCTATTAAAAGCCCCCTAGATGATTATGATGGAGGTGATTTAGTATGACCTGTGTTGCTGATATTTTACGTGAACATTTTTCTGACTTTCTTACTATCTATAACATTCCTTATAGTCATTATAAGGTTGTTAATGCACTCCTTAATTGTAGAACTTCTGCGCTTGGTGCTCATGTTGAATCTTGTGATTCATGTGGACACGAAACGATTGCTTATAACTCTTGTCGCAACCGACACTGCCCTAAATGTCAACAGTCTAATACAACTAAGTGGCTTTTGAACCAACATCAATCATTACTTGATGTACAATATTTCCATGTGGTTTTTACTCTACCTGATGTTCTGAATGAATTTATATTCCTTAATCAATCTTTTGCCTACAACTTACTCTTTAAGGCGGCTTCTGAAACTTTGCTAAATCTTGCTGCTTCTAAACAATTTTTAAATGCTAAAATTGGGGTTACATCTGTCTTGCACACCTGGGGACAAAATCTTTCCTATCATCCTCATCTCCACTGTATTGTTACAGGTGGTGGTTTAGATAAGGCCCATTCTAACTTTGTTACCTCTAACTCTAAATATCTCATGCCTGTTGAAGTACTTTCTCGTGTTTTTCGCGGTAAGTTCAAGTTTTATCTTAAGAAAGCTATTAAGAACCCTCTTATTAACTTTACCTTACCTCTTTCTACTTCTTCAGAAGATGCCTATTTTTATAACCTTATAAAATCCTTTTATCGCCATGACTGGGTTGTTTATGCTAAGCCTTCTTTTGATAATCCACAGGCTGTTCTTAAATATCTTAGTAACTATACCCATCGCATTGCTATTTCTAACTACAGGATTATTAGCCTTGAAGATGGCATGGTTACTTTCTGTTATAAAGATTATAAAGATGACAGCAAGAAAAAAATTATCACCCTTACTGCTGTTGAATTCATTCGACGCTTCCTTATGCATATCCTACCGCATGGATTTGTTAAGATACGTCATTATGGACTGCTTTGTAATCGTTATCGTAAAGAACATCTGAAACTCTGTAGAAAGTTGATTGGGGTTTCCACCTTTTTATATAAGCTTCTAATTTCATAGTATCACCTAATTTTATTATACCTTATTTTATTTTATTTTTAAGTTTCTTTAAGATTACATCTAGTGGTGTATCATACAAATCACTTAAATACATTCTTTTTTCAGTCTGTTTTTTGACGTATTCGATATATAAAACTCTTTTCTTAGAGATTCCAGTATTAGTTAAGTAGACATTAGTGATATTTTTAAGTGGTATTTTGAACGCACCATTTGATTTAATATGTAACGTTCTATCCTTTATATATATAACGACAGTTTTTCTGTAATACTGAATGATATAAGGGATTATGACACTTGATAAAGCTATAGTAAATGCCAAAGCTAATATTATAAATAATAGGTTCCCTACTATAGACCCTAAAATCAAAAATACAACAGGTATTCCCAAATACACTAACTTATCTGAATTATTTCTGTATCTTACTTCCATATTATCACCTTTTTATAGGACCTTTATTATCTTCTTGGTCTAATTAAACAGTCTTTTTCATATCCGATTAAGTCTTCTCTTTCAGCTAAAGTTAATGCCTTTTTAACTAAATGATAATTCTTTGGATTACGATATTGAATTAAAGCTCTCTGCATTGCTTTTTCTTCTTTTGATCTTGGTATATATACTTCTTCCATTGTTCTAGGATCAAGTCCTGTATAGTACATACAAGTACTCAGTGTTCCTGGAGTAGGGTAGAAATCTTGAACTTGTTCTGGGTAATATTTTAAATCTCTTATGTATAATGCAAGTTCAATTGCATCAGTTAAAGTAGATCCTGGATGACTACTCATTAAGTATGGTACTAAGAATTGATTCTTTTCGTATTTTGTATTTAGTTCATAATATTTCTTAACGAATTTGTCGTATAAACTTCGTTTTGGTTTATTCATCACTTCTAGAACCCTATCACTTACATGTTCAGGAGCAACTTTCAGTTGTCCAGAAACATGATGTTCCACTAATTCTTTAAAGAATTCATCACTTTGATCATACATAACGTAATCGTAGCGAATTCCTGAACGAACGAATACTTTTTTTATTTTATCTAAACTTCTTACTTCACGTAAGATATCTAGGTAGTTATTGTGTTGTACCTTTAATAAAGGACAAGGTTTATCTTCTAAACATTGTTTGTTTAAACATACCCCTTTTGTGACTTGTTTTTCACAAGCTGTGTCATAGAAATTGGCAGTTGGTCCCCCAATATCATGAATATACCCTTTGAAGTCATCGTATGTAGTGATATGTTTCGCTTCTTCAACGATTGATTCCTTACTTCTTGATTGGATAATTCTACCTTGATGATATGTTAGTGCACAGAAACTACATCCTCCATAACAACCACGGTTACTGATGATACTGAATTTTACTTCATCAATTGCGGGGATGTGTCCTAATTCTTTGTAGATTGGATGGTAGTTTCTCATATACGGTAAACTGTATATTGAATCCATCTCATGTTTTGTTAAAGGACGTGATGGTGTGTTTTGTACTATTGTGTGGTTTCTATATGTTTCAATTAATGGTTTCGCACTAATATGATCTATATTGTTATATTTGATGTTGAAGCTTTCAGCGTATTTATGTTTGTCTTCTAGTATTTCATCGTAGCTTGGTAAATGAATTCCATCTTGCGGAATATATAAATCATTCTTAGTCTTGAATACAGTTCCCTTTACAAAAATGATATCTTTGATGTCAAGACCACTTCTTAAGTACTCTGCGACTTCAATGATACTAAGTTCACTCATTCCGTATACTAGTAAATCTGCCTTAGAATCAAGCAGGATACTTTTTCTTACTGTATTCCCCCAGTAATCATAATGAGCCATTCTACGTAAAGATGCTTCGATTCCACCGATTATGATATTTGAGCTAGAAAATAGCTGTCTTACTTTTTGTGAGTATTTGATTGTGGCGTAATCTGGACGTAAATCCATTTGTCCACCAGGACTGTACATGTCTTTTTGTCTTCTTCTTTTAGAGACTGAATAATGGTTAACCATACTATCTATGTTTCCACTACTTACTAAGAATCCTAATTTAGGAGTTCCAAGACGTCTAAAATCATCATTATTTTTCATATCTGGTTGAGCAATAATCCCAACACTGAATCCGTAACGTTCTAATAATCTAGAAATAATAGCGATACCAAAAGAAGGATGATCGACATAAGCATCACCACTAATTAATATAAAATCTAGTTGTTCAATATTTCTTTCTTTTAAATCTTCTTTTGAAATTGGTAAAAACATAGTATCACCTATCTATATATTATTTTTAGTTCTTTTCTTAACTGTTTGTAGTTTGGACATAGTTTTACTAATACGTTATAGAAGTTTACACTATGATCCTGATGTTTTAAATGACAAATTTCATGTAGGAATACATATTCGATATATTTAATATCGTAATGTATTAAATGTGTAGTCATATTTATGTTTCCTAATCTTGCATTACAACTTCCAAATCTAGTCTTTGTATATCTGGTTTTTATGTATATATTTGATATATCAATAATCGGGTTATTAATATACTTTTGTTTTAGGTTTTCAAGTACTTTAAGTAATTCCGTTTTTTCAAAAGTGGTAATCAATTTGTTCAACTGGTCAGTTGGTACAAGAGGTTGTATAAACTCATACTCATTAATCTGAATATTAGGTTTATCATTAGATTCCATAATTGATAATTCTTTACCCAAATAAAAGTATTTTGTTGGATCCGCTTTTTTTACTTTCATCGCTTTATCGAATTTTCTAAGAAACGAGGTACTATTGTTTCGAATAAACTCTAGTGCGAATTTTGAAGTCTGATATCTTGATAGATTAATTTGAATATATCCATCTTTTTTAAAGTAGAAGTATGTATTCTTATTGTTTTTCTTAGCTATTGTAAAGGGGATAATACGATTATCAATCGTAATCGTCTTCAATTATATAACCTCAATTAATTTTTCTAGAACAATTGCAGCATTTATACTTGCAGCTTCAACAAATTTGAAAAAGTCTTGTGATTGATTTTCATCATCTAGCACATCACTTATCGATCTGTATATTATGAACGGAACATTAAATAAAGTAGCCACTTGAGCTATTGCTCCAGCTTCCATTTCAATTGCGTAAATATCGTTATATTCGTTATTTATTGCCTCTATTGTCTTTTTCCTATATATAAACTGGTCACCTGATGCGATGCGTCCAATCTTGTAATCAAAATGTAATAAATCAAGTATTTCCTTTGTTCTATTTAGAAGTGCTTTGTCTGCTATAAATGTTGGTTCTAACCCTGGAACTTGTCCATGCTTATAATCACTAAATTTCGTAACATCTACATCATGGTATAGGACTTCAGTTGATATTACAACATCTTTGTGTTTTACACCATTTTGTCCACCTGCAACACCGATATTTATTATTGAAGTAAGATCGAAATTTTCAATCAATAATGTCGTTGTGATTGCGGCATTCACTTTTCCTATCCCAGCTAAAACAAGAACAACTTCCTTATTGTTAATTGTTCCAATATAGAATGTTCTGATTCCTTTAGTTACTTCTTTTAGATTAACTATCTTTTCTTTAATAGTATTAATCTCTATTTCCATTGCTCCAATGATACCAATCATAATTTTCCTCCTAAAAACGAAAAAAAGAATGTACAAGACATTCTTATTTTACTTCGACAACTTTAACTTTGACTTCATTACCAGTTTCAGTTTTTACAGTTATTTGTGCTCCCTTTTGAAGTCCAATAACACCTTTACCTATTGGAGAGTCGTTTGAAATTTTACCATTTAATGGGTTAGCTTCAATCGAACCAACAATGCTGTATTCTTTTTCAGGCATTAATCCAACTTTAAGTACAACTGTTTTTCCGATATTTACTTTATTTGAATGATCTTCTTTTATTATTTCGTAATTCAATAAGATTCCTTCGATTTCTTTGATGCGTCCTTCGATTTCAGCTTGTTTGTCTCTTGCTGCATCGTAATCTGCATTCTCAGATAAATCCCCTTGTGCACGAGCATCTTTTAATGCTTCTAAGTTCTCAAGACGATCTACATCTTTTAATCTATTAATCTCTTCTTGTAGGTTTTTAAGACCCTCTTTTGTTAATTTATATGATTTATCCATGCTACTACCTCCGTATCATAAGTTATTATACTACATCTCTATTTGAAATGATAGATTTTATTTTCGTGATGATTAAGTCTACTGCAACGTCATGATCCTTATCATTTGGGATGATTACATCCGAATAACGTTTGGTTGGTTTTACAAATGCATAATGCATTGGTTTAACTGTACTTAGGTACTGTTTAACTACACCCTCTAGTGATCTGCCACGTTCTGCCATATCACGAGTTAGTCTTCTAATGAAGCGTAAATCATCGTCTGCTTCAACGAATAATTTAATATCACATAGTTCTCTTATACGAGAATCTTCCATAATCAATATTCCTTCAAGAATAATGATATCTGTTGGAGCGATAGTATCCGTTTTTGAAGATCTGTTGTGCGCTTCAAAATCGTATGTTGGTTTCGTAATGGTTTCACCTTTTATAAGCTTAAGAATTTGCTTATACATTAAATCGTTGTCTAAGCTAAATGGATGATCGTAATTTACTTTGTAGCGTTCTTCCATTGTCATTTCAGTTTGATCCTTATAGTAATCATCATGTTTAATAACAATAACTCGATTGCGATCAAATCCTTTGATAATTTTATCAACTACTGTAGTTTTTCCACTGGCACTTCCTCCAGCAACTGCGATAATGATAGGTGCATTCATTTTATCAACCTTTCCACTACAAAAGGAGATCAAAACTCCTCGTGTATACTTTTCGTATTTTCATATATATTATAGTATATTACTAATATTTTTCAATGATTATTTCACTTTTCTAAGCATGTCGTATTTTGACACTTTAAATGGAATAAAGATTTTAAGTAATTGTTTGGGATGACGAGCTGCATCTAATGCATTTCCATCTGTATCTTTTATGTCTTCAACCTTGAAGTGGAGCGGTCTAAAGTTGGGACTGAGCACTTCGACTTCTTCTTCTGGAAGAAAATAATTTCTTTGTTCTATAGTGGCGATATTTGTTTCTTCATCATAATCATGAACGAGTCCGATGAATTCTTGAGTTGGATTTTCGTTTCTCATGTTATACAATTGCTCATCTATTGTTGTCATACCTTCCATAAAACCATGACTTGTTAATCGGTTTTCTGCTTTTTTAATTTCTAGAAGGTATTTAGGTAGATTCACTTCATAGTCATCACAAATATTATCAATTAGTCTTCTATAAGTACTTACTACTGTTGCGATGTAATGAATGGATTTCATTCTTCCTTCAATCTTTAATGAGTCCACACCGATATCAATTAAATCACTGATATGTTTTACTGTTTGAAGGTCTTTACTACTCATTGCAAAGTGTAAATCATTGTCATTCAGCTTGCTTTCTCCCTCAAATAAATCATAGTTCCAACGACAGCTATGAGCGCAACCACCACGGTTTGCATCTCTATCTGTCATGTTGTTTGATAGTGTACATCTTCCACTGTAAGAAACACACATTCCACCATGGATAAATACTTCCATATGACATTTTGTATTGCTTCTTAGTTCTAATAGTTCTTGTTTGTTTAATTCTCTAGCAAGTACTACTCTTGTAATTCCTTCTTCAACCCAAAAGTTGACACTCTCATAATTCGTATTCGACATTTGAGTTGAGATATGTATCTCAAGGTTAGTATTCTCCTTCGCAGCATCGATAATGATTGGACTAGCACATATGATTGCATCTACTCCAGCTTGTTCTAGTTCTTGTAAGTAATCAACTAGACCTTCTATGTTGTCATTATGAGGAATTATATTGGTTGTTACATATACTTTTTTATTTAAATTATGTGCAAAATCACAAGCTTCTTTTATCTGAGAAATATCGAAATTTGAAGCACGTGCTCTTAAACTAAATTTTCTACCACCAATAAATACGGCATCGGCACCGTACATAAACGCTATTTTAAGTTTTTCTAAACTCCCGGCAGGAGCTAATAATTCAGGTTTCTTCATTAGTATTTATCATATACAGTTTTCTTGTATAAGAACCCTGAGTCATGATCCCTTTCGTATAATTTAGAAAAGATTTTTGCTTTGTCATTTGATTCTTTCATATGGAGTAGCGCTTTATAGTTTCCGACTGTTTCTATTAGGTAGTTTGTATCTTTGAAGATTCCATCAATGATGAATACATCAACACAATCTCTTAGTAATCTAATTTCCTGATAACTTTCTAATGCTTTTTCTCTGAATATATGTGTTCCATGAAGATCTTGAAATATTGGATATGCTTCATTTCTAATTTCTTCTACTATACGTAAATTTCTATTATTGATGAATTTCTCATATTCCTCTTTTGTATATTTAAAGAAGTTCTCAATTAATGGTCTTCTACTGTGGAACATGTTTAAATGACCGTGACCTATTATAGAGATCTCAGTCTTTTTCTTTAGACATATTTCATTGATATCTTCAAGAGTTATCTCCTTAGATATTGTTAATCCTTTTATACCTTTTTTGTTCCAAAAATGTGTATCGTAATAATTTGTATTTAATGTTTCTGGATTATAAATCAATTTCGTCTCTATTTCTAGTCTTTTAGCGATCATATAGATCCCTAAATCACCAAAAATAATTCCATCAACACCTAACTCTTTAATAAAGTTTAAAAACTTTTCTACATCAATTAAATCAGAATTGTGAACCATAATATTTAAGTTGATATATAGTTCTTTACCTAGTGTAGAGATAATGTTTTTTGCATCAGTTATTTCCATTGTAGAAAATGAGTAAACTAGTCTATTAGCATATTTGTCATTACCTAAAATAAATATATCTGATCCTTCTTTTGCGAGTCTTTCAATACTTGATACACTAAAAGGTGTTACCGCAATCTTCATCTAATCACTCCTCTTAATGCTTACACTCATTCCATCACCGATATCATAGATATAAGTGTCATATCCTTGTTTCTGTACAACCCATTTGTTAAATCGATCTATTTTTGTTAGAAGCTGACGTAAATTTCTATCTTTTACTTCTTGATCAACTAGGTTGTGAAACAATAAATTATCAGTAACTATAATACCTTTGTCAGTTAGTAATGTTTCATATTTTTCAAAGAATTTTATACTTTGTGCTTTGGCTGCATCTATAAAGATTAAATCAACTTTATCTAACGTCGTTTCATCCACTTCTAGTGCATCCATGAATAGTATATCAATTCTATCTTCTAAATTGGAGTTATGTACATTTATTTTTGCCATATCAAACATCTTTTTATCGCGTTCAATTGTTGTGATGTGTACATCTGCCTTTAAAGCCATAGCAATACTACTGTATCCAATCGCAGTTCCGATTTCTAATATCGTTTCAATATTTCTTAATTTTATTATCTGATTAAGAAAATTCAATCCAGTTTCGGTTATGATCGGCACTTTATTTTGTTCAGCAAACATACGTAAAGAAACTAACGTTTGGTTAGTTTCTTTATTATTTATTTTTTTTAGATATGGGTGACTCAAATCTACTTTTCCTCTTCATCTAGAAAAGTGTTTAATACTTCTTCAATCATATCCCATTCTACATCAGATTCGATTGGAAGTAAGTCTCCACCTTCTTTGTTGTCTTCGTTGTAACTTGATGCGAATACTTCATCATTTTCTTCCCCAGGCAATTTGTAAATCACATATGATTTATTTGTTTCGTCTGAGTTAAATGTTAGAACGATTTCGTACATTATTTCTTTCCCTGATTCGTCAATTATTGTCATTGTTTCTGTTTCCATAATATCCTCCTATAAGCTATCAAGATATCCTTGTAAGATGATTGTAGCTGCCATCTTATCGATATCTTTCTTTCTATTTTTCTTTTTTAAGTTTTGAGCAACCATCATACTTGTTGCCATTTTACTTGTTAGTCTTTCATCCCATAAAACAACTTTTATATTTGATTGTTTTTCTAGGTTTGCTTTGAAGACCTCGCTTACTTTTGCTTGTTCTCCAGTTGATCCATCCATGTTTTTTGGATGTCCTAATACTACTACATCTATATTATACTTCTTTATTAGGTCATTTGTATAGTTTAATGGTACTTCAAATTTTGAATCTTCAAAACGAAGTGTTTCAAGTCCTCTAGAAAGGAATCCTAATTCATCACTAACAGCAATACCAAGTGTTCTATTCCCTAGATCAAGTCCAAGTTTCTTCATGATAGAAGCTCCCTTACTTTTTCTAAAGCTTCATCAACTTTGGAAACATCTTTTCCACCAGCTTGAGCCATGTCAGGACGACCTCCACCGTTTCCACCAGCTATCATAGCTGCTGCTTTTGCAATATTTCCTGCATGATGTGCTTTATCATTAGACTTACAGATAAATGTTACTTTATCTCCGTTTACATTCGCTGCGAATACTACTCCGTTTTGCAAATGATCACTAAGTCTATCAACAAGTGGTCGTAAACTGTTTTTATCAATGTCTTCTAGACGAATTACAAGCTTGTTATCTACTGCTTGTTCAACTAATGAATCAATATTCTTGAATACTTGTTCTTTTAATAATTCCTTATATTGCTTATCTAGTTCTCTGGCTAAATCACCAAGTGTATTAAATTCAATTCTTTTATTTATAATATCTTGGTAACTTCCAATGATTTCTTCGTTCCTATTGAAGTTGAATTCCAATTCAATATTATTTTGTTTTGCATCTTCTAGTATTTTTTCTACTTTTAAATCCAGTTTATCCATTTCTTTGTTAAGACCCACAAACTGTTTTTTAATGTTGCTAACTGCTTCATTGGCATGTCCGACAATTCTATAAATACCAGAACCTTTATTTTCAATAGACGCGATACAAAATTGTTTGATTACTCCTGTATTTGAAACATGAGTTCCTCCACATAAATCTACTGTATACTCCATATTTACAACACGTACACTATCTCCATATTTTTCTCCAAATTCGGCAATTGCACCCATTTCTTTTGCTTCTTTTATTGTTCTTTCTTTAACATCGACAATGATATTTTGATTGATTTTATTGTTTACTATTTCTTCAACTTTTAATAACGTTTTGTCATTTAGACTGTCAAAATTATTAAAATCAAATCGAAGTGCTTCACTTGAAACATTACTTCCTTGCTGTGAAACATGACTTCCAACTACTTCACGTAAAGCAGCAAATAGTAAATGAGTTGCACTATGGTTATACATTGTTAACTCTCTATTGCGATTATCTACTTTAGCTAATACCTGAGAACCATCAGTTAAGACATTATTTTCTAATTGATGTAAAAACTGTCCGTTTGGGAGTTTTTGGACATCCAATACTTGATATACTTCTTCTCCAAATTCAATAGTTCCTTTATCTGCCACTTGTCCTCCGCTTTCAGCGTAGAATGGTGTGCGTTCTAAAACGACACCTTCAGGAAACGATTTTAGAACTTTTGTTTCTTCCGTAAGTGTTTCATAACCGGTGAATGTATCTTGTCCTTTGAAGTTTATAAACGCTTCGTTTTGCGACTTCATTGAAGCGAATCCTTTGCGTGCTCCACGAGCACGTTCTTTTTGTTTATTCATTTCCTCTTTAAATCCTTTTTGATCAACTTTAACGTTGTATCCTTCACAAATTTCCACCGTTAATTCTAGAGGGAATCCGTAGGTATCATATAGAGTAAATGCTTGTTCTCCGGTAAGTTTCTTATTGTTATTTTCTTTGATCATATCTTCCAGGATTTTTTCACCTTTACCTAATGTTTCAAAGAATTTCTCTTCTTCTAGTTTTATTACTTTTTGAACCAATTCCTTGTTTTCTTTTAGATATGAATAAAATCCACCCATTGCTTCAATTACACTATCTACTAATTTGAACAAGAATGGTTTGTTAAGTCCTAAAGATTTTCCATGTTTTACCGCTCTTCTTAAAAGTCTTCTTAAAACATATCCACGACCTTCATTACTTAACACAGCTCCATCACTGACACTAAATACAACAGTACGTACATGATCACTGATTACTTTGTATGACATTTGTCCCGTATAAGGAATATTCGTCATTGAAACAATTTGATCTATGATTGTTTTAAAAGTATCTGTCTCATAGTTTGTTTCTACTTCTTGTAATACACAAGCAACTCGTTCTAGACCCATACCTGTATCAATGTTTTTATTCGGTAATTCTGGATAGTTTCTTCTATCAAGTTCTGGACTGCTATTAAACTGACTAAATACGATGTTCCAGATTTCAATGAAACGATCGTTTTCTATGTCATTTTTCATAACTTCGACACCAAAATCTCCATAACTTTCTCCTCTATCATAGAAGACTTCAGTACATGGACCACAAGGACCTTCTCCAATTTCCCAAAAGTTATAGTTTGTTCTTATAATATGTTTTGGATTTACTCCAACTTCAATCCAAGCTTTAAGTGTGCTTTCATCAGTAGGATAGATTGTGAAGTATAAAAGGTCTTTATCAATCCCGAAATACTTATCACTTGTTAGTAATTCAAATGCCCATGGGATGATTTCATCTCTGAAGTAATCTCCAATACTGAAATTACCTAACATCTCAAAGAATGTATGATGTCTAGCTGTTTTCCCGACATTATCTATATCATTTGTACGCAAACATTTTTGCGCGTTAACAATACGTGGATTTTTCGGTATAACTGACCCATCAAAGTATTTTTTTAATGGAGCAACTCCAGCGTTTATCCATAGTAAAGTTGGGTCATTATTGGGGATTAAACTTGCGCTTTCCTCAACGTTATGACCTTTTGCTTCAAAAAAGTCTAACCATATCTTTCTAATGTCATTTGTGCTTAGTTTATTCATAATCTACCTCCTTAAAATAAAAAATGCCCATCCTTGAAAAGGACGAACGTATTCGCGGTACCACCTTAATTCTAGATTTCTCTAGCTCTCAAATCTCTAACGCTGATTTAGCGGATGGGTTTACCATCACTCCAAAGAAGCTTCTGTATGCTTTATTGTTCGTTTACACCACCACGAACTCTCTGGAAATAAAGTGAATACATACTTGTCTTTTTCCTTGATTTAATCGTATTATAACATACTACAGTTTTAAATCAATATTAAGTCTAGATTCACACTATTATCAAACGAATGTTTCCTAACATCTTACACCTTTGATAAATATGTCATATCTTATTTATAATTATAGTGATTTGTGATACAATATTGTAAGGGATTAGGGGTAGTTTCAAACAACTTGAAAGAAGGAATACTATGACGATTACTATTCAAAGTTCATTACTTATTGGAAGTTTTTTATATTTATACGCATTTGTTATAACATTGTTTTTATTAAGAAAATATTCAGAGATTAAGAGTAGTTTGCTATTTTTTGGTTTCTTTTTTCTTTTAAATGCAATCGGACAAATGGGTATTTTTTATAGAGATGACTTACCCGTATTCATTAGTGTGATTGTCGCAAATACCTTTTTGGTTCTTGCTCCTCTGTGTTTACTTCATTCATTTACAATTCTATTTAAAATAAAACCTAAAATAAAGTTCTCTTCAGCAATTATATTAGTATTTATAGCACTATTTGTTTATTTCACATACTTTGTTCCTAATGTTCAATTAAGAATTATTGTATACGGACTTATAGTTTCAATAATATTTATTTACTTAATTTATTCAGGAATACAAAACCATATAGAGGAAAAATTAACTGATAGTCTATTTTTCTTGATAATTGTTTCTTATTTGATTATTCATATTTTTAGATCAGTCTTTGCTACTCTAAATTTTGTTCCTTCTAATTTCCTTGAATATAATCAAGATGCAATTAATATATTACTTATGGCTATTGTAGGTAGCAGTTTATTATTCGGTATTTTGGTTTTTTATAATACGATATACAAAAGGAAATTATCTACAAGAGAAGAATTTATTAAAACTATAGTTAAAAATATCCCTACTCCTGCTTTTCTTCACAAAAGCAATAATGATATTATTAGTGTAAGCCAAACTCTTTTAGATTTTACAGGATATAAAGAAGAACAGTTAACTACTATAGACGAATGGGTTGACTTAGCTTACGGAGATAGAAAAGGTACTATTGTTGGAATCATTGAAAAACTATACAAAAATAAAACTGAAACTATCCACAATGTTGTTCAAGTAAGAAAAAGTGATATGACTGAAAGAACTTGGTCATTTCATTCAAAATATATCGGAAATCTTGAGAATGGCGATGAGATGGCATTAAGTGTCGCATTGGATATAACAGATATAAAAGAAAAGGAACAAAAACTCCAAGAAATTGTTATCACAGATTACTTAACAAAATTGTATAATAGAAGACATTTCGAAACTTGTATTCAAGATAGTAATGTTGAATCAAATTTACCTTACGGAATTATAATGGCTGATATAAATGGGTTGAAGCTGATTAATGATGCATTTGGACATAAAGAGGGAGATTTACTCCTTGAAGAAGCTTCGAAAGTATTTAAATCTGTCTTTAAAAACAAAGCTGATGTTTTCAGAATTGGTGGAGATGAGTTTGCTTTTACAGTTAAAAATACTTCATCAAAAGAAATTGAAGCACTTCTAAATGAAGTTGTAAAGCAAGCATCAAAAGTATATATCAATAGTATTCAGTTATCTATTGCATTTGGGTACACAATTAAATATAAGACAACAGAAGATATTTATTTAACAATTAATGATGCAGAAGATAAAATGTATCGTGAAAAAATAATGAATATACCATCTATGAGAAGTTCAGCACTAGATGGAATTATGAACACTCTTTATGAAAAAGATATTTATTCTTCAAATCATTCTCTAAATGTTTCAAAATATGCTGAAAGATTTGGACAGGTTCTAAAACTAAACCGTGATCAAATAACCGAACTTAAAACAGCTGGTATTTTACATGATATTGGTAAGATTATAATTCCCACAGAAATTATTCAAAAAGATGGTAAATTAAACGAGTCTGAAATGAACATTATTCAGTCTCATCCAGAAATAGGATATAGAATTTTATATAGTACATCTGAGATGAGAAGCGTATCTAATATTGTATTACATCATCATGAGAAATGGGACGGTACTGGGTATCCTTTAAAAATCAAAGGAGAAAAAATACCTCGTTCTTCTAGAATCATTTCAATAGTAGATGCATTTGATGCAATGACATCGGATAGATTATATAAATCTAAATTTAGTATTAAAGAAGCTATAAAGGAATTAGAACACTGTGCTGGAACGCAGTTTGATAAAAAACTAGTTGCAAGTTTTGTAAAAAATATTGATAAGATTGTTCTAAAAGATGACCTCATCTAATCCCCTACATTCATTTGATGGATTGCCAAAAAGCTATCAATCATTTACAATAGGTTTCCAGCATATTATAGCAATGTTATTTAGTAATATTGGTATAATCATTATCATTGGTGATTTAATACCATTAAGTTCTGAAACTGTAGTTTTTTTAATTCAAATGTCGTTATTGACGAGTGGTCTAGTAAGTCTCGTTCAAGTGTTTCCTATATGGAAAATTGGATCAAAACTTCCTTTAATGATGGGGACTAGTGTTATTTTCTTATCTGCCATTGTTATTATAGGTAAAGAATACGGTTTAAATGGGGTTTTCGGAAGTATAATAGTTGCTTCAGTTATCGAAATAATCCTCGCATTTAACATAAAACATTTAAGAGATATTTTCACACCCATTGTAAATGGGATCGTAATAATCTCAATTGGTGTAACATTGTTCATCTTAGCCATAAAATATAATATGAGTACGATAGATAACACAGATTTTTCATTATTTAGTATATTGTTTGTATCTTTCTTTGTTATAGGAGTTACTTTCTTCGTACTTTATAAATCTAATCAAACATTAAAAGTTTACGCTTTTATCTTAAGTATTATAGGTGGTCTAATAGTTTCAAGCTTTTTTGGAATGATAGATATTAGCTTATATAACTCAGATACACTTATTTTGTTTCCAGAACCTTTAAAATTTGGATTATCATTCCCAATAGAAGGAATCTTATTGTTTTCGGTGTTGTTCATTGTTTCTGCATTAGAAACAATAGCTGATACAACCGCAATAACCAAAGGTGCATATGATAGATACCCAAGGAATGACGAATATCAAGGTAGTTTATTAGCTGATGGTGTTGGTAGTATGTTTTCAAGTATTCTATGTGGTTTTCCTAAAACAACATACACACAAAATGTAGGAATAGTAATCGCTACAAAAGTAGTTAATAAGTGGGTGATTTTCTTTGGTGCAGCTATGTTAATTCTGTTATCATTCTTTCCACCATTTGGAAGTGCATTTGTTCTTATTCCAAAACCTGTAATTAGTGGATTCTTTCTATCCATCTCATTAATTATAATTTTAAATGGATACAAAATAATTAAACCCCAATTAGAGTTAAGAACATATACCATAATATCTATCACAATAGTATTAGCTATTTTCCTTTATAATCTAACAGATATTATTGGAAGCAAATATACAAATTCCTTATTCGTTAGTTCTATTGAAAAGAATGGAATACTATTATCAGGAATGCTTTCCTTGGTTTTAGAGCAATCGATTGTATTGTATAAAAAAGTTAGACGAAAATAAAAAAGACCTTATCGGTCTTTTTTTTATACGATCTTTTCAATCTTGAATCTAATAGTTGTTTTTAATTTAGCAGCTTCTACAGAACTAGGATTACTTAAGTATATTTCCTTATGTGTTTTTGATATTCTTTTATATCCCGATTCTTGACAGAATTTTTCCATTTGAAGAAATGATTCCGGTTCATTATCATAACTTCCGATATGCATCATCTGACAATTTAGTCCTTCTGTGATTTGTTCATATTTTACTTCAAGGACTTTTTCTAGTTTTTTCTTTTTATACACTTCGTTTTGTGTGAACTCAATGTAGTCCTTTGATACAAACAAGGGTTGCCTAATCATCATTTTAAAGACCATGTGGTCTTTGATTTCAACGATGCTTTTACCTTCATTATATAGTGTTCTTCCTTCTTCACTTAAATCCCATATTCCTTCAAGAGGAAACACTGTATAATCTGTGTAGTCTTCAAAAGGATTATCTTTTTTCAAAGTCATCTTGATACCGTAAGAAATAGCGTATAATGCTTGAACACATTCACTAAATAGTTCACTGCCTGGATTACCTTCACCCTTGATTGTGATATAGTTCATCTCTTTAATATCAAGTATTTCAGGTTT
>SDWO01000026.1 GCA_004195325.1 Candidatus Izemoplasma acidinucleici | reverse complement strand
AGATGTGTATAAGAGACAGCTATTAGAACTAAATACTAAGAAGTTTAAGTTAAGCTTCGATACAACATACGAACTAATCGCATCAAGTATTCATGCAAAGATTCTATTCTTTAACACAAAAAGAGGGTTTTACACAAGACAAGAATTATTTCACCAAATAGAAAAAGAAATTAGAGAGGTGGCAAACCAATGATCAAAGTATACAAATACACAATAATCGTAATATCGTTCCTAGTGTTCTGCACAGCAATGCTGTATGTAGCATTTGAGGTAAATACATCACAGATTTACGCACATGAGAATCAAATAGAATATATAAGTGAGGGATAAAGATGAAAACAGCTATTATTTACACAAGCAAATACGGAATGACAGAAAAACTAGCGAGTATACTACGAAAACATAGGGAAGGTGCAAATCTAATTCATATTAATGACTTCAAGATTGACATCAATGAATATGATGAGATCATACTAGGGACACCAATCTATGCAGGTAGAATAAATAAGAGAATAAAAAAACTACTTAATAATAATGAAACAACATTATTAAGTAAGCCTTTAAAAGTCTTCCTTTGTGGAATGGCTACAGAGAATGAAGATCAAGTAATTAAAGAGAACTTCAGTGATTCAATCATCGAACATGCGAAGATCAAATACATTGGTGGCGCATACCAATTCAAAAAAATGAATTTCCTCTTCAAGTTTATTGTCAAAAAAATAGCGAAATCAGATCAAGACCAAGAAGTAATCTTACAAAAAAATATTGATTTCCTAATGAGCTAACATGAAAAAAAGAAAAAAACCAATTAGGAAGTTTCCGCTTGAACCAATGACATTCGAAGATATATTAAATGAAGACAATATTCAGTATGGAACAATATCTAATATCAAGATTGAAAAAATCGAAGACAGAATTGTCTTTGATGCTTGTATCTTTGATAAAACCATAATAACAAATAACCGCTTTGAACGAAGCGAGTTCATTGATTGTACCTTTAACAATTGTGATCTATCCAATAACCAATTTACCAATACCACATTCATTCGATGTGAATTCATCGAATGTAAATTCATTGGTAGCCATATAATAGAATCATTCATCAACGATACCTATTTTAAGAACTGTAATATGAGGTATCTAGATGTTACTCAAACAAAATGTAAAATACTAGAAATAGAAGAATCGAACTTAACTGAATCAAGTTGGTTTGAAAACAAAATAGAAGGAATTAACTTTGATCAAGTAAACCTTACTAAAAGTAGAATCTATAATAATCCCTTTAAAGAACTAGATTTATCTAATAGTACGTTAGATGATATATCAATTGATATTATCAGCTTAACAGGACTAGAGATATCAGAGTACCAAGCACCATTGTTCTGCAAGTTCTTAGGAATTAAAGTAAAGTAAAAGAGCGAATTCTCGCTCTTTTTTATACGCTGCACTCAATTCTGTAGAACGTAGAACGGACAAATTTGTCCTTACATGGAATATATAAGTATAGTATAATAAAATATACGCACTTAAGAAGTGATAGGCTAGAGGTATGCTTATCGGGAGAAAAGGGGATATTATGAAAAGAACTGTAATGAGTATATTGTTAGTTATAGGGATGCTTCCATTACTGGGATGTAATCCTACTGAAGAATTAAACAAAGAACCAGGTATTTACTTATATGTTGATGGAGAAGAATATCTACATATAACTGAAATTGAAGCAAACGAATCAATTGAATTACCAATTGCAGTAAAAGAAGGTTATCTTTTTACTGGTTGGAGTGGTGATACAGATACATATTTTGATTCAATAGACATTCAAGAAAGTGGACTTATAGAATTAACTGCTCAATTTGAATTAATTGAGGATGTATTTACTTATAGATCCCAGATGGGGGATGATGATCCTTTAATAGCTATTACAGGTTATACTGGTGAAGCTGGACATTTGAGAATTCCTCAAATGATTAATGGATCAATTGTTACTGTAATTGATCAACATGCTTTTCTTGATTCAGAGATAAGTAGTATTGAAATACCTATAGATGCCTATGTTCTTTCAAATGCATTTAGAAATGTGTTGAATTTACAATCGATAACATTTTATGGAGAAACTAAATTTGATACTAGTAGTACTCAAATAATAGTTCGAGGTGAATACTTAGAAATAATTGAGTTATACAGCTGTGTAATTAATATGGACACGTACGATGGAACAGATGAAGATACATCATATGCTTTTGTTGAAGGATGTCCAATTATTGAGGTAATGAACATAAACACAATTGAGATTGGCCAAGCCGTATACAGCAACTATGAAGTGTTAATGCATAATGAATTTGTGGATACAATGTGGAGTAGTTTTACTACACTGAGCATAGCAAACGCTCCAATGCTTGAGACCATCGAAATACCAAATTATACGACATACTTATTTGCTGATTTTTGTTCTGGATGTCCAGAACTAAAAGAGTTGATTATAGATGAAAATCATCGATATTTTTCTGTTCTAGATGGCGCACTATATAATAAGGAACAAGATTATTTAATGTTCTACCCACGAGGACTAACTGGAACCTCATTTGAAATCAGTAATTCTGAATTTGATATGAGCATAATAGCTTTTTATGAGAATACAACAATTAGGACTCTCGTATTGCCAAGTGATTATTCAGGTCAGTTACCACTGGTTGGATTAGATGGACTTGAGGAGTTTATTGTAACCGGAGAACAATCTAAATACTTTGTCGAAGATGGTATTCTATATAGTGACAACACACTTATTCGTTACCCTTCAAATAAAATATCATCAAGCTTTGTTGTGCCATCGACAATTAATACTATTGGTACAGACGCATTTTATGGAAATGTATTTCTAGAAGATATTGATTTGGAATCAGTTACAACTATCATGGGATATGCATTCCGTAATTCCAAATCAATTCAATCAATCGAAATTAGTCAAAACATTGAGTATATGGGAATATATTTATTTGTAGAAAGTGCAGTTCAAGAGATTACTTTACAAAAAGAAATTAGTGAAACTTATACGGCAATGAATATTCAGCAAAGTTTTGTATTTACACAAGATCAAACATATATAATATATGTACCTGATGCCTCATTTGATGAGTATGAAGAATTGTTAGATTATCCGGGACATGTAACTGTTATTAGAGTATCTGAAAAAGAGTAAAATAAAAGAGCGAAATTTTGCTCTTTTTTAAATACCTAGTTTCTTAAAGAAGTACGGATAGACTCCAAGTCCAATAAATACAAGCAAGAAGTATCTAATAAAATCAAAGAATAGTAATACAGAATCATTACTAAATATACTTCCATATATATATTTGAATCCACCCTGGATCAGTATCATGATTATAACACCAGAGAGTACTCTAATTCCTTTTTGAATAATTGAGACATCTAAGCTGAAGTTGACGTATCGTTTTTCAAACCACATTGCACTTATAAATCCTGCGAACATTCCAACAGTTGTAATATAGGCTTTACTTCGTAATACGAACAATATAAGCAATAGAACCACTAAGGTACCAATATAAATCATCATTAGCTTTTTAGTGTCTTCGCTATATTTTGTATAGACTTTGTAGTATAGATAAGATAGTGAAATACCAAGTACTAATGAAACAAATACATCTTCAAAGAAGTGAACACCTAAATACATTCTTGATATTGCCATTAGAATTGATAGTGTAGCTACAATGATTATTATGAAATTCCTCTTAATGTAATATCCCAGCGAGAACACTATTGAAGTGAATACTTGGGTATGTCCACTTGGAAAAGAATATCCTGGAGAAGTATGCGGTCTTAAGTTTTCAATGCGCTCAGGATACTTTGTAAAAGGACGATCCGCACTGAAGATATGTTTGAGTATTGTATTGAGTGCTGTCGATACGATTAATACATATCCGAGCATTTCACCTAGCTTTTTATCATAGGCATAATAGATAACTGTTAATAGGATTATATATACATATTCCTCACCCATAAAAGATATAAAGTTAAAGAATAGATCAAAGAATCCGTTTCTAAATGTTTGTAGAAATTCTACGATTTCGACTGTCATAATATCACCTCATCTTATTATAACAAAAAAAGAACTTTCTAAGAAAGTTCTTTTATAATTCGTATAGTTTTTTTATCTCTGGTTTGCTTAAGTTGTTGGCCAATCCTAGCATTAATAATATTCTGGCTTTTTGACCATTAAAACTACCACCTAGAATACAACCACGTTTTGTTAGATCTTTTCCGCCACCTTTATATGCGTAAGTATCAAGAACACGACCAGAATAACATCTAGATGATATAACGATAACTATTCCTTTATCGATTGCATTTTGAATACTAGGTATCATCATTGGAGGTAAGTTTCCACGTCCTAAGGATTCTATAACTATTCCAGATGCATTCTTGCTAATAAGGAAATCTATCAAATCACCATTCATACCAGCGTAAGCTTTTATTAAGTAAGTCGAATCATTTACATTGTTATCTAAATTGTATTTCTTAGAGTGTGTGATATTACGGTAATACAATACTTCATGATGATCTATCATTCCAAGTGGACCGAATTCAATTGATTTAAAAGTATCCAAACTCATTGTATGAGTTTTTGTAACTTCCATAGCAGAATTGATTGTATCGTTCATTACTACTAAAGTTCCTTTTCCAATTGATTGGTTCGACATACAAACTTTAATACTAGAAACAAGATTCGTTAATCCGTCGTATCCAAGTTCACTTGCGTTTTTCATTGATCCAGTTAAGACAACTGGTTTATTAGATTTTGTAACTGTGTTTAAATAAAATGCAGTTTCTTCTAAAACATCAGTTCCATGAACAACAACACAACCACAAACATCATCACGTTCCAAAAACTGATTTACAACATTTGAAATATCACTCATATCTTTTGGAGTTATTGCCGGACTTGGTTTACTAGAAAATTCATATACTTCAAGATTATCAAATTCATCGATTCCTGTAAGAGTAGATACAATCTCATTTGTACTCAGACTTGGTATTGCTCCACCTTCATTTTTATCGACCTTCATACTGATTGTTCCACCAGTAAAAATCAATGCAACTTTACTCACATAAATCACCTCACATATAGTCTATCATATGAGAATGTCTTTTGATAGAATTAGTTAAGTTATTTCACGGCAATATCGACGACCAAAAGATAAGTCATAATCAATCGTAATTCTAGCTCTAAACAAGGTTTTCAAAAAGGACATTAAAATATCGGTATAAATATATATATGAAGTATGATCATATTTAAGAGATGTTTTGGATAGTTTTTTTGAAGTTTACTGTTACGGTTTAATTTGATTTTGAAGATAGGGCCGAGAGAGGGTGAGTAGAATCGAAACACAGTTTCCACATTATCCACATAGTTAAAACAAATGGCTTTGTTGTTCGTACCACTACTAGTTAACATAATATATATTATAGGAAGTCATTTGAATTGACAAATCAAACCCCATAAAGTATTGAAAGGAGGTTGAATCACTGTATTTATGTATTAAAGAAGCACTTCTCACATATAAAACATGTGGTTAACATATTCATAAAATCACGATGACTATGTTTAATAATGATACATTGATATAAATATTAGACTATCTATTTCTTCACCTATTTTAGGGTGATATGTCTTTTTATCTATTAAATTGTCTATGAGTCTTGTTTGAAATGAAAGACTCTTAGAGAGCGTATTTTATGCATAAAAAAACAAGGTTCGTTAGACCTTGTATTCTAGGTGTTATAGTTTAATAATTCCGACATCATTCAGTTCTAGATTATTATACTTTTTTTCTACGTCTTTCATCGTGTCATCATATAGTAAATGTGGCTGATGACAATCACTACTTAATGTAGTTTTGATTCCGTACTCTTTTACTAAAGACCAAAATTCTATTCTTGGATATAGTGGTTGTTTTCCAAGAGGTGTCATCACACTTCCTCTTCTGTTTCCGTTGGCATTGTATTCAAATATTGAATTGGTTTCTTTTGCTACTTGTAGTATTTTTCTTGAAACTTCTTCGGTATCTTTGTCCCAAACTTTATATCCACACATAAATAAATCTGGATGAGCATGAAATAAAAACCTACCTGATCTCATTGCTTCAATCATAAAATCTGCGTATAAATAAATCTCTTCTACTGTTGTTAGATCAAAACTAGATACCAGTTTTGATAGATCATTGTTTCTAATAACGTAGTGTTGCCCATGAATCATATAGTCTACTTTTTGTTCTAACATAGTATAGTATTCTTCATGTGAATCCCAATATTCTATTTCTAGTCCTTTGTATATCGTTAGAAATCCTTTGGTTTTCTCTTGTGCTATTTCAATATCTTTTAGGTAATCGTCTAATTTGTCCATCTTCATTCGAACATGATAATCATGAACTGAATCATGTGGAGCATGATCACTGATGCGTGTCCGCAAAAGTGGGTATGTGTGTGATAGTTTGCTTTCATTAATTTATACGGTAGTGACATCCGATACTTACAGTTCGGTGTAACGCTCCTTTGATTATTAGTATCGCAGCTTCGACCATGTTCAATGCTTCATAATAAAACTTGTTCTTATTTGGGTACTGCGTTAATGATAGATGTAGTTTATCTACTTCTTGGATGGCGAAAGTTAGTCCTTCTTCTGAACGTACTATTCCAACGTATTCATCCATAATTTGTCCTAGTTTGCGTTTCATTGGTGTGAAGTCATAATTCCTACTTGGGAACTTATTATACGCTGTACCGTTAGATATGATTGAATCAGGTTTATGATTTATATCTTGAGCGATACGGTTTCCAAATACAATGCATTCTAGTAACGAATTAGACGCAAGTCTATTCGCTCCGTGTACTCCACTTGATGCACATTCACCACATGCGTATAGGTTAGATAAAGATGTTTTACCATGCAAGTCTGTTTTAACTCCACCGATGGTGAAGTGTTGAACAGGAGATACAGGTATTAAGTCTTCTCCTAGTTTAAATCCATATTGTAGTAGATGTTTAAAGATTGTAGGAAAACGTCTTTCCAATGTTTCTTTATCCATATGCGTTGTATCAAGATAAACATTGTCTGCCCAGGTATCATACATTTCACGGTAGATAGCTTGTGATACTACATCACGAGGAGCTAGTTCTAATCGTTCATCGTATTTCTCCATGAATCGTTCACCTTCACTGTTTCTTAAATAAGCACCTTCACCTCGTAAAGCTTCGGTAATTAAGAACTTCTGTCTGTGCATCGTTTCTTTGTTATAGAAGGCTGTGGGATGAAATTGAATGAATTCCATATCTTCTATTTCAACATCTGCCCGGCTCGCAATTGAAATACCATCACCGGTAGCGGATGTTGAATTGGTTGTTGAACCATAGATGTTACCAATACCACCAGTTGCGATTACTGTGCTTTTGGCTAAATACTTAATTACTCTATTTGATTTGCTTAATGCGAAGACACCACTACACTGTTCTTTATTAAAGACAAGATCTAGTGCCATTGTGTTTTCATGAAGATGAATGTTATCTCTTAGAGAGCACGCATCACGTAATGCTTTCATAATACCTTTACCTGTACTATCACCGCCAGCGTGTAAGATTCTGTTTTTAGAATGTCCACCTTCACGGGTTAGTAATAAGTTACCTTCTGAATCTTTGTCAAAGGCAACCTTAAGGTTAATCAGGTTTTTTATATTGAAACTTGCTTCTTCAACAAGTACTTTTACTGCTTCTTTGTTGTTTATGTAACATCCTGCGGTTAAGGTATCATCAAAATGACCTTTAATAAGGTCTTTATTGATATCTAATTCTCCGGCTATTCCACCTTGTGCTAGACGACTGTTTGTATCAGATAGGTCTTCTTTTACAATAATATCGATTCTTTTTTTAGAATCGATATTTAATGCTGTATAAAGCCCAGCTAATCCAGCGCCAATAATCACAATGTCTGTTGTGACTGTTTTCATAATTATCACCTAACTTAGTTTTAACATTTTATCTAATGCTTCAAAGGCTTTTAATCTTATATCTTCTGGAACTTCAACTTCGAACTGTTCATCGCGTAATGCTAAATAAACATCTTCTAGTCTTGTTAGTTTCATATCGTAACATTTTAAACCGTCAGAAAGAATATGGAACTTCTTATTCGGGCTGTTTACTTCCATTGTATGGATAATACCATCTTCAGTACCAACAATGAACTCATCATGGTCTGATTCGATTGTATAGTTTAGTAATCCTTTTGTACTACCAATAAAGTCTGCCTTGTGAACAAGATCTAATTTTGCTTCAGGATGTACGATAAACTGTGCATTTGGATATTTTGCTTTGGCAGTTGCTAAGTGTTCTAACGTTAAATCGTTATGAATACAGCAAAATCCTGGCCAAACTTCCATATCTAGTTCATATTTTTCTTTTAGGTACGCTCCTAAGTTCTTATCCGGAACATACATTAACTTATCATTTTTGTAATGTTTGATTATCTTTTCTGCGTTACTTGATGTAACACATATATCACTTAATGCTTTTACTTTTGCTGTTGTATTTACATATGCAACAATGACACGATCAGGGTTTTTAGCTTTGTAGTTTGTTAACCTGATATCTGTGACCATATCTGCCATTGGGCATCCTGCTTCAGCAACAGGTAATAATACTTTTTTATCAGGACTTAATATCTTAGCTGTCTCAGCCATAAAGTGCACACCCGCAAATACAATGATATCCGCATCTGTTTCCGCTGCTATTTGGCTTAGATATAAACTATCTCCTGTATAATCTGCTATATCTTGAATTGATCCTTCTTGGTAATAATGAGCAAGAATCACTGCATTTTTTTCTTTCTTTAAACGGTTGATTTCTTCAATCATTTTTTGTTTGTCCATTAGTAAATCACCTCGCCTTCATATTCTAACATTTTATAAAGTTATGTGCAATTATTAAGACATAAAAAAAGCCTCTAAGGCTTTTTATTATCCAAGTCTAGGAATGTACACAAAGAATATTACAAACGCAACAATAGAACCAAAGAATAGCGCTGTGTTCAATGCGAACAACATATACCCTTTAAAACTTTTAAAGGAGTATAATAAGTTTGATTGTTCTTCTATTTCCTTCATAGTAGTATTAATGACTAAATCAGTGGTATCATCAAACTTCATGCTTGTAACATGTGAGAATGATCCATCCAAGATGTCTATATGTGAGTATTTCATTTCGTCTAAGTATGTTTGGAACTTTTTCCTGTTATTCCATTTACTAAATAAAACAACGTATTTATTCCGTTTAAGATGTCTGAACTTTTGCCTGTATCCAATTAATAGAAAAAGAAATGCCATCATTGTGAACCCAAAGATATAGAATACAAGGTATGAAAGGTCTTTTGCATAAAAGAATAAGTGAACTACAAACATAAAGTATACAAATAGATGTATGTATAAACTTAAGTTAATGGAAAGTATTTCAATTACAAAATGAGAATTCCTAATGAAGTAAATCATACGAATAAAATAGATTGGTATCATTGAAAAAATGATAACCAATAAAGCAGGTGTAAAGTATTTTATAAAAAAATCCATCATGTCCTCCTTTTAAATCATATATCTAAATTATAGCATAAGTTCAGAGAATCAAAAAATGTATGCATCATAGATCCTCTGAAAGAGAGTCTTTGAGTAAGTTAAAAAAAGGCCAAATAGAAAGACAACATTTCTTTTATCACTATAAATAATTCATCTAGGGATATTTTCTTTTCTATATAAAACTTCTATTCTTATCGGCAATAATACAAAGGACCAAACTGATATGAGGAATAAAAATGGTATTATTTTTGAGTCAAATGATATTTTCATAATAAAACCCCTCTCTCTACTAATATTCTATAAGAAATTATGTTATAATTGGATATTATTTAATAGTAGATAAAGGGTGATTAATGATGGACATAAAAAGACCACTTGCGTATCGAGCTAGACCTAAATCAATAGACGATATCGTAGGACAAGAACACTTAATAGGTGAAAAGGGTGTTATTAGAAGAATGGTAACCAACAATAAGATGTTTAGTATGATTCTTTATGGACCTCCTGGAATCGGTAAAACAACAATTGCTGAGGCAATTGGGGAGTTATTTGGATTGAATGTATTCAAGTTCAATGCTTCAACTGATAAAAAGGCTCATTTAAGTGAGATAATCAAAGTTAGTTTAAACTATGGAGCACTTGTAATTATTGATGAGATCCACAGAATGAACAAGGATATCCAAGATTTTCTATTGCCCCATGTGGAAGAAGGCAATATCTTGATTATTGGGTTAACAACTAATAACCCATATCATAGTGTTAATCCGGCAGTACGTTCAAGAACACACGTACTTAAGCTAAACCCAATCTCTAATGAGAACATTATAACTAGATTGAAGCAAGTTTCGAAAGATTTTAAGGAAGAATTAACATCTACTCTTGAAGAAGGTGTCTATGACTATATCGCACAGTCTAGCAATCATGAAATAAGGGCTGGGATCAATAGTTTGGAGATACTTCATATGTCTTTCCCAAATGAGATAGTAACCTTAGAGATGGCAAAAGAGATCCTTTTAACACCTAGTTTGTCTCTTGATAAGAACGAAGATAACTATTTTAATATATTAAGCGCAATGCAGAAATCAATAAGAGGAAGTGACGTTGATGCGGCACTTCATTACTTAGCTAGATTAATCGCAATGGAAGATTTACCGTCTATTTTAAGAAGATTAACAGTAATCGCTTATGAAGATATAGGATTAGCCAATCCTAGTGTTATTACAAAGATGGATGCTTGTACAAGAGCGTGTGAACGTGTAGGATTCCCAGAAGCAAGAATTCCTTTAGGACTATTGGTTGTCGATATGGCGTTGTCTCCTAAATCAAATAGTGCGTATCTCGCAATTGACAAAGCACTAGAAGATATTCATCGAGGATTAACACCAAAAGTACCGAATCACTTAATAAATGTATCTAACTTTGAAGACAAAGCTAAATATATTTACCCTCATGACTACAAAGATGCGTTAATCTACCAACAGTATTTACCTGATGAGCTTAAAGATAAAGTTTATTTTAAAGGACTACAGACAGGAAAATACGAACGAGCACTTAATGAACGCAATAAATTGATTAAACAAGTTTTAAGAAAAAAATAAAAAGGACATTTTGTCCTTTTTTTATATATCGGGGTCACATATAATGTCTCTTTCACTTAAGAACCCACTAAGGTATTCATTCAAACTAACATCAATTCGACCTTTTCCACCTAGAATAACTTCAATTCCGGCATGATCCATATGTTTGATCATCGGTTTATCCATATTAGATGTTATAACAACATCTATATCCTGTTCACCAAGTAAAATAGGAATATTATAGTCAATGGAAACGTAAATTGGTATTTGCGTAACCGCAATTACATCAGTATGTGAGACTGTGTAACACATAAATTCTTTCAATTCTTCAAACTCTTTAATGATTGTAACTTTATCTGTTGTAGGAAATGCAATCTTAAGTACTTCTTTTACTCCTACATCCATTTTGTTCTCACCTTTGAGTTTTATGTTTGATATATCATTACTAATCTTTAACCCTTTATTATGTAGGATTGTATCGAGTAACTTGAATCTTGCTTTTTCGACTAGTCGTTGAATGGTTGTTCTACTTACTTCCATTTCCTTTGCTGCATCTATTTGACTTTTTCCTTCATAATCAATTAAACGAATTGCCTCTAATTCATCAATATGAAGTGTTGTACTTTCTAATTCACTCATTGGAATACCTGCTGGTTTGAATGTTCGTTGTCCATCAAGTCTTCTAGCGTATCGTTTCTTTTTATTCATCCAATCACCTTTTCTGGGCATATGCACATTTCATTGTATCACAAGTATGAATTAAAAGAAAATAAAAAAAGCACAAAATGTGCTTTTTTATTATTATCTTTTACCTTTATCGTATGGTTCTCCTGAAGCTCTTGGAGCTGAACTGTTCTTACTTGTTAACATTAATACAAACAACGTTACTACGAATGGAATAATACGTAGTGTTTCTGTTGATAGATGCATATTATCAAGTAAAGGAATTAAGTCTGTCATATTTGATAATTTGGCAAAGAAACCAAATAATAATGCCATAACCATAATTCTTCCTGGTTTCCACTGCCCTGATATTAATACGGCAAGTGCTAAGAATCCATATCCTGATACTCCGTATAGTGGATCATAATTACCAGATATTGGTACGATATAGAATAATCCACCAAGTCCAGCTAGTCCACCTGAGATTAATACACCAGCGTAACGCATTTTATATACATTAACACCTGCTGCATCTGCTGCTTGAGGATGTTCCCCACAAGCACGTAATCTTAGACCGAATTTTGTTTTATATAGAATAATATATGCAATGACAAGTATTAATATACCTACAAATACAGTGATATATGTTTTTGTAAAAAACATTGGGCCTAATACTGGTATATTGCTAAGGTCTAATCCGAAGATAGTTACTTTTTTGATAAAGAACTCTCTTGTTGGATAACTAATTTTACTTACATTGAATATTGCTCTTGCAAGGAATACACCAAATGCTGGAGCAAATATGTTAAGAGCTGTACCAGATATTACTTGGTTTGCTTTCATATTAACCGAAGCGAAGGCATGTAATAAACTAAATACTACTCCTGCACCAATTGCGATTAACATTCCAATAATGAATAACCATTGTCCTGATAGGTCTGTATTATTAAACAGGATTCCTATCATCAAGGAACTGATTACTGCACCAAATACCATGATACCTTCTAATGCGATGTTGACAACACCACTACGTTCACTGAATAATCCAGCTAATGCAACGATAATTAATGGTATTGCTATGAACATTGATAAACGAACAATCTCGGCGAATGTATTAATAAAGTCCATCATTATTCATCACCTCCTGTTTTAGCTACAGGCTCTGGGTCTTTAGCATTGAGTCTATCAATTATTTTTACTAACCATCTACCTAATGATTTGAAGACGATTGATAATGCACTTAAATATATAATTGCTGAGATAATAATATCTATAATCTCTTTTTTGAATGTTAATGTTTGTAGATATAATCCTGCTACTTTAATATAACCAAGGAATATACCTGCTCCAAGGATACCTATTGGGTTACTCAGTCCTAATAAGGCAACTGCGATCCCATCAAAACCTTCAGGTTGTAAGATATAAGTTGTAGAGATGTGTGCTCCTGAAGTAGTTAAATAGATTACTGCTCCGGCAAGTCCTGCTAATGCACCTGCGATTGCCATTGCGTATACAACACTCATTTTTTCATTGATTCCAGCATATTTTGCAGCGTCTTTATTGTGTCCAACTGCTTTTAATTGGAAACCAAATGTAGTTTTGTTTAGTACAATATAAATTATGATGACAGCTAGTATTGCGAGCCAGAAACCACCTGTGACGGAGCTGTCGGGGAAAACCTTATCTAAGAACATTTTTGGTATTACTGCGTTTGGATGTACACTTTGTGATTCTGATTTTAAAGACTCAAATACAAAATCTTGTACCATTCTTGATACTGCGTACATTGCAATATAATTTAACATTATGGTTGCGACGACCTCATGGACATTGAAGAACGCTTTTAATATCCCTGGGATTACACCCCATATTGCACCAACTATAATTGCACCTAATACTGCAACCATCCAGTGACTATAACCTGGTAAGAATGTCCAATGTACACCAATATAGATTGATGCGAATGCACCGACAGTTAACTGCCCTGTAGCACCAATATTGAATAGTCCAGTTTTAAATGCGAATCCGATACTCAGTCCAGTTAGGATAATAGGAGTTGATTTAACAACTACATTTCCTAAGGAACTCATTCCTTCACGGAATCCTGCACTTAATATAATACTTAGACCTCTAAATGCATCACTTGGTTCAAATGCTAACATTAAGAAGAAACTAAATAAGATACCTGCAAATATCGCTAATGTTGAGGCAAGAAAGCTAACCCCAGCATCATCATGAAAGAAACGTGATATTGCAGTGGTGAATTTTTTCCAAATATTCTTCATTATAATTCACCTCTTTTGGAACCAGACATATAAAGTCCTAATTCGTTTTCTGTAACTTCTTTTGGATTTACGTTAGCTACTATTTCACCTTCGTACATTACTAATATACGGTCAGAGACACTCATTACTTCATCTAATTCTAACGAAACAAGCAAAACTGCTTTTCCTTGATCTCGTAATTTTACTAGTTGATCATGTATATACTCAATAGCACCAACATCTAATCCTCTAGTTGGTTGAACTGCTATCATTAAATCTGGGTTTCTATCAAATTCTCGAGCAACAATTGCCTTTTGCTGATTTCCACCACTTAAACTTCTTGAAGATGTTTTTTCTCCACGTCCACAACGAATGTCGAAACGTTCAATTAAATCGTTTGTATGTTCTGTAATCGCATCAAAATTCAAGAATCCATTATGCTGGAATTCTTCATCAAAGTACGATTGCAATATCATGTTTTCACCAAGGTTATAATCTAATACAAGACCGTGTTTATGTCTATCTTCTGGAATATGTCCCATTCCCGATAATGTTCTATTTCTAATACTTAAATTTGAAATATTTTTATCGTGGATCCATACGTCACCTTGATAATTAGTTTTTAACCCTGTAATTGCTTCTACTAATTGTGTTTGTCCATTTCCTTCAATACCAGCAATACATAAAATTTCTCCAGCACGAGCAGAAAATGTAATATCTTTTAGTACTTGCTTTTGATCTTTGTTAGTCATTGTAAGGTTTTCAACTGTTAATACATTTGCCCCAAGTTTCATTGGGTTCTTATCAACTTCGAAAAGTACTTGACGGCCAACCATCATTTCAGCCATTTGCTCAATTGAAGTATCAGCTACATCAATTGTACCAATATATTTCCCTTTTCTTAATACAGTACATTTGTTAGCTACTGCTTTAATTTCTTTTAACTTGTGAGTGATGACGATGATTGATTTTCCTTCGCTTGCCATTTCCTTCATGATATTCATCAATTCGGCAATTTCTTGAGGAGTTAAGACTGCTGTTGGTTCATCGAAAATCATAATTTCTGCATTACGATATAACATCTTAAGAATCTCTACACGTTGTTGCATACCAACTGTGATATCAGAAATCAAAGCATTAGGATCAATATTAAAGTTATATCTTTCACTTAAAGATTTGATTCTTTTAATTGCATCAGCCATTTTTAGGAATCCTACTGTTGTATCTTCTTTCCCTAATATAATGTTTTCAGCAACAGTATAATTATGAACTAATTTAAAATGTTGGTGAACCATCCCAATGTGCATATCGTTCGCATCATTTGGATTTCTTATTGCAACTTCCTTACCATTTACTTTAATTGTTCCACTTGTTGGTTGATATAAACCAAATAAGATTGACATTAATGTAGATTTTCCTGCCCCGTTTTCCCCTAATAAAGCGTGAATTTCTCCTTTTTTCAACTGAAGAGTAACATTATCATTCGCTCTAACTCCTGGGAAATCTTTTGTAATATTAAGCATTTCGATTACGTAATTCATTGTCTCACCTCTTATAGAAATTTTATCATATTCTTGCTTAAAATAGAAATAATACTGCTTATCAAATACTGATATTTTGGATAACGCTTACAAAATTCCTTTAATAATTTATTACTCGTTTTCTACTTGTTTCGTAATTCAGTCATTAAATCAAATATGTTTTGCCTTTGTGAGTCATTAAAGAATACTTTTCGGCCCCTTGTATCAACAAGTCCTTTTTGTTTTAGCTCTTTTATATGTCGGTACAAAGTTCTTATGTTTATTCCAGTTCTAATAGATGTTTTTTCTCTTGATTCATCAAGCAGAAAAATATCATCTTTCATAACACTTTGTTGTATTAAATGAGATAGCAGTAAATATCTTGTGTTTAAAATTATCTGTTCCCCTGATTCTACCATATTCTTGGTGAAACTAATGGAAATAGAATTTAAAACTATTTTTGTTATGTTATGATTTTCACCAATCCATTTAATAAAATCATCTTTTCTAAAACCTAATACTTCTGATTGCTCATTTGCAATAATTGTGGATATTATTTCTTGTTTCTTTACTATAGCCTCAACAACACCTATGAAATCGTCGCTATAAAGGATAACTGGTTCGTAAATTCTTCCACTCTCAAATTCATTAACAACTACGAAACTACCACTTATAATGTAGTAAACATATTTATATTCTTCGCTTTTCTCAAAAAGAACTTCCTTAGCCTTAAATTTTTTATATACACTATTTTGCCTGATATAGTTTGGCATATCAGTCAAAAATTCTTTTAAGTTATGATCAATTGTTGAACTTGATAATGTAAGGGTTTGTTTATATTTCTCGATATTCACTATATCACACTCCTATTAATAGCATAATGTCAGTTGACAGTTATTGCAATAAAAAAAAGGAAGTTTTTTAACTTCCTTTAATTTAAATTTTGTTATTAGCTTTCGTCTGAAACTAATACTTTACCATATTTAGCAGCAACTTCTGCTAATGTTTGAGTATTGTCTCCATCAACTACGATCGCAGCATTTACTAATTGAGCGAAAATCGCATCATAAGCAACTTGATCGAATGTAGTGAATCTTGAGAAGTCTTGAGGTAATCCAACACCTTCGTTTTGAACGTTGAAGTTAACTGGAACTCCACCAACGAATGTACCTTCATAAATTTCATCTAATGTATCATATACTGAGTTTGCTAACTCTTTCATTGCTGAAGTAATAACTTCAGGAGCAGCACCAGCTTGATCAACATCAACACCAATTACTAATCCGTCTTCTTGGAATGCAGCTTCCATTACAGAGAATCCAGCTCCACCAGCAGCAGAGAAGATAACTTCAGTTCCAGTTGAATACCAAGCAACTGCAGTAGCTTGAACTTCTGAAGTTTCCCAGAATACGTTAGAATACCAGTATTTAATAGTGATTGCGTCAGAAGCTAAACCTAAATCTTGAGCAGCTTGATCAGCACCTTGAATAAATCCATATCCAAAACGTACAACAGCAGGCACAGCCATACCACCAATAAATCCTAATTCAGTATAACCCTCTTTAACAGCAGCGTAACCAGCTAAGAACCCTGATTCATGTTCAGCATATAAGATAGGTCTTACATTAACTTCGTTTGTGAAGTCCATGTTATCCATACCAGCACCAGATAATGTAGCTGTTTCGTCTTCAGTAGTTGTAGGGTCATCCCAATTTGTAACGTTATGAGGTGTACCATCTAAAATAATGAAGTTAACATCAGGATAATCTCCCTGAACGATCCATACAGCATTTTCAAATAAGAATCCAGGACATACAACTGTAGTTGCACCCTCTTCAATAGCTAATTCGATAGCATCTACGTAATCATCAGTTGTTTTAGCAACAGGTTGGTAGTATTTGTGAGATACGTCATTTTCTTCAGCGTATTTTACAACACCTTCCCATGCACCTTGGTTAAATGAACCATCATCTATAGTTCCAACATCAGTGATTAATGCAATTTCATACTTCTTGTCTTCCCCACAAGCTGATAAGCCTATAACGAAAGTTAAAGCAGCAAATAATAATAAAAACTTTTTCATAATTCCTCCTATATTTTTTATTTTTAACAACTCAATTATAATATTGATTAGCATCTTTGTAAAGGTATTCATAAAAAAAAACTAAATATATGAATAATCGCTCATTTGTATATAATATAGAAAAAATAGGCAAGTTCTACCTATTTCGTTTGAGTGTCAATTAGTACGGGGATAATGATTGGTCTTCTTTTTGTAGATTTATAAAGTAATTTTGAAATTCCATCTTTGACAGCTTCCTTATAAACACGCCAATCAATGTACTTGTTTGTGAATATCTTTTTCGTCACTTCATTAAAGATTTCGTGTACTTGTTCTATTAATTCTTCATTCTCTTTCATATAGACAAAACCTCTACTAACAATTTCTGGGACACTAACAACTTTTCTGTTTCTAGCATCTATATTAGCGATAATTAATAGTACTCCATCAGTTGATAACATTTCACGATCTCTTAGTACAACATCTGAAACATCATTCTCTAAACTACCATCAACTAGAAAGTCTCCATTAGGAATTAGTTCTTTGTAGGGAACCAGTTTTCCATTTTGAATTTGCATAACAACGCCATTATCTAACATAACAACATCGTTAATATCATATCCTAATTGTGTAGATAAATCTCTTAATGCGAATTGATGTCTATATTCACCAATCACAGGAACGATGTACTTAGGATTCAAGATATTAATCATTAATTTAACATCTTCGCTACTTGCATGTGAAGGTGGTAAAATTGCTTTAGATATTTTTAATACATTACAATCGTTTCTATATAAAATATCTAGTGTTCTAGCTGCTATTTTCTCTGTCCCTGGAATAGGAGGAGTCATTAAGATAATTGTATCATCACTATTAATGTGAATTAATCTATCTAATTTCTTAACCATTCTTTGAAGCATATAAAATGGTTCATGACGATCTCCTGCTACTAATACAACTGCGTCTTTTAATTCATTTTTGTTCTTATCATCAATGAATTTTAAATTGCATAAGCTTTCAGCTGGTATTTCAAGATATCCAGTTTTTACAGCAATATCAATCATTCTTTGTGTTTTACGACCAATAATTGCGATTTTACGTTTGTTTTTTAAAGATATATCAATAATCTTTTGAATTCTTAGTAGATCAGTACTAAACGCAGTTACGATGACTCTACTTTCAGCATTATACATCGCTTGGTTTAACGCATAATCAAGATTTCCTGAATTATGTGTATGTCCAATTCTATCAGCACCTAGTGATTCTGTTAATAATGCCAATACAGGTTTTGATGCAATTCCACTTAATTTACTAAACTCAGTTTTATACATATTGTTTACGTTTTGATCAAAAGTATAATCAGGAGCGTAAACGATTACTCCATCTTTTGTCGTAATAGCAAACCCTAATGATTCTGGAATTGAGTGTGTTGCTCTATAAAAATCAATTTTTACTTCTCCAAAACTCATTGTTTTACTGCTATCTACTGTGAAAAATTTGTGTTCAGAAATATCAATCCCCTGATCTTCTAAACTGTCTTTTAAAACTGCCAAAGTAAAATTACTACCATATACTGGCATTTTTATTGTTTTTAATAATCTTGGAACTGCTCCAATATGGTCTTCGTGTCCGTGGGATAAAAAGAGACCCGCAATTCTGTTTTTGTTTTCCTCTAGGTACGTAAAATCAGGGATAATGGAATCTACTCCAAACATCTCTACACTTGGATATTTTAGTCCGGCATCTAAAATAAATATCTTATTATCAATATCACAAATGTACATGTTCTTACCATTTTCTCCGAGTCCACCTAAAGCAAATATCTTTATTGTACTCATTGATGTACCTCCTTATAATTGTCATATAAATTATAACACACAATTCAATAAGTATCCCCTTTTTGTCTTTTTTTCAATATGAAAGTGTATTCATTATTGGAGTGATATGATATATTATTTATAAAGGAGTGGGAATATGATAAATTATCCAAATAAAAGACCTCATTTCAAAAACAAAAAACATCACATTCTAATCGAGGAATGTCTTTTGAAAAGATAATTAATGAATCCAATGAATATTACTTAGCTAATAACATTGCAATTATCCATAAGAAGCCGATTCCTATTCAAATAGTTAAAGTTGATTACCCTTCAAGAAGTGGTGCCGTTATTAAAGAAGCATATTATAAAGTACCTTCTACTACAGATTACAACGGAATCTATAAGGGATATTACATTGATTTTGAAGCGAAAGAGACAATCAATAAGACATCGTTCCCTTTATCAAATATACATCCTCACCAAGTAGAACACCTTTATAATATATATGATCACCATGGAATTAGTTTTTTATTAATTTACTTCAAAGCACATGATGAAATATATTTACTTGAAGGACAATATGTGATGGAGTTCTATAAGCGTTCTAAAGATGGAAGAAAAAGTATAACGTATGATGAAATAAAGGAAAAAGGATTTCTTATTAAAGAGAAAATAAGTCCTCGAATTGATTATCTTAAAATAGTAGATGACATAATAAAAAGCCTGTAAACAGGCTTTTTTTATTGTAATGTACTACCAGATTTGATTACTTTCTCTTTTATCACTGCACTGCTGAAAATTCTACAGTGTCTTTCAATAACTGTCCCTTCAGGAACAATAACTTTGCTACCAATTACATTGATTCCTTTTGTTAGTAACTCTGGCTTATCTTTATTCAAAGAATAATCCTCACCATGTCCTATTTTAGCGTTTGGTCCGATTATACAATTCTTATCAATAATTGCATTCTCAATGTATGATCCAGGTAATACTTCTGTATCATTTAAGATAACAGAATTTATTACTGTCGCACCAGGATGAATAACAACTCCAGGGCTTAATACACATTTCTGAATGTTCCCAGCAATAATAGAACCATTACTGATTAAAGCTTGTGAGATGGCAGCTTTGCTACCTATCTTAACTGCAGGCATTTCTTCACTTCTTGTATAGAACTTCCAATCACGATCATATAGATCTAATTGAATCTTATCAATTGTGTTTGTTAATTCTAGATTTGCCTCTAAATAAGAATCATAAGTACCTACATCTCTCCAGTAATCTTCAAACACATATGTTTGAAGATGCGCTGATTTTAATAGATGTGGGATAATGTGCTTCCCAAAGTCTAAATTGTCGTCTTTAACATCTTGAATTGCTTCTAATAGTACGTCTGTATTAAATACATAAATACCCATGCTAGCTAGATTGCTTTCAGGTTCTTGTGGTTTTTCACTGAATTTAGTAATTTTTCCAGATTTATCTGCTGACAAGATTCCATATCTATGTGCTTCATCAATCGGTACAGGTTGTACAGCGATTGTTAAGTCTGAACCACTGTCTTTATGTGTTTGAATCATATCACGATAATCCATCTTATAAATATGATCTCCACTAAGTATTAATGTGTATTCTGGATTTAATCTCTTAATATAATTTATATTTTGTAGAACCGCATCAGCTGTTCCTGCATACCACTGTTTATGTGGTTGTAGTAATACAACACTTGCATCTCTTCGATCTAAATCCCAAGGTTTCCCTTTACTAATATGTTCATTTAATGATAATGGTAAATACTGTGTTAAAATTGCGATATTATATACTCCAGAATTTGTACAATTACTTAAAGTAAAGTCTACAATTCTATACTTTCCAGCGAAAGGAACCGCTGGTTTCACTCGCTTTTCTGATAAAATGTCTAATCTACTTCCTCTACCCCCGGCTAATATCAACGCTAAAGTTTCCATCTTATTCCTCCTTAAGTTTTTTGTATAACTCAATATATTGCTTTGCACTTTGTGTCCAAGAGAAATCTTCATTCATTGCTCTCTTAACTAATACTTTCCATGCTTTTTTATTCTGATATGCGTTTAATGATTCATTAATCGCATGTCTTAAGTCATCACTATCATAATTCTCAAAACCAAATCCATTACCTTCACCTGTATATTTATTGTATGGATTAATTGTATCTTTTAATCCACCAGTATTACGGACGATTGGTAATGTACCATATTTTAAACTAATCAATTGGCTAAGACCACAAGGTTCAAAACGTGACGGCATTAAGAATAAATCACTACCTGCGTATATCTTTCTTGCCATTGATTCATTATATCCAATATACAATCCGATTTGTCTTGGATATTTATCTTTTAGTTCACGGTAATATCTTTCAATATCAGGATCTCCGCTACCCAATAACACAAATTGAATTTTTTTATCTATTAAAAATTGTTCCAATACTTCTTTGATTAAATCAAACCCCTTGGCTTCAGTTAACCTTGAAACCATTCCAATAAGTGGAACATTGCTTTTTTCTAAACCGTAATATTTTCTTATATGATTTTTATTCTCTTCTTTTCCTTTTAAATAATTGTGGAGACTATAATTAAATGTAATATTCGAATCAACTTTTGGACTAAATGTATCATAATCAACACCATTTACAATCCCTGTTAATCGATTAGTTCTAGTCTTAAGTACATTATTCATCCCAAACCCGAAGTAATCATATAAGATTTCTTTGGCATAGGTTTTTGAAACAGTTGAAACATAATCAGCAACTTGAATCCCTGATTTTAGGAAATTTATCATATTATCATATTCAATATCAGGACTAAAATCAACATTTAAGTAATCAATCAATTCTTTTGAAAAACGACCTTGATAAGCAATGTTATGGATTGTAAGTAATGTTTTTATGTTCTTATAGTTCCCATAATTATACTTTTGCTTCAATAGGAATGGAACAAGCCCTGCTTGCCAATCATTAATATGAATAATATCAGGATAGTAATCCAGTTTTTCTAACATCATTAAAACAGCATGGTTAAAGAATCCAAATCGTTCACCATCATCATAATGTCCATATAAAGTATCTCGGTATCCAAAATAATACTCGCTATCAATAAAATAGAAGGTAACACCTTCATGAACTAGATACTCAATCCCTACGTACTCATTTTTATCCTTAATAGGGATTTTGAAATCAGTAATCTTTGTGAGTTGATCATTCCACTTTTCTTTTGTCATCATATGCTTCGGAATAACTACTCTTGCATCAATACCTAAACGTACCAATTCTTTCGGTAATGCACCAATTACATCACCAAGTCCACCTGTTTTACTAAATGGCAAAGCTTCACCTGCAACAAACAATATTTTCATGGAATCAACTCCTCTTATTACTATTATACCTTATTTCAAATAAATATATAAAAAAAAGCGACGAAATAAATTCATCTTGATTAATGATTCATATACTTTTGAGTATAATATTGTGATTTACTAAGGAAAAAGTGAAAATCTTAGAAATGAACATTATAGTTTCATAAAAGAAACATATGAAAAGAGAGAATTAAATTCTCTCTTTATTTTTAGATTTATTCTATTGTTATAATTCTTGTTCTTATAGTAACTCATCTAATTGACTTAGAACTCTTTTATAAATCGCAATCCCAACTATTACAGCTAATATTGCTGATGGTAGAATATAAGTTCCATTGTAGACTAATGAATATTTCCAAGCGTTTTGATCTCCTGCAAATGCATCAAAGATGATAACTCCGCTTAGGAAGTGCATTGTAAATCTTATAGCATATCCGATTACGACTGCATAAATGAAATTTAATAATGAATCTCCCAGTTTAATTCTAATAACCCCAACTAGTCCTACTAATGAAAATGCAAGTAAATAATCCAATGCAACAGACGCATAGAAATCATTCATTGATAATCCCCAACTTAATAGCAATGCAGGGTTGTATGCGTCTAACAAATACATATTCAGTAAACTAAATAATAATCCGGCAACCATACCAGGAACAATTCCTCTTCTCCATGCAACAACCACAATTGGAAGTAAACTAATACTAATCCTTCCTCCCTGAATTAATCCAGGAATAACTGAGAAGATCAGTTCAATAATAAATGCTAGTGAAATCATTATTGCTACTTCTACGATAACTTTTGTACTTTTGTTCATATTTCTCTCCTTTAAATTAAAATATTTGCCCTAAATCTTAGGACAAACAAAATTCAAAGTTTGAGTCCTACGCTGGCATTATCCAGATCAGGTTCGGTCT
>SDWO01000158.1 GCA_004195325.1 Candidatus Izemoplasma acidinucleici | reverse complement strand
AGATGTGTATAAGAGACAGCGTTTGAGTTATATAGTTTTTCTTTTATAAAACAATGATTAAGTATCAGACTGTGTTTATGAGACATTGTGTCCTATATCGTCTTAGATTTCGAACTTCTTTTAGTTGTTGTAAAGAAATTATGCTATATTATTAAGCATTAGCTTCCTTCTAATGTATCTATTTTCTATAAACACCTTATGAAACATCATTTATCTATTGTAAATCTTCATTAGTATATTATAATTATATAGAAACGAGGTGGGCACTTTGAAGACAAAGTTAAGTGCATTTTTAATATCAAAAAAGGAAATACTTAAAAAACTAGTATCTGATTTGAGTAATGAATTCAAATACGTTAGTTTACTAGGTGTAGATACAATAGGTACAACTTATAGTGTATCTAAAAGAGGAAGTTCTGTTGGAGACTCTAACTGGGCAGACCGTGGGTTCGTTATACGCGTATTTAATGGTGTAAACTATAGTGAGTACTCTTTCAATACTTTAAATGATTTAGAAGCGATTAAAGAGAAGGTTAAAAGCATTGTTAGTAATGATTTAAAGTCACTTGTTCAAAGTGGAACGAAGTTAATGGAATTTCCATTAATAAGTGAAGAAGGAATCACAGAAGAATTTCATACAGACTATGAAATTGATCCTTTTTCAATAAGCGCTGAAGAAAAACTATCAAAAATGACGGAATTAATGAATCTAGGACTTTCAAAATGTGAGGACTTCATTGATTTTAGAGTTAATTTTGAAGAAGTTAAAATATCAAAAATGTTTATATCATCAAAAAAAGATTTAAGTCAAAGTATCTTATACACTAATATGTCTTTAGTAGCTATTGGACGTAAAGGTGAAAGTGGAGTTAAATATGACTTTAGAGGATTAAGTGGATTAAAAGGATTTGAAATCTTTGAGGACGCTTTACCTGAAATTGATACGGTTTCTAATAGTGTTATCCTGTTGTTTGATGCCAAAAGAATTGTCCCTGGTGATTATGAAATCATATGTGATCCTAGCGTTAGTGGGTTAATCGCTCATGAAGCATTTGGACACGGTGTTGAAATGGATATGTTTGTTAAGAACAGAGCTAAAGGTGAAGAGTTTGTTGGAAAACAAGTTGCCAGTGTAAAAGTAAATATGCGTGATGGAGCCTTAAGTGATGTTGAAGTTGGAACGTATTTATTTGATGATGAAGGTACACTTGGTACTGATACATTAGTAATAGAAAAAAGTATTCTAAATTCAGGTATTAGTGATTTACTAAGTGCTTTAAAACTTGGGACAGTTCCAACAGGGAATGGTCGCCGTGAGAGTTTTGAAAGAAAAGCATACGCAAGAATGACTAATACATTCTTCGAAGCTGGAGAAGACAAATTAGAAGATATGATTAAATCAGTTAAAAAAGGATATATGCTAGAAGGGTACTTCAGTGGTATGGAAGATCCTAAAAACTGGGGAATCCAATGTGTTATTGCTAAAGGACGAGAAATTATCAATGGTGAATTTAGTGGTAATGTAGTTAGTCCTATATTACTTACAGGATATGTACCTGACTTATTAAAATCGGTTTCAATGGTTTCAAATACACCTCTTGAATTAAGTGGTGGAGGAGCTTGCGGAAAAGGGTATAAAGAATGGGTTAAAACATCTACTGGTGGTACATATATCAAAGCTGTCGGGAGGTTAGGATAATGAAAAAACTTATTAACTTATTAAACAATAAATCTAATGTTGATGAATTTAAAATTGTTGTTTCAACTGTTTCATCAACTGAGTTATTCTTCATCAAAGAGGAATTACAAATGAACCGAAGTAAAGATGTGAAACACATCAATGTAACAGTATATAAAAACTTCGAGGAAAATGATGTGAAATACAAAGGTTCTAGTGCAACAAAAATAGAACCAACTATGAGTATTGATGAGATTAGTAGTAAAATTGATACAGCTGCTTTAGCTGCTTCATTTGTTAAGAATCAATACTACAACTTAGTTGATCCAGTAAATGATGTTCCTAAAGAACTTCCATCTACTTTCAAAGAAGGTAACCCTATAGAACATATAAGCAACCTTGTAAAAGATATCTTTAGTGAAGACAATCAGTTTGAAGCGTTCATCAATTCATGTGAATTCTTTATTAATAAAAAAGACATTAGAATTGTAAACTCTAACGGTGTAGATGTTAGCTACACTGTATATGACGGAGAAATCGAATTAATCACAGAAGCAAATGGTGAAAAAGAAAGTATCGAGCTATTTGATGTATTACACTTCAGTGATTATGATCCTAAATGGATTAAAGAAACTGTTAAAGATGCATTATACAAATCAATGTTACGTACGAAGGCAATACCAATTCCTGCACTAAAAGATATCCCTGTAATCCTTACAGGTGAAGCTGTTGAAGGATTCTTTAAATATTATCAATTAAAAGCCGCAGCACGAATGGTATATCAAAAATTATCAACAACTGAAATTGGTGATATGGTTCAACAAGGTGAAATAAAAGGAGATAAGGTAACAGCAACTCTGAAACCTTACATCCCAAATTCATCTAAATCACGTTCTTATGATGATGATGGTTTCTTCTTAAAAGAAACAACCATTATTAAAGATAGCAAACTACTTGGTTATTATGCACAAAAAAGATATGCGGATTACTTAGAAATCAAACCAACAGGTGGAATTCAAAACGTAGAAATCAATTGTGGTACAACAAGTATTGATGATCTTAAAAAAGGACCATACCTAGAGTTGTTAAACTTCTCAGATTTCCAAATGGATCCTTTAACTGGAAACTTTGGTGGAGAAATCCGTCTTGGTATTTACTTTGATGGGATAACAGAAATTCCTGTTACACTAGGTAGTATCTCTGGTTTAGCAAAAGCTGTTGAAGGAGATATGTTATTTAGTAAAGAACAACAAAAACTAAATAGTTTTATCGGACCAAAATACATTAAATTAAACAACGTATCAATCGCAGGAAATTAAATAACTAAACAGATAATCATTCAATTGATTATCTGTTTTTATTTGGTCTTATCTGTTTTTGACAAGTCTATATTACCTCATTATGATATATTGTCATAAATCTAAAACGCTTTCTTAAAAATGTAAGCACTTTTGGAGATATAAAGACTGATAATACAAGATTTTTATGTTACAATTCTCCTTGTACATTTTCGAAAGGTGTTGTTTTTAATGAGTAAGATTTATAATAGAATATTTAATAGTAAGAAAAGTATAAAAACTGAGATAATTGCTGGAATCACAGTGTCTTTAGCATTAGTTCCTGAAGCAATTGCTTTTTCTTTTGTCGCTGGAGTATCTCCTTTAGTTGGTTTGTATTCAGCATTCATTGTTGGGTTACTATCTTCTATCTTTGGTGGAAGACCAGGAATGATAAGTGGTGCTACTGGTGCACTAGCGGTTGTAATGGTAGAATTAGTATTTGAACATGGTGTCGAGTATTTATTTGCTGCTGTAATATTAATGGGTATCATTCAAATTTCAGTTGGATTATTGAGACTTGGAAAATTCTCAAGAATTATTCCAGAAACAGTAATGTTAGGATTTGTAAATGGATTAGCGATAGTAATCTTTTTAGCCCAACTTAACAACTTTAAAATAGATGATGAATGGGTATTTAATATTAGATTACTCATAACTGTATTAATAGTAATTATTACAATGCTAATTATGCATTTCTTACCTAAGATTAAGAAAGGTATTCCTGGTGCTTTGGTTGCCATTGTACTTATAAGTGTTGTTGTATTTGTGTTTAACATAGATGTTGTTACCGTTGGTGACTTAGCAAGTGTTAAAGGTGGATTACCAAGTTTCCATATACCGAGTATCCCATTCAAGTTTGAAACACTGCAAATTATTGCTCCTTATGCATTCATATTTGCAGCGATTGGTTTAATTGAATCATTAATGACTCTTAGATTAATAGATGATATGACAGATACCCGTGGTAGTACAGATAAAGAATGTATTGGCCAAGGTATTGCCAATACAGTTACAGGATTATTTGGTGGTATGGGTGGTTGTGCAATGATTGGACAATCTATCATTAATGTTGAAAATGGTGGTAGACAGAGATTATCAGGTATCGCTGCTGCAGTATTCTTATTATCGTTTATCTTATTTGGTTCTGCTTTAATTGAGGCAATTCCTATTGCTGTTCTAACAGGAGTTATGTTCATGGTTGTAATTTCTACATTCGAATGGTTAAGCTTTAGAATTATCCGTAAAATACCTAAAAGTGATGCATTTGTTATTGTTCTAGTAACTGTAGTAACAATCTTTGCTGACTTAGCTATTGCAGTTGGACTTGGTATTGTTGCTTCTGCTTTAGTGTTCGCATGGAAAAAAGGAAATAACATCCTAATAGAATACGCAGAGACTAAAGATGGATGTAAAGAGTATCATGTAAAAGGTGTATTATTCTTTGGTTCAGTCGCAAACTTCAATGAACGATTTGATCCTACTAATGATCCTAAGAAAGTTATTGTTAACTTTGGACATGCAAGAATATTTGATTATTCAGGAGTGGAAGCAATTAGTTTACTAACTGAAAAATATAAGAAACTTGGAAAAAGAATCTATATCAAGAACTTAAACAAAGATTGTAAAGGTATGATAGCTAAAGCTGACAACCTAGCAAAAATATATTTCTTTAAAGAACTACATTTAGAGTCTAAGTAATACGCTCGATATATACAAACAAAAAGATCAATAAATTATTGATCTTTTTTTTATGCTAATTAATTGATAATACTCCTATAACTTCATGTTACTTTTAGTCATATAAAGCTTTAATGAGACGCTTTCATGCATTATTCGACTAGATAGAATGAACCAGATAATTCTTCAGAAGTCAGTAAGGAACAGGGTGTGGAATCTGGCGCACTCGTATCCAGCGTGCTGTCTTTCGCGCAGGGCGATATCAGTGGCCAAATCGTTACTGAACTGGTCAAGGAAAGCAGTGAGTATATTGCCGGACCCGAAGTGTTGCGTCGCTGACGTGAAAATGTGGGTGAAATACCCGGAGCCAAACAACTTGGGTTCACCGTTGCGGCTGGCCCCCATGGTGGTGCAGCAATTTCACTTCAGCTGATTGGCGCCAGTATTGAAC
>SDWO01000034.1 GCA_004195325.1 Candidatus Izemoplasma acidinucleici | reverse complement strand
AGATGTGTATAAGAGACAGTAGTTACACCTCTTCTTGCGAAAACTTTTCAGTAACCATATTTTAACATATAACTCAATAATATCAAAAAAGTCTAAAAGAAAAGACCACTTTCATGGCCTTCTTTTTTTATAGTCCAGAAACAACCAATGATTTGATTTTTAATGATGGACTTCCAATAAACCCAAAATTAAACTCTAAATCGTTACTTACTGCTTCTACATTTGTTAATAATTCTAAGTAATTACCTGCCACTGTGATCAAAGCAACTGGACGAATTATTTTACCATCTTCAACAAGGAATCCTGAAGCTTGTAAACTGAAATCTCCACTAATTGCGTTCGCACCAGCGTGAGTCCCAGCCAAATCAGTAATAACCAATCCTTTTTTCATTGAAGCTACTAAATCATCATATTTTGCTTCTCCAGGTAAGATATAGAAGTTAGTAGGTCTTACTGAAGACCCGTTTCCTGTTGCTCCTACATTATCTTTTTTGGCAGTTTTTAAACTGTGCATATAACCTGTTAATTTACCTTTTGATACTAACTCTTTATATTTAGTTGAGACACCTTCATCATCAAACGATCCTGATTTTGGTGATTTGGCTTTAAATGGATCATCAACGATAGTTATTAATTTATTTGCGATTTGTTCTCCGATTTTACCTTTTAATAAAGATACACCTTTTTGAACTGCTTCCGCACTAAACATCCCAACGTATGGATGTAAAAGGCTATTTGAAGCTGCTGCTGACAATAGTATTTCATATTCTCCAGATTCACATGGTTTAGCTCCTAATAAGGCAACTGCTTTTTTAGCAGCTTTCGTTGCTAAGTCTTCGAAATCGAAATCATTGTAGTCATTTGTAAAAATAAACTCAAAAGCAGTACGTTGATCTTCTCCATCACTAGCGATAGCATAAACACCAAACATTGCGCTGTTTACTTCTTTTTCAAGTTTTAGACCTTTTGAGTTTTGGATGACAACTTTAGTAGTTCCCTCACCATAGAATGCTTGAACCATGTTCATTCTGTCATCTTTTGCTAAAACCAATTGCTCTAAATTGAATGTATCTTCTATTTTTTGCTTAGCTGCTACTTTATCTAATTCTAGATTCAATAACCCTGTTATTTCAGGATACTCTTTATCTCCAGCATAGATGAAAACTTCATCTTCACTATCGATTTGTTCAGCGCTGTTAATAATACTATCAACGATAAAGTCAAATATTGTATCATTAATTATCTCGGTTTGAACTGTACCCATTTTTCCTTTATAAATACCTTTAGCATTTAATTTAGCAGTATCTGCGATTGTATATTTATCTAATTCTCCTTTGAACACTTCCACGTCAAACTCTGTTCCACCTGAAACTGTTACCTGGATATCTTCAAGACCTTTTTCTTTGGCCAAGGCAAATAATTTATCAAAATTCATTAGTTTGCCCCCTTTCTTCCGCCGACAGTCATTTCTGACAAACGGATTGTAGGTTGTCCAACATCAGTTGGTATACTTCCTGAAGAACTTCCGCACATACCTTGTGCTGTCTTCAAGTTATTTCCAACCATATCTACTCCTAATAACGCTTCTTTACCAGTTCCAACTAATGTAGCTCCACGAACTGCTTCAGCGATTTTACCATCTCTAATCATATATCCTTCACCAACAGCAAAGTTGAAGTCTCCTGTAGCAGGATTAACACTTCCTCCACCCATTTTCTTGGCGTATAAACCATATTTAGTAGCTGCGATAATTTCTTCAAATGTAGATTCTCCATTATCAATATACGTATTTGTCATACGTGAAGTTGGAGCGAATCTATAAGATTGACGACGTCCACTATTTGTACATTTGTCGCCCATACGTTTTGCGTTTAGTTTATCGATCATATATGAATTTAGTACTCCATCTTTGATTAACACACGACGTTTTTGAAGGTTACCTTCATCATCATATGTAGCACTACCCCATGCATTAGGGATTGTTCCATCATCAATAGCTGTAATTAAATCAGATGCGATTTTCTTACCTTTCATACCAGTAAATACACTAGCTCCTTTAGCAACACTTGTTGCTTCTAAACTGTGTCCAACTGCTTCATGGAAAATAACTCCACCAAATCCATTGTCAATAACAACTGGGATCTTACCACTTGGGCATTCATCTGCGTGTAACATTGTTACAGCGATTCTTGAAGCTTCTGTAGCTTCATCTTCTACATTGATTTGTTCAGAGTAGAATTCAAAACCATAATGTCCACCAGGACCATTAAATCCACTTTGCATAACACCATCTGTTCCAGCAACACTATTGATTGCCAATCTAGTACGGACACGTACATCATGTACATATGTCCCTTCAGTGTTTGCTACCCAGATTTTTTGTGCATAATCTTGGAAACGAACTGCTACTTGCGAAATTTCTTCACTGTATTTTCTAGCAGCTGTATTTGCTCTTTTCATAACAGCAATTTTATCTTGTATTGTTACTTCTGATGGTAACATTTTAATTTTATGAGCATCTCCAACTTTCATCTCTTCCAGTTCAAATGTAACACCTTGAGGTTCTCCAGGGAAAGATTGTGCCAAATCAGAAGCTAGTTTAACTAGTTCCTCTTCTTTTTGACTATTTGTGTACCCATATACACTTTGGAATCCTTTAGCAACACGAACACCTACACCAAAATCAATACTGTTGTTTACTGATTCAACTTTGTTTGATAATAATGATGCTGAAGTAGAAAACTTATCTTCAATAAATACTTCTGCAAAATCTGCGTTTGTAGTTAACGCTGCTTCTAGGATTTTTGTAATTAGTTTTTTGTCTAACATAAAATCCTCCTTTATATTTGTATTTTTATCATATTGTAATTATATCATATAAAAACATTAAAAAACAAGCAAAAAACGACACTTTGTCATAATGCTTTTTATGGCCTTGTTAAGCCGTTTCGCACCCTGTGTAAAAGAGACAAATAATATATTTTTGTCATATGCTCAAATACGCTCTCATTTTCTGATTTTCACTTTACATTATGAATATGTCACTTTACCTTGGATTTATTGTTATAATGATTTATATCTAATATAATGAGGACGAGGTGAAAGATATGAAGGTAATTAAATCAAAAACAGATCAAAAGACAATTGAAAATGATTTAGGAATCCAAATTCAAAAGGATAGTGTTTATGCCCTTATTGAGAATGGTTTTCCACCTATAAATGACTGTATCAATATTGTATTTGAATCTTATAATAAGCAAGAAGTAAGATTATTGCTTAGCAAAGCCGGCTATTTCAAAAAGAGCAATAATCATATTCTTGGTAAAAAGGGTGAAGAGTTAGAATTGATTCATTTAAAGGATATTAGATATTTTGAAGGAATTAATAATGATACATACATTCATACAAAGGGTAATGAGTATAGTACGAAGTTAAAACTATATGAATTAGAAGAAATGTATAAGAGTAAACTCTTTATTCGAATTTCAAAATCATACATTGTATCTTTGCATCACATCTCAAAAATAAAACCTACCTTTAATGGTAAGTTGACATTAGAACTAAATAACGGAATCCAATTAGAAGTCACCAGACATTATATTAAGGAATTTCGTTATATCTTAGGTATGTAGGAGGAATTATATGAGAACATTTTTAATGATGAAAATTTACGCAGCAATTGGAATAGCGATTCTAGGTATTAGAATTGCATTTGAATATTTAGACTTTTGGGAACTGGTACAATTTTTAGGAAGTGCTATGTTTATATCCTTCGCCGCAACAGGATTACATAAGTATTTTGAGTATAGATCACACAAGACAAATAAGAATGCACAAGATAATGTATCGTTCTTGGTTCAAATGATAGTAGTTACTATTCTGGCTTCAACAGGGGTTTATATGTTGATTACCTATCTTACTAGTGGTGAGTTCAGTGTAGGTTTTGATATTGTATTTTATATCTTATTTGTTCCAGCGGTAGTATTGTTTGGAATTTGGATGTATTTCAGAATCAACGAAGAAGAGTATAATCATCGCTTGAAAGAAATCCAGAACAAAAATGAAATTAAATAAAAGAAAAAGCACTTAAAAAGTGCTTTTTTATTTTAATGCCGCTCCTATAAAATCTCTAAACAAAGGATGTGAACGTTGTGGCCTTGATAGAAACTCTGGATGAAATTGTGATGCGATAAAGAATTTGTGAGATGGTATTTCTATTATTTCCGCCAGTTTAGTTTCTGGGTTTATTCCACTAAATACTAATCCACAATCTTCCAATTGCTTTTTAAATTGATTATTGAATTCATAACGATGACGGTGACGTTCTTTAATCATCGTACTACCATACACACTATGTGCCAGTGTTCCCTTTTCAATTTCACAATTGTATAATCCTAAACGTAGCGTTCCACCCATTTTAATACCTTCGTATTGTTCTGGTAGGTAATCAATAACGTTGTATTTAGTATCAGGATCCATTTCCGTGCTATTTGCACCTTCCATGTTACAAACATTTCTTGCGAACTCAATAGTGGCAGTCTGCATCCCTAAACATAATCCTAAAAAAGGCATATTATTTTCACGAGCATATTTAATAGCGTTAATTTTACCTTCAACAGCTCTAGGTCCAAATCCACCCGGAACTACTAATCCATCTAAGCCTTGTAAATACTCTTTAACATCGCCATCTACTAATTCACCTGCATTTATCCATTTAATATTCACTTTGGCTAAATGATGATATCCAGCATGGGCAAGCGCTTCACTTACACTTAAGTAAGCATCTTGTAACGATACGTATTTACCTACTAATCCGATATTTACTTCCTTGTCCAAGCTTCTAACTCTTTCAACAAGTTCTGTCCATTCTTTTAAGTCTGGTTCTTTTGTTACTAGATTAAAATGTTTACACACCAAATCATCTAAATGTTGTTCTCTCAGTTTTAATACTACATCGTATAAAACTTCTGCATCCCTAGCTTCTATCACAGCTTCTTTTTTAACATCACAAAATAGAGCTATCTTTTCTCTCATTGAGTTTGTTGTCTCGTGAGATGTACGTAAGACGATGATATCTGGTGTTATCCCTAAACTACGTAATTCCTTAACACTATGTTGTGTAGGTTTGGTTTTCAATTCCTTGGCAGCATGTAAATAAGGAACAAGTGTATTATGGATATAGATTGTATTGTTATATCCAAAGTCTCTTCTTGCTTGTCTAATTGCTTCTAGGAATGGTAAAGACTCAATATCCCCAACAGTTCCACCAATTTCTGTGATGATAACATCAGCATCGCTTTCAATTGCAGCTTGAGTTAATTTGTCTTTTATTTCATTTGTAATATGAGGAATAACTTGAATTGTAGCTCCAAGGTAATCTCCTCTACGTTCTTTTTCAATTACACTTGCGTAAACTCTACCTGTTGTAATATTACTTGCCTGACTAAGATTTTCGTCAATAAAACGCTCGTAATGTCCTAAATCAAGGTCGGTCTCTGCACCGTCGTCTGTTACGAAAACTTCACCATGTTGATATGGTGACATTGTTCCAGGATCTACATTGATGTATGGATCGAATTTCTGCATGAATACTTTAAGCCCTCTGTTCTTAAGTAGACGTCCTAAAGAAGATGCGGTTATCCCTTTCCCTAAGCTGGAAACTACTCCCCCTGTAACAAAAATAAATTTAGTTTGTTTCATCTTTTCACCTCGATTTGATATATAAAAAGAGCTCTCCTTATATAGGAGAACTCTTTATTAGTGTGCCCTTTAAAATTATAACAAAACCAATATTTAAATACAATCTTTTTTAATAATTAGTCCTTATATTGATCTTCGTATGTATCCATGTATTCATTGTATTTTTCTTCATCAAATTCATTGAATAATCCTTCGTCTGTTTCTTCGCCTACTGCTCCAGCTTCCGGAGGAGTGATAGCTCCATCTTTATCTTTTTTAGTAACCTTAACAGCACCTGTTTCAGTTTCTACAACTTTTTTGACTATTTTAGCTTTTTTAACTTTTGCATCTACTACTGTATCACTATCAACTTTAACAGTTTCAGTAGTTGCAGCAGCTTTTTCAGCAGCTTTTTCAGCAGCTTTTTCTGCTTTTACTGCAGCAGCTTTTTCAGCTTTTGCAATTTTTGCAGCAGCGGCTTTTTCTGCTTTAGCAAGTTTAGTAGCAGCAGCTTTTAGTGCTTTTGCTGTTGGTTTTACCTTAACTTTATATTCTTCTGGTAAATCGATTTCAGTATACTCTTTGTAGTAAGATCCATCTTTTTCCCACAATTCAATTTTTTGGTTGTCTTTTAAGTCCCAAGTGTTTAATCCAACGTAAACGAATTTCGCAGATGTAGTGATGTCAGCGTAAAATTGTGAAATATAAGCAAGTTTTTCCTCTTTAGAAATAACTTTTCTTTCACAAACTTTGTCGTATAAATCATACACACTTAAAGGTTCTTTTATTTCTCTTAATACTAGTTCGGCAATATCCACTAGTGATAATACTTCTATTGACATTACGATTCCTCCTTTGATTCATAAACCAATGATATCGTAGATTGGTTTACACGTTCCTGGTCTTGATATAAGTCATACATAATTACTATTTTTTCTTCTTCAATTCTAAGTTCATTTGTCACGATTTCAAAATCAAATTCTGTTCCCATGACTTTATAATAACCTTTTGTTACTTTGTCTAAATCAAATTTATACTTCATATCGATTTCACCTTTTTTATAATACTCAATGGTTTCATCCTTGATAATGATGTAATTTAAGATTCCATCTGGGTCTTCAAATTTGATTCGATTATCTTTATACTCGGCAATAGTAGAAAATTCCACATTGCTTTCTTGTGATGTAATTTTAAATTCTAATTTTATTTTATTCATTTTATCACCACGCTAAAAAATATTATAGCATAATCAATCATACTTTTAAATGATTTAGTGCTTAATAATTATATATTAAAGGTTATGATAACACAAGAAGAAAATAAGAAGCTAAGTCCTTATTTTATAATAGGTAGTTTTATAGTGAATACTGAGCCCTTGTTTAACTCGCTTTGAACTGAAATATCTCCACCGTGTTTAAGGACAACATTTTTACTAATTGATAATCCAAGGCCACTACCGCCTGTATCTCTACTACGCGCTTTATCAATACGATAGAATCGTTTGAAAATGACTTCCAATTTGTCTTTTGGAATACCAATTCCTGAATCCTTTATGTCAATTACATATTCGTTTTTTTCTATTCTTCCAGATACATCAATAGTCCCTTCATCTGTGTAATTTATTGCGTTTTTTAACAGATTTAGAATAACTTGTGTCATTTTAACTTTATTAACTTCTAAATCACAAGATTCAATATTGATAGATAACGAAAGATTTTTGTTTGTTATTTTAGTTTGTAGAACCATAACTGATTCTTCAATTATATCTTTTATATTCACCGGAAGTAATTCTAGTTCATAATCAATTCTATCTAGTCTGCTAATAACCATTAAATCACTTAAGATGATTTCCATTCTCTCTGCTTCTTTTTGAATAAGTTTGTTAAACTCATTTCTATCTTTTTTATTCACTTCTTCTTCTCTATTAAGAATCTCACTAAATCCCTTAATGGCTGAAAGTGGGGTTCTTAATTCATGAGAGACATCTGCGGTGAATCGTTTTTGGAATTTCTCTGCATTTCTGATCAAAGTTATATCGTGAACTAAGATGAGTGTTCCGTTAAAGATATCCTGTTCAAAAATAGGTGTGCTAATTAAATCATAATATCGATCATTATAAGTGATTTGCTCCCTTTGTGCTTTTTCAGTTAGATAAGCCTTGTTAACAAATTTGTGAAGTGGTTTGATTTCAACTATTTCGTTATAATCCTTTTTATCGAAGTTAATTCCAAAATAGTTTTTAACATCTTTATTTGAGAATGTAATTTCCCCTGATTCAGCAACCATGAAGACTCCACTACCTAATGTTTTAGATAATGACAAGAATTGTTTATATGTTTCTTCATTTTCTTTTTGAGTTTTATCTAGTCTTTGTAGAACAACTTCAAGTGATGTTTCTTTTTCTTCATCAAGTTTATGTTGAATTGAGATATATGTAACAATTGTAATGACAAAAAGGATCCCAGTTATAACAACGATTCCAACTGTATCTTTACCAATAATAATATATAGCAAAGCGATTAAATACAAAATTGATATGTTTGCTATGTCTCTCTTAATGTTCATATTCTCACCTCAAGTTATATTATAAAGTACCTATTGTTTTTCATCAAATTCTACTTTTTATAAAATAAACTAATACTTAAATAGTATATCACACATTAAAAATCAAATATATGTGTTTATATATTGTGAATCTCATTAAAAAGACAGATAAACTATCTGTCTTTTGTATACTAGATTAATTTGTATCCGATACCCCGTACTGTTTTGATATAATCATTCTTAGGATCTAGCTTTTCACGCAACTTAAATACATGAACATCTACCACTCTACTATCACCATCATAACCAAATCCCCAAAGATTAGTTAATAGCTGATCTCTAGATAGTGCTTTTCCTCTGTTTATAACAAGAAAAACAAACAGTTCAAATTCCTTTAAAGTTAAGTCTAATTTTTCATTTCCTCTAAATACTTCATAACTTGATTGGACTATTTTTAAGTCATTATATGACAGTATATCTTGATTGTTAGATAACCCTTTTCTTCTTAGTCCAGCTTTAATTCTAGCTAGAAGTTCTCTTGGACTGAATGGTTTAGTGACATAATCATCAGCTCCAACATCAAAGCCTTTGATAACATTGTATTCATCATCGACAGCTGTAAGCATTATAATATATGCATTATTATCTTCACTTCTTAATTTTTTACAGATTTCCATCCCATTCATGCTTGGTAACATTAGGTCTAATAGGATGACATCATATACTGTTGAAGATGCTTTGTTATATCCTTCTAGTCCATCAAACGCTGAATCTACATCATAATCAAGTTGTTTTAGGTCATATTCAATTATTCTCTGGATTGATTTCTCATCTTCAATAATTAAGATTTTTGCCATATTATCAGCCTCCAATCCTATAATAACATAATTGTTTTAATTAAGTTACTTTGTTATAGAAACTAAGTTGATTCCCTACTGATCAAGTAATGCTTCGTAATCCATTTCCTCATTATAGTATTGGTCTTGTATGACATTAATTACGATGTTTTCACAGTGATCACCAATACGCTCTATATTTGTTAATATATCGATATATAACTGATCTTGTGTTTCTGTTGATTCATTTGAGTTGATTCTTCTAATATGACGTTTTCTGTTCTTAATTACTAATTTATCGATAACGTCTTCATATTCAGTAACTTTTTTGGCTATTTCTTTGTCTTGATACATAAAAGCCTTTAATGTTAAGTCCATCGTTGTTCTAACAACATCGTATAATTTAGTTAGTTCTTTAAATGCATCTTCACTTAATTTAACTTTGTCATCGTAACGTAATTCGAAGAATTGCAATATATTTGTACAGTGATCACCAATACGTTCAAAGTCTCTGATTGTATCAACATACTCAGCTTGAGAATGTGATGCTTTACCATCTAATCCACCTTGAGCAATAAGTACTAGGTAATCATGTGCTTTCTTATCAATCGTATCAAGTACTTCTTCCAACTGCATTCCGTTATCGAATAATTTTTTATCATTTTTATATGAATAATTGATTGTTGTTTCTAACATTTGTCTAGTTACTTCACCCATGTTTTGAACAACTAGCTTAGCTGCCTCTAAAGCTAGAATAGGTGATTCTTTAATTAACTCTTCATGTAAACCAGCTATATCAACTTCGACAAGTCCATCATCACCTTTTATTAGATAAGTAACGATCCATACAAGTTGTTTAATAAACCAGAACATGATTAATGTATTAATAATATTGAATCCCATATGTGCATAACTAATTACAAGTGCATCAGACTGTGCTAACCCTGTCCATCTAGCCAAGTTTGATATTAATGCTGTATATGGTCCGATAAACATGAAGAACATTAATGATCCAACAAGATTAAATAATACATGTGCTAACGCGGTTCTTCTTGCGGCAACACTACCACCTATAGATGCTAGTACTGCAGTAACTGTAGTTCCTATGTTATTTCCAAATAGTATTGCTACGGCACTTATTAAAGGAAATGCGCCTCCTGCTTCACTATAAATGGTTTGTAATATCCCAATTGTTGCACTACTTGATTGAATTAACGCCGTTGATACAGCACCTAGTGCTAACCCGATAATTGGTGCGTCAGCTACTCTTTCAATCATGTCAACGAATTCAAATGTATGAGCCAATTCTTTTAGTTTTCCACCCATTACATCTAATCCAAAGAATAACATCCCAAATCCTAATAATACTCCACCTAGGTTTTTGTATTTCTTACCTTGGAAGAAGAAGATTAAGAAACTACCTGCTGCGATAATTGGTAATGCATAATCTTTAATCTTTAATCCGATTAAAACAGATGTAACAGTCGTTCCTATGTTAGCTCCTAATATAATACCTACTGCTTGTGGTAAGGTCATTAGTCCAGCACGTACAAGCCCAACTGTTAACGCAGTTGTACCACTTGATGATTGGATTAGTCCTGTTACTAATATCCCTATTAGTACACCAAAGACTGGTCTAGAAGTTGTTTTCTCAATTATAACCTTAATCTTATTACCTGCTAATGCCTTTAATGAATCTCCCATCATATTTATCCCATATAAGAAAATTCCAAGCCCACCAAGTAATTTGAATATTGTTTCTGTCCATTCGATTTCTGACATATTGATTAATTCAGTAACTACTAAGATCATATTTATACCTCCGTTATATTGTTAAATTCCAATGAAAATATAACATATAAATAATACTAAATAAACAATATAACGATAAAATAATCAATCTTTACACAATCTTAACAAAAAGAAAAATTATAAAAAAGAGTCGATTAAATCGACTCTTTATATTCTTTTACTAATTGATCACATGCATCAATAAGTTCTTCAGCACGATCCCAAGTACCTAAATTAGCACCACATGCGTTCTTGTGTCCACCACCATCAAACCTGTTTGCAAGTTCGTTTATAGCGATACCACGTGATCTCATTCTAGCTCTTACGATTTGTTCTTCGTATTCAGCAAATAAAATCCATACAGGACAATCTGCGAATGCTCCTAAATCATTTACTAAAGCAGTTGCTTCATCTAGTGATACGTTGAATCTTTCTAGATATTCAGGTAACACTTTGAAGTAGACAACTCCGTTTTCTGTTTTTACATAGTTTTGAAGTAAGAATCCTCTAAATCTTGTTTGTTCTTCACTTCTTTGATCTAAATAGACATAGATTTCATTTGTTTCTAGTCCTAAGTCATATAACGCAGCTACATTTCTAAATGTATCTCCGTTTACTCCACTATACTTGAATCTTCCTGTATCTGTAAGAATACCGAAGAATAAAGCTTTAGCTCCATCAACGTTCATCTTTAATTCACCTATGAAAGCCATATATAAATCTAAGATGATTAATGCTGCAGCTGGACGAGATGTATCGACATAATCGATATCTCCAAATCCTTCTTGTGGAATATGATGATCAATTTTGATTAGTTTTTTACACTCTTTAAATCTTTGATCAGCGATACGACTACTATTAGCAGTATCTACACTTATTGCTAAGGCACCACTTAATATATCTTCGTCAACTAATTCAGGAGATCCTATATAACTTGTAAACAAGCTTGATTCTCCCGATACATATACTTTTTTATTTGGATATGTTTGTTCAATAATGTTCTTTAATCCGTATGAAGTTCCGATACAGTCTCCATCAGGTCTACCATGTGGAAATATGACAATCGTGTCAAATTCTTCAATTGTATTCTTTATCTCTGTTAATTTTTCTAAATTCATTGGTTCACTTCCTCTAATAGTTGATCTAGGTCATTTAACACTAAATCACTCTCTTCTAGACTATTCAATGTACAACCGCATGCCAAAGCATGTCCTCCTCCGCCATATTTGCGTGCTACATGGACGATAGAGTGTCTTTTACTTCTTAGTTCTACAAATACTTGTTGTTCTTCGTTTAACGTGAAATTAGCCCAAATTTCGACGTCTTCTAAATCTGCCATCTGATTTACCATTCCTCGTGAGACAATGAATGTCGATACGTTGAAATGTTCTTTAACAGTTAAGTCGTTTTTCATATATGCTACTTTTTTCTTTGTTAGTTGGAAATTGTTGATAAAGTACCCGCGTAATTTCTTGAAGTTAAATGTTTCTGTATATAACCTCTCGTATATTTCTTGGATATCTATCCCTTTACCTATTAAGAATGCAGCAATTTCAAAAGTTTTAGCTGAAGTTGCTGGATATTTAAATCTACCACTGTCCGTTGCGATTCCTGTGAATAGTGCTCTCGCAGCTTCTTTATTTACTTCTAAATTCATTTCTATTGCGAAATCAGCAATTATTTGTGCACATGCAATATGAGTTGGATCATTTAATTCTGTATCCGCTACATTGCTTGCGTTTAAATGATGATCAATAACAATAACATGATCAGCCAATTTATATCTATCATCACTAATCAAGTGTGAAACACTCACATCAACAATGATAACCAAAGCATTTTTATAAACACTGTCATCAATATGATCAACTTCACCAACAAAGGAAAATTGATTTACATCTCCTACAGCATAAACTGATTTATTAGGATAATTCAGTTTAATAATGCTCTTTAGTCCCATTTGAGTTCCGTAAGCATCTCCATCTGGATTGAAATGTCGATGAATGATTATAGTACTATATTCTTCAATTAATTCCTTGATTTTATTATACATAATTTCAGCCTCCGAAATAACATTATATTATATCATAATCTCACTATAAATCATATAAAATGCATTAAAAAAACCATATCCTTTGATATGGTCTTTGTTTACTCGTTATTCCACTTATTATAATCTGGAGAATCGGTTTGATAATCCCAATAGTAATCAAGTAAATCTCCCCATTGTCCTAGATCATTATTAACGGCATAATCTTCAGCGATATGCATCCATTCATTATAGGTATAATTACCATAACTTATTGTCTCTCCAGCACCAAATTCGTACTTAACACGAGCTAGTCCTTGCTTTACAATCATATAGTTTAATAAGAAGTATTCTTCTTCTCCTGGAAGTTGAACCCAGACCCAACCTAGTAGTCTACCATAAGTTCCTGTTAGAGCATCTCCTGGATCGGTTTGAAGGATAATGCTTTGTGCACTTGTTAGTAAATCACAAGTTAATACGCTTGCTGGCTTCCCCCACTCTTCTTCCCCACCATAATATGTTTCTTCTGTGTCCATATTTAGAAAGCGAACTGATTTTGCACCACTTTCAATTAAATCATATATATATTGTGGATAATGAAATACAGCAGTATCCCCATCTGTACAATACTTTAAGGTAACTTCAAAGTATCCACCCCTTGGATCAACAGCATCTACCTCTGCAAATGATTCATCAAGTAGAGGACCATCATATTCCAATTCAACTGGGAAAAAGAATTCGGTTAGATTAACAGCTTCTTTGTACATAATGATTCCTAGAGTGTTGTTAAAGTAGAATCTATCTCCAATGCTTTTGTTACTACTATATCCATAAAAAGTACCTGGTACTTCATCTTCGTGTATGCTTTGTGTCTCACTAAATGAGAGACTGATATTATACTCTTCAAAATAAAGTATTACTTCATCTTCACTTAATCCAGTTAAGTCCGGTAGTCTTCCAAAGGTTCTTACTCCTGTAAACTCAGGATACACTTTAATCGTTATTTCATCTGAACTATTTACCATATCTCCAGTATTTGAATCTATATACATGATAAATTGAAGTTCTAAATTTTCATCTTCTACAGTTTCATAAACAATTTTATACTCTCTGTCTTTTGGTTCAAATAGGTTTTCTATTTCATTTAACGTAAACCCATTAAGATCAGGAAGAATATAATATGCGCCTGTTTCAGGTTCATCTTTTGCACAACCTGTTAAAACCAATACTAAAGTTAATGCAAGTAATAGTACTTTTTTCATATAAACACCTCTTTGTATTAACAACATTATATTATACTTTAAAAGCATAAAAAAAACACCACTTTTACAAGTGATGTTTTTATTTAATAATGTGTAATAATTAATCTACTGTGTGAACTCCAACATTAGAATAATCTCTATCATCAGCAAGAACGATCCACTGAAGTTGTCCAACTTCCCAATCAGTTTCTCCAGATGTAACAGATGGAATTCTAATCATTGTACAGTTTTCCATAGTATATCCGTCCAGTAAATCTCCATTACCAACAAACCAGCTTGCACCAGTATCCGGAGCTATTTCTCCTTCTTGTGCAATAGTGTCAAGTAAAGTATCCCCAAAGAATAATCCTAAAGCATCATCACCATTGAAATAAGCAGCAGCATCAGAACTTACGAAGTCCATTGTTCCAAATGTCCAAGTAGCAAAACTATCATCACCACTATTACCACATGCACTACCTCCAACAACAATTACTTCTCCAGGTAATAACATTCCTGTTAAAGTGTCAACCTCATAAAGAGTATTAAATAAATCTCCTTCATTAGGTCTTACAATAGTATATCCATCTAAGTTAACAGTTTCTAAAGTAGGGTTATAAATTTCTACATATTTACAAGATCCACCAGCAGCTTCAGCATACTCACTAAAGAATAAAGGAGCAGCAGCAACAGGTGGTAATTCTGCAGGTACAGTAACAATAAATACTTCTGTATCAGTTTCAACACCAATAGTATAAGTAGCGGTTAAAGTAACTGTTGCATCAGCAACACCGATTGCAGGTATAGTAACAACACCCATATCAGTGATAGCAGCGTTATCTGAAACCCATGCAATTGCAACACCGTACATTTCTGTAGGTAATTCAACGTCTGCAGTAACAGGAGTAGCAACATCAACAGCAGCCATAGCTTCACCTAATGCTTGAGCATCAGTTAAAGCAGGTAATACAACATTAACCATAGCTATATTGTCATAACTATATGATTGTATAGTAAATGTAAGTTCAATCATATCTCCAACAGTATATATATTTTCAAAATATGGAGCAAAAGTACTTATTTTAAATTTGAATCCTTGCTCATCTAAAGTTTCTACAGGATCAGTATAGTCTACTGGTATTGTATTAAATAGAGCATATCCGAATCCATCAACAAGTGTAAGAGTTAATGTAGCTGTATAACGATGCATTAAGTCTTTTTCTGCAAATATCGCAGCAACATCAGTTACAGCTGAAACAACTAGAGCGTTACCTGTTGATAAAGTATCAAGTAAAGTAGCGTTATCTATTTGTCTATTGTTATTATCGTTATATGGATATAATCCTAAATCACCACGTACAAGAATTTCATCTCCAATTTCTCCAAAAACATCACTGTCTACCCAAATAGCAGCTCCAGTTTCGTCTTGGATAATTCTTTCATTCTTATACTTACCAGTGATTACACCTTTAACTAATACATTTTCTCCATCCGCAAGTAATAAAGCTTCAGAAACAGTTAAAACAACCATATCATCAGCGTCTTTTACTGTAAGAACGAAGTCTTTAGTAACAGTAGCTCCACCAACAACAATAGTAGCTGTTAATGTAACAGTAGTATCGCTTCCAGATACTCTTGTAACAGCACCATCAGTATCAATTACAGCTTCATTATCAGAAGCCCAAGTAATTGTAGCAACAGTTAAAGTATTCTCAACAGGCAATACTAAATTCATTTCTACCATTGGGTTAATCATTAATAAATCAGCTACAGCTTGAGCATTATTTAAATCTGTAAAAGGTGTACCTACAGCAACATCTGCTGCTTCACCCATGTATAAAGCTAAACCATTGTGATAAGTTAATATATCGATTGTAATTAATTGTCCATCAAATGTAATTAATTCAGCTACATTTGATCTATAATACAATTCTAATTTTTCACCAGTTGCTCCAATAATGATAAAGTCATCATAACCATCAGCACCAGCTTCAATTGAATATGTACCTGTAACTGTATAATAAGTACCTCTTTGATACATATCATTTTTAGCTGCTTCTACAGTTCCTGCTACAGCTGTCGGTACATCATTTAAGTTTGATAAAATTTCTATATCTGATTTTGCATTAACTTGAATTAAGCCATTATATGTACTTCTTTGTCCAAGTAATTGTATTTCATCTCCAACAACGATTGGTCCCGCATATTCTTTGTTATATAAGAATACAAAGTCACCATTATTTTCGATGTAGAATCCGTAATATGTAATTTCGTATACAACACCACTTACTGAGAAGTAAGCGTCGTCATCCATATTAAGAACTTCTTCAACTGTACTTAATACAGGAACAACAACTTCAACTGAAACAGTTTCAGTTTCTGAACCTTTTGTAGCAGTAGCAGTTAATGTAACAGTAGTCGTAGCAACACCTAATGCAACAAATGTACCATCATTATCTAGCACAGCTACTGTATCAGAAGCCCAGTTTGTGAATGTAGTACCGTTAGCACCTTCAGTTGGTAATACAACTGTTCCAACGCTTACGTTAACAACCATTGCGTCTAAACCAGCAACATCAGCTGCGATAGCATCAACATCTGATAATGCGTTAGTTGTAATATCATCCGCTAAACCATCAAATGCAACGATATGTCCATTTGTATCGTGTTCAGTGTAATAGAATACAGTAATAGTTACTTCTTTTCCTACTTCTGCTTCAAGTGCAGTAATAGAAGTTGGAAGAGAATAGTAAGATACTAATATTTCATCATCACCATCAACTAAGAATACATTACCGAAATCACCAAGTATTGCAATTGTACCAGTAACAACATAGAATGCACCATGCATCTCTTTTAATGATGAATCTAAAGCTAATAATTCAGCTACAGTTTTAACAACAGCAGCAGCTTTTAATGGATCAGCATTTCCAGAAGAGTTTACTACTATAGATTCAATATTACTTATTTGGTATAAAGAATTATAGTTTAAGTATGCCCCTTTAACTGTAACTTCATCTCCAACAGCGATTCCAGTTACAACCTCGTTTTTGTAAACACTAAGGTTATGCGTTCCATCACTAATAAAGAATCCTTTTTCCATCATTGCAGTAACAACACCTGTGAACACAACAGTTTCAGTATATACAGCATTAGTATGAAGATCTAATACACTTGTAAATCCTGCTGCAGTTTCTAATGCAGTTACAGTAAATGTAAATTCTTTAGTAATTGTTTCAGTTCCAACAACATAAGTAGCTGTTAAGTCCATGTTACAGGGAAACTTTGATGTTCTGATACTAAAGATACAGTATCTGTAACAGTCAAATTAGCAAAGATTAATGAAACGATTAATCTGTTTGCTTTAGCTAAATCAGTTTCAACTGTAGTAGCTAATACAACTACCTCAAAGTCTTTTGCAAATGAGTTTTCACCCAAAACTAATGTAGCAGTTAATGTAACAGTTTGATCTAATTCCCCAAATGATGGGTTCGTGATCAGACCAGTGTTAGAAATTACAGCGGGTTTATTTGATTCCCATGTAATGGTAACCCCATGTAATCCAGTATCTAATAAAGTTAATTGTCCATCAATTGCCGTTGGTAAAGCTAAACCGTCAAATGCTTCTGTAAGCTTATCTAAATCAGATAGCGTAGGTTCATCATCTCCACCGCAAGCGGTTAAAGTAAAGATTCCAACAAAAATAAGTGTTAGTGTTAATATTTTTTTCAACATCGTTTGTACTTCCTCCTTCTTTCTTCTTCTCTATTCTGTAATGAATGTTACATCCTCTAAGTGTGCGATAAGTAATTGATACTCACCCATGTATCTTCCTAGAGGTGCAATAATACTAAATTCTGCACCTACGGTAAACAAATCTCCAGTTACATCAGCAGAAATAGAATCATCTCTTCTAATTACTACTGTGTTTCCTTCTCCGTCTTCTGCAGTTACAGTGAAAGCGTCGTCGTCAGGGTTCTCATAAACACTTACGACAGTAAGATCGTCCATTTGGACTAAACTACCAATAGAATCTCTAGATAATTCATCGATAGTTATGATGTTTGGAACAATTACATTTCCTGTACTCTCAACAGAGTAATTCTGTCTTGTGAATCCGGTTAACTGTAATGCCCCTGTTTCTTTATCAGGATGATATGTAAGGTTTAATCCAGAAATTAAAACTTCATTTCCTTCTGCAAGTCCGCTAGTAGACTGAAAACCTTTGTATAAGTAGATACCATAGTCTCCGGATTGTATATATGGATGTCCGCCTATAGTTCGGGTAATGACACCTCTAATTACGACCTTTAAACCAATATAATCTTCCTGATTTGTTACTAATTCCTCAATAGTTAATTGAATACCATCTAAACTATAATCAAATGTAGGATCATCTTCTCCCCAAATACGTAAGTCGTAATCCTGCGCAGCAAATTCTGCATCGTAGAATAAACTTTCATATTTAAGTCCTCCAACACCTTTACTTCCAGAGTATGATTCTTCGACTAATTCTAAGTTAAGCAATCTTCCGTCGTACCATATCCATGCAAGGTATCTCTCATTTCCATCAGTTCTTGTAGTTGAAGCATCATATTCAAGTACTATTGTTGTTGCTTCTGTTAATTTGTCACAAGTAAATATACTTGCTGGTTTACCCCATGGTTCAAACTTATATGTAGATTCCGGAGTATTGATTCCTAGAAATCTTACACTGAATGTTCCATTTCCTTCTGTGAATATCGCTGTGTCACCATCAACACAACTTACTAAATCTACAATACCAGTACCATCTGCGATGAAACTTGTGCTCTCGTAGTTAAAGTCTATTGTTAAATCATCTGTATAGCATGTTATACAAGTTCGTTCTTCCTTTAGAACCGTAAACGTAAATGATGCAATCGCAACTGCGTCGTTCAAAGTAATCGTAGCTGACAAACTTACAACTTTATCTCCATCTTGAAACGTTGGTCTAGTTACTGTCCCGTCAACAGTTAAATATTGAGGAGAACTTGAACCCCAAACCACTGTAACACCTTCATTAGAAGTTGATGGAATTATTATATTTTCTGTGATATCAAAGTTTTCGAATGTAAACTCGTTTTTCACTTCATATACAACATCTATGTCTGTTTTAGTCTCACCGGTTTTACAACCGGTAAGAGTTAAAACAGTTATTATCATTAATAGTAATGAAAACTTTTTAATCATTTAAATCACACTTTCTATATATACTAGCTTAAATCGTCCAACATTGACTGTAGGGCTTCTTGAACTGTAACAGTTCCACCATAAACAGCTTCTGTGATGATTCCTGCTTGTAGTCTAGCATCTGAAGAAGATGCGTGTACCATAGAGAATGCAAAATCATATTCATAGTAATCTACTTGGACTGCTGCAGCATTTGCAGTCATTGATTCATAAACATAATCTGCTGGGTTTCCTAATAAATCTTGTAAATCTTGACTAAATACATAATCATCTAAAGTTCCAGCTGCATCCATTCCAGCAATACTTAAGAATTCTTGATAAGCAACTGATTCATAACCACTGATACGTACTGGTAAATAACCAGTTAACATAGACCATTTAGCCGTTTGTTCTGTACCTGTAATATATTTAATAAATAACCATGCAGCTAATTGTTCTGCAGGTGTACTATTTTCCATAATTCCAACATTTGGACCTTGTTGTACAGCTGACATATGATCTTCATCCCATTGAGGAACTGGTGCAATACCAATTTCAAATGTTCCTACATCAGGAATATTATAACTAATACCCGCTGTTGAACCAACAGTCATACAAGAATCTCCAGCTTTGAAGTTTGTAGAACCATATTGTTGATCCCATGCAAGAGGTAATGCAATCATTTTGTTTTCAAATTTTGATTTTAAATAAGTTAACATAGCAACAGTGTTTTCGTCATCAACTAAGATTTCTCCAGCACTATTTGTATATCCACCATCCCATTGACGAACGCTGTTAATAAATAAGTTTGCACTTGAATCATAATTGATTAAGTATTCACATTGATCAGCACCTGTACCAACCATTGTAGACATAAATCCTTCTAAATCAGTAAAACTTAATGGTGCATCCATTGGAATAGTTATTCCATTTGCTTCAAATATTGTTTTGTTGAAAACCATCATTTCAGTTGATTTACTATAAGGTACTGAATACATAAATCCACCTTGATACTGTCTGTTTTCTTCAATATATGAATCTATGAAGTCTGTAATATCGATACCCCAAACGTCATCATAAATGAAATCATCAAGAGGAATAACTGCATCCCCTTCTAGGTATCCAGCAATATGATCAGGGTACGCTACTAACATAGTAGGTGTAGTCCCAGCTGACATTGCTAAGATTGTTTTGTTACGTAAATCATCATATCCACCCTGTGATGTTGCATTTACAGTGATATTTGGATATAACGCTTCAAATTCAGTTATATAATCTAATAATAAAGCTTCTTTTTCTTGCCCGTAAACGTGCCAGAAATCTATTGTGATATCTTCAGCAGGTAATGTGTCTAATACTTCAACAATCCCAGGTTGAGGGTTGTCAGGATCAGCTACTTTACATTGAATAGCGTTTGGATATAATTCACAATCTATTTCCTCTTCAGGAGCAGTTTTTGTAGCACATCCAGCTAAAACTACAACTGATACTAATAGTAATGTTAACGATAATAACTTTTTCATTGTTTCCTCCTATTATTTAGATATATTAAGGTTATATTTAACCCTTGATTCCACTTCTTGAAACTCCACGCATAATGTATTTCTTAAGTAAAAAGAATACTACTAATAATGGTAGTGTTACTAACATAGCCGCTGCCATTTGCAAGTTGAATGCTGGTCTTTCACCAGTACCAACTACACTAAACGCTTTACGCAGACCATTTGTTATTAGTCGATACTTTTCGTCATCAGCCACTAAGTTTGGCCAAATAAATGCACTCCAAGTACCCATCATATTTAATATCGTAATTGTAATAATTGTAGGTGCAGCAATTGGTACCATGATTCTTCTTAAATATTTAAAGTCGCTTGTTCCATCAACTTTTGCTGCTAAATATAACTCATCCGGTATTTGTTTGAATGCTTGTCTTAAGAAGAAGATGTAGAACACACTTGTCATAAACGGTGTGATCAAGGCTATGTTGGCTTGTAGAGCCGACTGTGATCCATCAGCTAAGACTAACCCACTGAATAACCCGCCTTCTTTTCCTAATAACCCTAAATCAGAAACTGTTAAGTAATTTGTTATTACGAACATTTCTCCTGGAATCATCATTGTCATTAAGAATCCTAAGAATAATAAATCTCTACCTTTGAAATTTAATCTTGCAAAGGCAAATGATGCTAATATTGTTGTAACTAGTACACCCATTGTAGCAAAGAATGCAACAACGATTGTGTTTTTCATATAAACAAAGTAATCAAAGTTTTCTAATGATGCTTTATAGTTGATAAACATCATATCTTTGAATTTTACCCATAAACTCGGTGGGATTTCTTCGTAAATTTTATCTACATCTTTTAATGAAGTTATTAACATGAAGTAGAAAGGTATAATTATTATAATTGCAAATACAAGTAGGAATGTATATATTCCTGCTTTTCTTATCACTCGTCTTCGTTTCTCACTTAATCTTTTTTGTTCTTTTTCCCCATCACCTTTAACAAATAAAGATTTTAGGTTACTCCAGAACTCTTTTGCACTTACTTTCACTTTCTCAGTGAACTTACTCATAGAATCTTTTACTTTGTCTATGAATGTATTTTTATCTTCCATATGTCAGCCTCCTAGAAATGAACTCTCTTTTTACTAACCCACATTTGGATAAAAGTAAAGACTAAAGTGATAACAAACAAGATAACTGCTGCTGCTGCTGCTATTGAAATAGCCCCAGGTGCAGTATCATAAATATAACTATAAATGTAACCAACTATTGTGATTAACGAATCTTTTGGTAATAATCCTGGAGGAGCGAGTGAAGCCCCAAACATACCGATTACTGTACGGTAAGCTTTAAATGCTCCAATAAATGATGTGATTGTAATATATGCAATCATTGGAGAAAGTAAAGGAATTGTAATTCTTCTTAATACTCTAGATCTTGGTGTTGCATCTACTTTAGCTGCATCATAGTATTGCTTATCAATATTTTGTAATCCTGCTAAGAAGACCATTATTTTAAATGCAAGTCCTCCCCAAATTGTATAAACAAGTAAAGCAATCATTGAGGTACCCCAAGTTGCTCCAAGAGTAACGAATTTAACGGGATCCATTCCAAACCAACCTAAGAATTGGTTTACAAGTCCGTAATTAGTATTAAAGATAAACGCGAATGCCATCCCAACTGCGATTGCATTTGTTACATATGGTAAGAAGAAAATAGTTTGGAATGTTCCTTGTAATTTCTTAATTCCATTTAAGGCAACTGCAATTAGCAATGAAACGATAACACTTATTGGTACACTTACGAATACGATAACAACAGTGTTCTTAAGTGCTTGATGAAACAGTTTATCTGATAGCACTTCTTTGAAGTTTCCAACTAAAGTATATGCTTCGAATATTTTATCTGGTTTCAAGTAATTATATCCTACTAAGAATGTTAGGTAAAATGAGTTGAATAAAGGGTAAAATGTGAATACGCTCAACAATAATAATGCTGGCGCAAGATATAGCCAGGCCTTTAAATTACTCTCTCTTTCAAGCACTAGATGTATTCTCCAGTATCTTTATTAAATACATATAATTTATTAGACTTGACATCTAAGTTTACCACATCACCTGGCTTAAATTTGTATGATGCGTCAACAATAACTTTGAATGTTTTGGTAACCATTTTGATTTCTACTGGCTCATCAGAAACTTCTTTAGTATTTACTCCTTCTGCTTCTAACTCTTCAAAATCTGCTGGAGCTTTGTATTCGAAGACTAATGTAGTATCTCTACCAATTGTCTCAACATACGCAACTTCCATTTCTATTTTTCCTTTTTCTTTAACAACTGTAAATCCTTCAGGTCTTATACCAATAACACATTCTCCATCAGCACCGTCATGAGGACCGATTTTGAAATCATTAAACATTAATGTTCCTTTTTTGATTTCACCATTAAAGATGTTAATTGGTGGCGTTCCTAAGAATTTATGTTTTAAACCTAATTCCATTAGAACGATCTCGTCACTAATACTCATAGCTTCTTCTTGATCATGTGTAACGAAAATAGTTGTAATCCCAGTTTCACGTTGGATACGCTTAATTTCTTCACGAGTTTGTAATCTTAATCGAGCATCTAAATTTGATAACGGTTCATCTAATAATAATACTCTTGGTTTTTTAACAAGTGCTCTTGCAATAGCAACACGTTGTTGTTGTCCACCACTTAATTGACGTGGTTTACGATTCATTAATTCTCCGATACCTACTAAATCAGCCATATCTTGTGCCATTACTAAAGCTTCATCTTTTGGTACCTTTATGTTCTCTAATGGGAACATAATGTTTTGACGAACTGTCATATGTGGATATAGTGCATAATTTTGAAACACTAATCCTATTCCTCTATGTTCTGGTGACATATCAGTTACATCTTCATCTCCAAAATATATTTTTCCATTGTTAGGCTCTAAAAGCCCAGCAATCATATATAAGGTTGTTGATTTTCCACAACCAGAAGGTCCTAATAACCCTACTAGTTTTCCAGATGGAATTGTTAAATCAAAAGAATTTACAGCTACTGTCTCTGTTTTATCTTTTGCTTGAAATATCTTTGTGATATTCTCTAGTCTAATCTCCATATTTATCTCTCCTGTCAAAATTAACTTTTTTTAACACTCTATAGTACCATAAATCCGGTTAATTTTCTATATAATTTTAGAAAATATTTTGATTGTTTTTTGATAGAGTTAAGTAAATTAAAACGGCCTAGGTAGGCCGTTGGGGTATATTGTTTGTGTGAATCAATAACTAGTCAATTTTTCAAAAAGTAAAGGGTTTTCATAAAAAACAGTTTGACTGTAACAAAAAAGGACACTTTTGTGTCCTATCTTGTTAATTTAAAATGGTAAGATTCCCGGATTAGTCAAAACGTACCAAATCGCAAATACTACTATGACTACAAATATTAATTTTGATAATTTTTTAATTAATGAAAATGTACCTAATATTGTAATAATACCACCTAGTACTAATACCCCGATTTGAGATACAGGATCTAATCCATCTACCATATCATGTAGACTATCAAATATCGCACTTATTGATTCTCCGAATTGTCCCAGTATTGATTCTTCTAAAAAATCACGGAAAGTTTGTAACATATTATCACCTCTCTAATTATTCTACCTACATTATAACAATAAATATGTGTAAATTTTATGAATTTTTATATTTTTATATTTTTCTTCTACCTTCAAGTGCTTTGAAGATAGTGATTTCATCAGCGTATTCTATATTTCCACCAGCTGGAATACCGTGAGCTATTCGTGTAACCAAGATGTCCGTGTCGATTAACAATCTTGAGATATACCTCGCTGTTGTTTCACCTTCATTACTTAAGTTTGTGGCTAGTATAACTTCTTTTACCTGTTCATCCTTTAATCGTTCTAATAGTTCTTTAATGTTTATGTTGTCTGGTCCAATACCGTTTGATGGTGAAATCGCACCATTTAGAACATGGTATAATCCGTGGTATTTATTGGTTTTCTCCATAACAATAACATCTTTTGCTTCTTCTACAACGATTATCGTTTCTTTATCTCTTGAATCATCAACACATATATAACAAGGGTCTGTATCTGTGATGTTTCCACAGATCGGACAATTAAATATATCCGTTTTTATTTTTTGATAAGCCTCTATAATTTTATCGATTGCTTCATGATCCATCCTGTTAACTGTAAAAAGAGCGTATCTTTCAGCTGTTTTCTTACCCACACCAGGATATCTTCTTAAGCTTTCAATAAGTTGTTCGATGCTATCAGGGTATTTCATATTAAAGCCCCCTTAGAATAAGCCTGGAACTCCACCACCAGTGAATTGTCCCATAACACTTTGTGTTTCATCTTCTATTTTCTTGATACAATCATTTACTGCTAATGTTATTGTATCTTGAATCATTTCAATATCATCTTTATCTTCAAAAGCTTCTGGATTGATTGTTATGTTTTTCATTGTTTTGTTTCCTAAAAATTCCACTTCAACCATTTTTCCACCGGCACTACCATAAAATGTTGATGCCTCTAATTCTTTTTGAACATTCATCATTTCTCTTTGCATTTTTTGAAGTTTTTTTATCATACCTGGATTCATAGTTATTCCCCTTTTCTTACTTTTACGTTATCTTTACCAAACATGTTATAAGCTTCCCTAACACTATCTGGAGTCATATCTTCTACTTCGTGATGTACTGTTTTGATTTCTTTTAGTCCTGGGTGTTCAATTGGTGTTAATGTAATATATCTGTCTTTATCTTCTTTCCATTTTTTAAGGAATTCCCCGCTTTTTTCTTTCCAAACTTCAGTTGGTAAAGCAAGGTAATCTAACTCGCTTTCATGGAAATCTGATAGTAATTTTGCGATTTTCTTCTTTATTTCATCTTTCATCATTCTGTTACAAGTAGATGGGGCTGGATATTCAATTATCATTAAAGAACCGTTTGTCGCTACAACTCTACCGCTACTAATTAGTTTGGCATATTGTAGATCTTCAGGTTCTACGTATCGTTCAATATCAAACCATCTTTTATTTAATCTTATTTTTGTTTCTCTGTCTCCGTTGTTTAGTACGTCTTCTACCAATCTTATATCATATGTAGAATAAGGCTCTTCTATTTCTTCGAATTCTTCTTCAGGTAAACTAAATAAATCTAGGTCTGAGCTTTCCTCTGTTTCTGGTTCTTCTGATTGTTCTTCTTTTGCTTCTACTACTTCTTTTTGTTTTACTTCTGGAGTAGCATTCACTGTTCCGAAGCTTTGAGTAGCATCAAATGCTTCACTTATTACTTCTTTACTCATTACGATTTCTTCTTTTGGTTGTTCCACTACTTTTTCTATAACTTTTACTTCTGTTTTCATAGATTCAACTTTTGAAAGTTGTTCTTGTAGTGCTTTGATGCTTCTTTGCAAAGATGAAAATTCATCTTCAATTACAATTTCTTGTTTTTCTACTTTATCAACCATTTTTATAAGTGCTAATTCCATATATAGTTTTGCGTTATTTGTGAACTTCATATCATTTCTAGCTTTATTCAATACATCTATATAGAAAAACACTAGATTATTGCTTGCTTTATCTGCTAAAGATAAGAATTCTGGTTTAGAAAACAATAATTGTGATTCCTCTGATGAACGTGTGTTTTTAAATATCAGTAAATCTCTATAAAACTTAATTAGATTTTCAACTAATCTTTGTGATTCTTTCCCAATAGCAACAAGTTCATCTAAAACCGTAATTGCTTCAACAGAGTTATTTTTGTAAATAGCATTGGCTATTTGAAGTAATCGATCATTTGATACCGTACCTCTAATTGCGTGTACGTCATCGACTTGAACATCTGTGTCTGAATAAGATACTACTTGATCTAATAAACTAATCGCGTCTCTCATTCCACCCTCAGCTGCTTCAGCTATAACTTTAATAGCTTCTGTCTCTATCCCAATGTGTTCTTCTTCAATAATAGTGTTTAATCTACTAATGATATCCGGAACACTAATTCCTCTGAAATCAAATCTTTGACATCTAGAGTGAATTGTTGCAGGAATTTTATGAGGTTCTGTTGTTGCTAAAATAAAGATTACATGTTTAGGTGGTTCTTCAAGCGTTTTTAGTAACGCGTTAAAAGCACCAGTACTAAGCATGTGTACCTCATCTATAATATAGACTTTGTACTTTCCAAGTCCTGGTAAGTATTTTACTTTATCTCTTATTTCTCTTATTTCATCTACACCATTATTTGAAGCAGCATCAATTTCTATAACATCTGTCACAGAATTATTGTCAATTCCTTTACAAATATCACATTCATTACAAGGCTCAGATACTGGAGCATGCTCACAGTTAACAGCTTTGGCTACTATTTTAGCTATAGTTGTTTTCCCTGTTCCTCTTGGTCCACTAAATAAATAAGCGTGTGCTATTTTATTGTTTTTCAAGGCATTTTTGAATGTTCTTGTTATATGTTCTTGGCCTGCTATTTCTTCAAAACTGTTTGGTCTATACGTTCTATAAAGTGCTTTGTACGCCATAATATCACTCCTAAAATGGATAAATATCCGTATATCTATTATAAAACAAAAAGACTAGATTTTATAGTCTTTTCAGTAATTTCTGTTTATTTTTCTACTGAGTCTATTATTAAGTTTAATGCGACACATTCATTTGATCCTTTTTTGAATTTCCTTGATAAATATTCCCAAGTTAACTCTGGGTTTTCACCATGTTTCTTAACTGTGAACACTTGACTAATTGCCTTTTGAAATTTAACACTTTCCCTTAATCTACGATACTCTTCTATCGAGAATGAGGTACTAGAATCAACTAGTGCATTTACTTCACCATGGAATTGTTCAAATTCTGTCATTTCCCCTGATCCTTCTTTGTATTTAGCGGGAATTATTAACCCAAATAACTTATCGAATATAAATAACAAACCAGTAAACATAACTGGTAGAAAAAGTAGGTATACTACTGATTGAAAATCAATTTTAATGTCTCCTCTTATTGATACAAATATAGCGTAAATCGCTATTGCAACAGCAGAGACTGCAAATATAAATGCATAATATTTAAAACCTTTTGTTTTTTTCATTATAATCACCTAAGATGTATTATACTATAAAAAATAACATTGTGGTATAATTAAGTTGGTGATATTTATGAATACAGAAACAATAGCAGCAATAAGTACTGCGTTAGGTCAAGGTGCAATTAGTATTGTACGTCTTAGTGGTGCGGATTCTATCTCTATAGTAGGTAGAGTATTCAAGGGTAAAAACCTTGAAAAAGTAGCCTCTCATACAGTTCATTATGGACATATCTTCAATGGAAAAGAAAACATTGATGAAGTTCTAGTTACTGTGTTTAGAGCGCCTAAAACATTCACGACTGAAGACGTTGTAGAAATCAATTGTCATGGTGGTGTTTTTGTTGCGAATAAGATCTTAGAACTACTACTAATTAATGGTGCTAGACCAGCAAGTCCAGGCGAGTTCACTGAACGTGCATTTTTAAATGGACGTATTGATTTGACCCAAGCAGAAGCAGTTATGGATATTATAGAAGCAAAATCAGATATGAGTTTATCTTTAGCAAATAAGGGATTAGATGGTGTAATCTATAATTTGATTACCGATTTACGTAATGAGCTACTAAATACAATTGCTCATATTGAAGTAAATATTGATTATCCTGAGTATGATGATGTGATTGAATTATCAACGAATATTATAAAACCAGATGTCGAAAAACTCGTTGATAAAATTACAATCTTATTAGAAAAAGCTCAATTTGGAAAAATCATTAAAGAAGGCTTAAAGACTGCAATTATCGGAAGACCAAATGTCGGTAAATCAAGTTTGTTAAATGCCCTACTTAGAGAAGAAAGAGCAATAGTAACTGAAATACAAGGTACAACAAGAGATACTATTGAAGGTAATATTAATATTGGGGGAATTATCCTTAATTTGATTGATACCGCCGGTATCAGAGATTCAAAAGATATAATAGAAAGAATTGGTATAGATAAGGCTAAGAAAGCAATTGAACTAGCTGAATTAATACTATTTGTTCTGGATAACAATCAGAAACTTACAAAAGAGGATAATGAATTACTCGAAATAACCAAGCACAAAAAAAGAATCATCATAATCAACAAGACGGATTTATCTAAAGAGTTAAATCATCATTTCGAACACAGTGTTAGCGTAAGTGCTTTAAATAAGACCGGAATTGAAGACTTGGAATTAATAATCAGAGATATGTTCTTATCTGGAGAAGTTAACGTAAGTGATCAAACATATATATCAAATGCAAGACACATAGCTAAACTAAATGAAGTACTATCTAGTTTAAAAGATAGTCTACAGGCTATAAGTGATCAAATGCCTATCGATATGGCAGAAATTGATTTAAAGAACGCATGGAATGTCCTAGGTGAAATAATTGGAGATACTTCCTCTACCTCACTTCTAGATGAATTATTCAGCAAATTCTGTTTAGGTAAATAAAAAAGCGCAATTGCGCTTTTTTTAATTACCAATATCTAATACTATTTTCCATTGTCCATCTTCTTTTTTCCAAGTAGTGCAGTATTTCCCTAGTGCAGTTACTTCTTTTCCATCAACAATATGCTTTCTTATATATGTTCCTGTTGTAACTCCTAATGTTTCATCATCACTAATGAAGCCGTGAACCGGTTCCCATGTAAAGTCGACTCCCTCTAATGCAAACACACTTTTTATACCACTTTCTATTTGTACTAAATCTGTAATATATGGGTTATGTAATCCTGTTCCCATTATGCTTTTTCTAGCAGTATATTTCATCCATGCTTTTTCCTTGTCTACTTGGCATTCTTTACAAAATTGTTTGTCTATATCAAATAACTGTTTTACTTTGTTCATGATTGCCTCCTTAAAACTATATATTCTAATTGTAACACACAAGAAAAAAAGCCCAAATGGGCTTTTAATTCATTATCCATTCAAAGAGCATTTTTGCTGCTTTTTCTGGACCTTTTTGTTCTTGTCCTTCAATACCTAATTTAGTATAGATAACGCCTACTTCAACTTTGTTTTTATATAGATTACTAAATACTTTTTCAATTAGTATTTCTACTTGTTCTTTTCTTTGTACAACACCGAATGGATTAGCAAAATATGACTCAACTATACCCTTTTCCGTCGTTGTTCCCTTTGCTTTTCTTAATCCTTTTTTGAATATACTTATACTTTCTTCTTTGTCCTTTATAATCTTAATAGGTACTCTTTTGTTCTCGTAATTATTCGCATAAAGTAGAATATCCACTTTATACCCTTTGGTAATGTCATTGTATGTAGCTACCGGAACAAGTAATCTTGAATTGATTTTATTTGGGTTCATAAATATTGCTCGATCCATTTCTTTAAATGCATAACCTGGTTCTAAATCATCCAATCTAATAAAAGCTCCGATTTCTGTTCCGTACCCATATACTTTTGAATTTTCAACTTCAAAAGTCCCCATATCATCAAATATGATTTTGATTTCTTTCAAATATTTTCCTGACAATTTACGAAAGGCTTCTAAACTTTCTGATTTCCCGGCACCACTATCACCAACAATAGCGATATTTGCTTGTTTCCCATTTTTCAGAGTAACATTTACCATAGCTCCGTGAATTGGAAGTTTATTCTGATTAATCATTCTTACATTGTGTAATGTTAAAATCATTTTTTTCATGTAACCGAAATAATCAATTTCATCATGCATAGCTGTAAAACCTACATAAATATCACTTTTTTTGTCCTGGTAAAACACAGTTTTCTTCTTATCTGAAGTTATTTTTTGTCCAAATACATAAACTAAGTTTGGTTGCTTGTGCAAATACTCTTCTGGCTTGGCTAATTCAAACAAATTACAGAGACTAATTCCGTGATTCATATATCTTCTATGGAAATATACAAATGCAAGGGATTTCCCTACCTTGGCCGGAAAACAAAAATAATGAGATTTATTTAACGGAAGATCTTTGATTGGATTCTCAAATACCTCTTCAAACAATCCTGATCTTTTATTTTTCTTTGGATAAATAACAAAAGGTGGTGTTAAAACAATTTGCTTAATAAATGAAATTCCATCAAGCACTTCAAAATCACCTTTTAATTCTTTCTTTGCATTATTAAGTACAACTCCCGCATTGATCCCGGCAGATAATTGTCTATAAACTGAATGTTGGGATCCCAAGATACTTTCTTCAATACGTCTGTAAGTATTTAACACTAAGTTGGCAAAGTTATCGGTTGCTTCAACAAAATTCACATTTTGAATACCTGAATCTGACTCATTTGTTTGAATCAAAGCATATCTTTCAAGTTTTCTCCAGTGTGAATATAAGCCTTCAACAAAATCAATTAGAATATCACTGTTTTTGAATAAAGATTTATATGATTTATTAAGTAAAATTACTTCTTTTTTATCTAAAACAATAAGTAACTTAAATAATTCTAAAAAGGTTTTATTAACTTGTGTTTTTCCGCATAGCAAAGACACTTTGTCAAAAAGAGCCAAATCTTTTTTTTCAAGATTTAAGACGTATTTTTGCAATACCTTTTTAAAGCCTTTGCTGTTCAAAAGCTCTTCTTGTGTCTCACAATACTTCAAACTAAAATTCATTATAACGTTACTTCTATTCTGCGAATATTCCTTTATCATAATAATCACTCCTACTACTATAATATAACGCGAATGGCTAACATACACTATGAAAATGTTTTCAAAGAAAAAAGATGCAGTCGCATCTTCTACTTGTTCCAGTCATCATATTGTGTGTATTCTTTTTTATTTTTGGTCCATCTATATATACCATCAAGTTGTACGTTTTCTGCTGCTCTAAAGATGTTCTTATCAATGTCAGGACTTTGTTTAACAAGTTCCTTTATCAGTAGTTTAGTTTGATATCTTTTACTAGATGTACTACAAGCAGTAATCTCGCAACCACAGTCCATAGTTTCGATATTACTTGATTTCATAATTTTGATAATATCATGTTCTTTTATCATGTACATCGGTCTTATTAGTTCTATACCTTCAAAGTTCTTTGCTCTAATTTTAGGTAACATAGTTTTAAATGACCCCGTGTACAGTATATTCATCATTGTAGTTTCAATAACATCATCAAAATGATGTCCGAGAGCAAGTTTATTGCAACCCTTCTCTTTAGCCATGTTATATAAGAATCCTCTTCTCATTCTTGCACACATATAGCAAGGATAATCTTTTGCTATTTTACCTACTATTTCAAATATATCAGAACGCCCTATATTTAATGGGATTCCCAACATTTCTGCATTTTCAAAATGCATTTTTAGGTTCTCAGGACTAAATCCTGGATCCATACTTATAAACTCTATATCAAAATTAACTAATGGATGCTTTTGTAATTCTTGAAAGAGCTTAGCTAGTAGTAAACTATCTTTTCCACCACTCATTGCAATAGCGATTTTATCTCCTTCTTTAATCATGTCATATTTCTTTATGGCTTTTATGAATTTACTCCATAATCCGCCTCTATATTTCTTTATAATATCTTTTTCAAATTGCTTTGCTAACACTTCATTCATAAGATCACCTTTTTCTCGTAAACCAATTATACATTAAGGAACGAAGAAATAAAAATAATTAAAAATAATTTTCTTGCAAATAGAATAATATCAGAGTATAATTAAGGTATAAAAATGAATTTGGAGGTGTTAAAATGGCTTTTATATGGGCAAACAAAAAACCTACTGATGGTATAGCAACGTTGTATGAAACTAATATTACATTAAACAAAGTTGCAAGTTCTCACTTTGAAACTGCACATAAGAAGTTAATCCTTTTAGGTTTAGATCTACAAGGAAAACGTATTGCTATTAAACCTCTATCAAAAGAGGATTTAGAGTTAGGGATTATCCCTTTAGAGAAAAGACATAGAATCACTCTAAAACCTAGTTATGCTAGAGTTAGCAATAAGAAGTTTATGAAAGAAGTTTCAGATGCTCTACAATTGAATTTCGAGAATAATAATTCTTGTAAATTTAGTGCTAAATGGAGTAAAGAAGATTCAGCTCTAATTATAGATCTGAATAAAGAGGAGGATTAACCATGATAGAATATGAAATAATTATTTGGTTTGTTTTAATTATTGTAGCAGCTTTAATTGAGATGAACACAATGGACCTTACAAGTATTTGGTTTAGTGCAGGAGCATTATTCGCATTTATCTTAGCTATTGCAGGAGCGCTTTTATGGATACAAATCACTGTATTCGTTGTAACTTCGTTAATGTTAATTGCTTTAGTAAGACCAATAACAAAGAAATACTTAAAAACCAACGTCGTCCATACAAATACGGACCGGCTGATTGGAAAAGTTGCAAATTGTACGAAAATGATTGATGGAAAATACTGGATGGCTGTAACTACTAGTGAAGATGATATCGATATTGATGAGAAAGTGGAAGTTTTAGCTGTTGAAGGCGTAAAACTTGTTGTTGATCGTATCAAATAATGAAAGCGAATTTATCTAGGCGCATTGTTTCTTATATGGTTGATGCATTACCGATACTATTTATCGTTATAACTATGCACAGCTTATTTGTAGGAACAATCATCACTGACAGTATTGAAAATTACGACGTTTTAGTTGCAACATACGATGCAAATACAGCTATTTTGGCAGACGATGGTGTAGCTTTACAAGAAGATTTAGATGCAGAATTAATTACAGAAGATGTATATCATGAAAAATATGCAGAATTATATGATCAGTTCATCGCTGATAATGAAGAAGAGTACGGAGCTGTTCTTCGGAATTTCTTAATGACACTAGCTTATGGATTTATAACATTTGTTTCAATATACTTTTTCTATATGCTAATTCTTAAAGGAAATTCATTTGGAAGGCGTTTAATGGGTATCGAATTAACGGGTAACGTTAAATGGTACACAATATTCAGTAGAGAAGTAGTGTGGAAACATTTCTTCTGGGTTTACATTCGATGTAGCACTAATAGGGTTCTCTGCTAAAAAGAGAACTGTAAGAGATATTATGTCACAAACACAAGTGACGTATAAAGGGGTTAATTACCCGTTTTAAAAATAAGGAGGAATTAATATGGCACCAGCATTAGTTATCGTACTAGTTTTAGTAGGAGTAGCATTAATTTTTGTATCTATTGCGTTTACATTAGTAACACAAGCAAACCGTGTTGTTATTGAACGTTTAGGAGGATACCACCAAACTTTGGATCAAGGGTTACATTGGATTATTCCATTCTTTGATCGTATAAAACAAAAAGTATCAATCAAAGAAAAAGTTGTAGATTTTCCACCACAACCTGTTATCACAAAAGATAATGTAACTATGCAAATAGATACAGTGGTATTCTATATGATTACTGATCCTAAGTTATATACTTATGGAGTGGAACGTCCATTAAAAGCTATTGAAAACTTAGCAGCAACTACATTACGTAATATCATCGGGGATTTAGAGTTAGATCAATCATTAACATCACGTGATTTAATCAATACTCAAATGAGAAACATCTTAGATGAAGCAACGGATCCATGGGGAATTAAAATTATCCGTGTTGAAGTTAAAAACATCCTTCCACCAAAAGATATTCGTGAAGCAATGGAAAAACAAATGCGTGCAGAACGTGAAAAACGTCAATCTATCTTATTAGCTGAAGGTAATAAAAGATCAGCAATATTAAACGCTGAAGGTGAAAAAGAATCTAGAATTCTACGCGCTGAAGCTGAAAAAGAAGTACGAATTAAAGAAGCTGAAGGTAAAGCACAAGCAATTCTAACAGTACAATCAGCAACAGCTGAAGGTATTAGTTTAATCAAAAAAGCCGGAGCAGATGAAGCATTCTTACGTTTAGAAGCTTACAAAGCTATGGTTGAAGTATCTAAAGGACAAGCAACAAAATTAATCATCCCATCTGATTTAGCTGGTATGGTTGGTATAGCAGGAACTTTAGCAGAAACATTCAAAAGCGATAAAAAATAACAAAAGAAAAGGACCATTAAGGTCCTTTTTTAATACTAAAATTCGCAGTTTCTAGGTGTTCTTGGGAATGGGATTACGTCTCTAATGTTTTCAACACCAGTTAAGTACATCAACATTCTATCAAATCCAAGTCCGAACCCTGCATGTTTACATCCTCCGTATTTACGTAAATCTAAATACCACCATAAATCTTCTTTTGGTACATTCATTTCGTCCATACGTTTTTCTAATAAGTCTAAACGCTCTTCTCGTTGAGATCCACCGATTAATTCTCCACTACCAGGCACCAATAAATCCATTGCTGCTACAGTTTCATTATCATCGTTTAACCTCATATAGAAGGCTTTAATGTCTTTTGGCCAATCTGTAATAAATACAGGACCATCAAAATGCTTCACTAAGAATTTTTCATGTTCTGTCGCTAAATCTTCACCATGTTTTGGTAAGTTTTCAAACTTTTGGTTAGACTCAAGTAAAATTTCAATTGCTTCTTTGTGTGTTTTAATCTCAAAAGCACTACTTACAACACTGTTAAGTTTATCTAAAAGTCCCTTTTGTACAAATTTATTGAAGAATGCCATTTCTTCAGGACAACGGTCCATTACATATTTGATAATGTATTTAACCATATCCTCAGCTAATTGCATATCATCTTTTAAATCTGCGAAGGCAATTTCTGGTTCAATCATCCAAAATTCAGATGCATGCGTTGTTGTATTTGAGTTTTCAGCTCTAAATGTAGGACCAAAAGTATAAACATCTCTAAATGCCATTGCCCAAGCTTCTGCCTCTAACTGTCCAGATACTGTTAAGTTTGTTTTCTTTTGGAAGAAGTCTTTATTGTAATCAACTTCTCCTTCTTCTGTACGAGAAGGCTTATCTAAATCTAAAGTAGTTACTTTAAATGTTTCTCCTGCTCCTTCAGCATCACTAGCCGTGATTAACGGTGCTGCTAAATTCACAAAGTCTCTTTCTTGAAAGAATGTATGAACTGCATGTGTTAAAACACTTCTCACTCTAAACACAGCACTAAATAAGTTTGTTCTAGGTCTTAAATGAGCGTTTTCCCTTAAGAATTCTCTTGTATGTCTTTTAGGTTGAATTGGATAGTCCTCTTGTGAATCACCAATTAATTCAACATATCTAGCTTTTATTTCAAATGGTTGTTTTCTATCAGGAGTACACAATAAAATACCTTCTACTTTAATCGCGCTTCCAACTCTGAATTTTTGAACATCTTTAAAATTATTTAAAAACTCACTCTCATAAACAACTTGGATTGTTTCAAAAAATGTTCCATCATTTAAATTAATGAATCCAAACTCCTTCTGAGCACGATTGTTTCTTACCCAACCAAACAATGTAATCTGTTTTTGATCTAAGTCACTGTATTCCTTGTATAGCTTTCTTACTGAATATTTCATAATGTTCCTCCTTTTTATAATAAAAAAACGCCATTAAACAAACTGTTTAAGGACGAATATATTTCCGCGGTACCACCTTAGTTCTCATTTCTGAGCGCTCGACCTTTAACGCAGGTATACGAATGGTTCTAATTAATTCTTCCATCACTCATGGTGTTATTCATACTTTTCTTATGTTCTAGCTTTCACCAACCTAGACTCGCTTTGCATAGTGTTAAGTATTACTTTTCCAATCAACGTTTTATAACAATATAATACCAAATCGTAATATATTGTCAACTAAAGAAATTCGATTTTGATTAATTATTGAGTTTTTGCCTAAAAAAATATATAATAAACAAGAGAAAAACACTTACTTGGACGAATTACTAGCAATAAAAGTAGGAAGTTAATTCCTTCTTTTTACTATATATAGAGGTGATTGATATGGAGAAAAAATCAGTAGTTGGATCAATGATTACAAGCGCAAGAAACCATCTTTTAGACACATCATTCAATAATCGAATGATAAATAGTAAAATTACACTTAATAAGGGTTTATCCTTTAGTGTAGAAGATTTAGACTCTTTTTATAATCTTGTTATTAAAAAGAATCCTTTTTCTTTCTTAAGCATGGAAGGAAAAAAGAAAGATGGGAAACTCCTTTCTGATTCTAAGCACATTAGTAACAAATCCTTAGAAAAAATTGGAGCAATCCAAACTGTAAATATTCTAAGTACCACAAACAAACCGTCTTTATTAACTCTGAAATTCACAATTGATGATGGAGATAGCCAACTTATTTACAATACAAAAGGTGAAGAAAAACATTTTGAAGTTGTAAAAAAACTATACGAAGATGTTAAAAAAGATTTCACCAAATTTAGTATTTTACAAGACAACATATATAATAAAAATATCAACTTCTCAGGATTTAAGCGTCAAATTGATCAAGAAATAAATTCGAACCAACTACCCCTTTATTTAGCGATAATTAGTGTGCTACGAGGAGAAGGAATTCCTAAGGATTATGCATTTTTAGGAGGAATTAATAAGAAGCAAGAAATAACTTCTGTTTCATCAATCGAAGAAAAGTTATCATTTGCTTACGAAAAAGGTGTAAAAAAGATATTCATCCCAAAACGAAATAAAAAGGAAGTTAAAAATCTATCGGCAGAAGTAACAAATAATTTAGACATTGTCTATCTGTCGACTATAGACGACGCTGTTTTAGCAGTTTTTGATATGTTAAACACTGTTCAAACAAGTTCAGATGAGAATGATTTTATATTAAGTAAAAACAAACAGCCACAAAAAATATTCTACGTAAATTATAATCAAGAAGACCTTAAGTCACGATTTGATAAGATTTATTTGAACTCCAAAAGACATATCGAAGAACAAGGAATCAATATACTTTTTCTTTCTTTAGCCTTTGTTCAGTGGAAAAACCCAAAGAATCCAGATGAGGAAATTAATTCACCACTCGTTTTTCTTCCTGTAAACATTGAAACAAGCAACTACAAAAATGTCTATAAATTGTCTTATGACAACTCTGAAGTGCTTTTGAACAAGTCACTAATGAAGAAGCTAGAGCTTGATTTGGCGTTAGATTTCTCTAGTTTAAAACTAGATGTTTCTGACGAAACTGAATTTAATGTTGTTGAATACTTAAACCAATTCCGTGAGTTAACTAAAGACTCAGGCTTTGATTTTAGTATTGATTACCATTCTGTCCATTTAAGTTTTTACTCCTGTCTCTTATACACATCT
>SDWO01000135.1 GCA_004195325.1 Candidatus Izemoplasma acidinucleici | reverse complement strand
ATTATTGATATTAATTACTATGCGTGATATAGTAATATTAAAAAGAAGAAATTCAACAATAATTTATTTAACGAGAGAAGGAATATAATGAGTAAAAATAATATGAAACAATTCGTTGTCGGTGATAAAATAGCGACTTTACCTATTGTACAAGGTGGAATGGGAATTGGGATTTCACTATCTAATCTTGCTGCTGCTGTAGCAAACGAAGGCGGAATTGGTGTTATTTCTGCAGCTGGTATTGGTATGTTTGATTGGGAAACACAAGATTTCAATTATAACAACATTAATAGCTTGAGATTGGAAATTAGAAAGGCAAGAAAAATGACAAAAGGTTTACTTGGAGTTAATATTATGGTTGCCTTATCTAATTTTGGAGATTTAGTAAAAGCATCAATTGAAGAAGGTATTGATTATATTTTCGCTGGTGCTGGTTTACCACTAAACTTACCTGAGTTTATAAATGAAAATACAACTACTAAATTAGTTCCTATAATATCATCAGGACGTGCAGCTAAAATTATCACTAAAAATTGGCTTAGGAAATACAATTATCTACCTGATGCTTTTGTCTTAGAAGGACCAGAAGCAGGAGGACATCTTGGTTTTAAAATTGAAAATTTAGAGGATCCTAATTTTCATCTAAAAAAACTATTACCTGAAGTTTTAGAAGCGCTACTTCCCTTCGAACAAGAACAAGGGAAAAAGATTCCTGTAATTGCTGGTGGAGGAATATATGATGGATCTGATATCCATTATTATTTGAATAATGGAGCTTCAGCAGTTCAAATGGCTACTAGGTTTGTAACTACTACCGAATGTGATGCAAGTGATGGTTTTAAACAAACTTACTTAGATGCCAAGAAAGAAGATGTAGTTATTATTAATAGTCCAGTTGGTCTTCCAGGAAGAGCAATTGGTAATCCCTATTTAGATGATGTAAAAAGCGGATTGAAACATCCCTTTAAATGTCCGTACGACTGTATAGTTACATGTAAAAAAGAACAAGCACCATATTGTATTACCCTAGCTTTAATAAATGCTAAAAAAGGTAAAATGAGAAATGGATTTGCCTTTGCTGGAAGTAATGCTTATAAGGCAGATAAAATAGTTTCTGTTAAAGACTTAGTAAAAGAACTAGTAACTGAATATAATCAAGTAAGCAAGTAATTTAAAAGCGTTCATTTATCATGAACGCTTTTTTTTATGATTCTATTAATTAGTTTAGATCAGTTGTTTTGCATACACTATAAATGACAAATACATATGCGATAGTCTTAGGCATCATTAATGCCCCTAATGCTGGAACTTGATCAACGAAGAGTATTACTGGCATATAAAACAAGAAACTGAACAAAACCCCATAAGAAATCTTTTTATATAGAGTGTGATTTTCCTTATATGCTGAAATAAACATTAGTATCACTAGGTACATTCCCATTATTATAAATGGTGCATTTCTTATCATTTCAAAAGTGTAAGTTGAATCACCTGTAAACCATTGGTTTTGCGGGAAAAATGTAACTATGAACTTTGCTGCAAGCATGGAAAATATAATTACTCTATTCACTTTGTTTTTGTTGTTAAATGTGTCTTCATAATCCCTATACAATAGAAGATAGAAGATTGTCATTGTTGCAGATGTTATTGCTGAACCAAGACCCAGATAGAATGTATAGTCATCAAGACCTGTTGTTAAATGTCCAAGTATCCTTGGTATTAGGTGAAACATATCTCCAAACCCAAGAATAAGAGCCATAATTCCAAATGTTGTTTTCTGTTTTGTGTTTCCTTTTAATAATTTAAATCCAATGAAAAAGACTGTACCTAAGTACAACAAATCAAATACTACCTCAAAATACTTCATAAAATCGCTCCTTTTTTAAATATATATATAAAACCTTAAATTATATGTGAGAAGTAATCTTTTGTTGATTTAGACCCTTCGTATTCCCAACATTGATTATCTTTTATTTTTTGCTTGATTTCATCAAGAGTGAAATACTCACACATCTTAACTTCTGATTCCTGTAATGTTAATTTACTAATGTCTACATCTTCTTCTACAAGATATAATGCGGTGATGAAATTAGAGTCTCCTATTTCAACAAAGAAATGTGTTTTAAACTGAAATTTGTCTAATGGTATAAAAATACCCATCTCTTCTTCCACTTCACGTTGAGCAGTGTGTAAAGAATCTTCACCAGTCGTTACTGCTCCACCTGTTGAAGCCCACTGATATGGAATTGGATCAGATGTTTTGTTTCTTTTTTGCATTAAATATTTACCTTCACTATTTTTAATCCAAATATGAACAACTAGGTTATACTCACCTTTTTTGCTTTTTGATCCTCTTACCCTTTTGCCAGGTAATAGGTTGAATCCTTCATCATACAAATCAAATATTTCCATCGTTTTCAGTCCTATCTTCGAGTTTTCTTCAAGTTTGATTATAACATCTTTTTAGCAAAAGAAAAAGCCTACAATGTAGGCTTTTATTTTGCGATATCTTGTGCTCTTGTTTCTCTAATAACAGTAACCTTGATTGTACCTGGGTAAGATAGTTGTTCTTCAATTTGTTCTTTGATGTCACGAGCAATTTTATATGCCATAACGTCATCAACTTTCGAAGGTTCAACGATTACACGTACTTCACGTCCTGCTTGAATTGCGTATGCTTGTTCTACACCATCAATATTTTTTGAGATGTTCTCTAGTTGTTCTAAACGTTTTACATAGTTGTCTAAGCTTTCACTTCTCGCTCCTGGGCGTGCTGCGCTTAATGCGTCAGCTGCTGCTACTAATACAGCGATAATTGTTTGAGCTTCTACTTCACCATGATGTGAACGAATTGCATCAACTACAGCAAGTGGTTCTTTATAACGGTTTGCAAGATTAATACCAATCTCTACGTGTGATCCTTCTACTTCATGATCTACGGCTTTACCGATATCATGTAGTAATCCAGCACGTTTAGCTAATACTTCATCTTCACCAATCTCAGCTGCTAATTTACCAGCTAAGAATGCACATTCAATTGAATGTCTTAAAACGTTTTGACCATAAGATGTTCTAAAGTGTAAACGTCCTAATAATTTTAACAAGTCTGGGTGAACTCTACCGATTCCAACTTCAAATACAGCTTCTTCACCTTTATCTCGGATAAAACGATCTACTTCGCTTCTTGTTTTCTCTACAACTTCTTCAATTCTACCTGGATGGATTCTACCATCACTTACAAGTGATTCGATTGTTCTTTTCGCGATTTCTCTACGAATAGGATCAAACCCACTTAGTACTACAGCTTCTGGTGTATCATCAATAATTAAATCTACTCCAGTTAAAGCTTCTAATGTTCTGATATTTCTTCCTTCACGTCCAATAATTCGACCTTTCATCTCATCATTAGGTAGTGAAACAACACTTACTGTACGTTCACTTGTTACTTCGTGAGCGTATTTTTGTAGTGCATTTGATAATAAGTATTTTGCGTTTTTATCAACTTGTAATTTTGCTTCTTCTTCTTGTTCTTTAATATAAGCAGCAATTTCTTGAGCCATCTCGTCTTCTACTCTTTTGAAAATCAAGGCTCTTGCTTGCTCAATTGAATATCTAGATATTTCAATTAATTTGTCGTTCTGTTCGTCGATCATCTTGTCTAATCTGTTATTTTTGTCTTCCATTGATTGTTTTTTACGTTCGATCATAACTTCTTTGTTGTCTAAATTGCTCTCTCTTTTGTCCAAGTTCGAGCTACGGTTATCTAAAGATTGTTCACGTTGCATTAATTTATTTTCTACAACTGAAACTTCAGCTTTACGTTCTTTTATTTGTTTATCGACTTCAATTTTTAAGTTATGTATTTCTTTTTTTGTTTCTATAATTGTTTGTTTTTTATTTCTTTCAGCTAATTTCTCAGCGTCTTCAATCAAAAGACTTGCTTTGTCTCGTGCTTTGTTAATTCCACGATCACCAATGAACATTCCCAGGAATATTCCTGAAAAGATTCCAAATACCAGACCAACAATGACCAATAGTGTTTCTATCATTATTAATCACTCCGTTCTTTTTTTGTAATTCAATTGTTTATTTAAACATAATTCAAAACTATGAGTAGAGACTATTTAATTTCAATTTTAAACCGTATTCATTATATCAATGATAGCGTAATAAAGTCAATGAATATATATTTTTATATTCCAACAAATAAAAAAAGGTATTTAATTAAATACCTAATTTTTCTCTTACTTTCGCTTCTAATTCTTTATATATTTTCTCGTTATCTTCCATGTATGCTTTAGCGTTTTCACGTCCTTGACCAATCTTCTCACCATTATAGGCAAACCATGATCCAGACTTTTGAATAAACTCTTCTTCAACTGCTAAATCTAGTAGTTCTCCAACTCTAGAAACACCTTTACCATAAATGATATCCAGTTCTAATGTTTTGAATGGTGGAGCAACTTTATTTTTAACAACTTTTAATCTAGCTTTGTTTCCAATTATGTCTGTTCCAATTTTAAGTTGTTCCCCACGTCTAATTTCTAAACGAATACTACTATAGAATTTTAATGCGCGTCCACCTGGAGTTACTTCTGGATTTCCGAACATTACTCCAACTTTTTCACGGATTTGATTTATAAATATTGTGATTGTATTTGATTTACTAATTGCACCACTCAGTTTTCTCATTGCCTGAGACATTAGTCTAGCTTGTAATCCTACGTGGCTAGCACCCATATCTCCTCTGATTTCCGCTGCTGGTACTAACGCTGCAACTGAATCGATTACGACCATATCAATTGCACCACTTCTAATTAATGCTTCTGTGATTTCTAATGCTTGCTCTCCTGTATCAGGTTGTGACAAGATTAAGTTATCTACATCAACACCTAATGCTTTAGCATACGTTGGATCTAAAGCATGCTCAGCATCGATAAACGCAGCATACCCTCCAGCTTTTTGTACTTCAGCTATTGCATGTAATGTAAATGTTGTTTTTCCTGAACTTTCAGGTCCATAAACTTCGATAATTCTACCTTTAGGATAACCACCTACCCCTAATGCTTTATCTAATTTAATACTTCCACTTGATATAGATTCTACTTTTCCAAATGATGAATCATCACCAAGAATCATAACCGAACCTTTACCATGTTGTTTTTCAATTTCCTTAATTGCGATATCTAATGCTTTTTTACGATCTTTAACTGCCATATAATTTCCTCCTAACTATAAGTATATTACCTATAGTCCTTGAT
>SDWO01000127.1 GCA_004195325.1 Candidatus Izemoplasma acidinucleici | reverse complement strand
CTACTATTGTTTTTTATATCGTTCTCATTTATTATTTGAAACTATTTATTTCTCAACCAGCAAATCATACTTCTATAATTAATATGTCCTTTTTCACTCTTAGGTATATCAAATACGATCATAGAAGCTAAAATTGGAGTTGGAATTGTCTTTTAAAGAGATATTTATAGCTTTTTGAGCTTCCTCAATAACTTTATCTGGAGATTTCCCTTCATATGGTGATTCTGAAATACCTATGTTGGGATATATCGTTTGTGTGATTCCACCAAATACCATATTTAAATTCAATAATTCACCAGCACCTTGCAGTGCTCTTACTAATATCTCATACTTCTTATCATCTTTGATAATCATACCAAAATTTATGCCTCCAATTCTGAATAAACTTTGGTTATCTTTAATGAAATTATATCTTAATTTTTTTATATATTCACCCATCATTAAATCACCAACATCACGACCATATTTTTCATTGATTTTAGGTATGTTTGTAAGTTGAATATTAACCAAATGATACGGTACTTTTGTTCTTGCTAATTTCTGTAGTTCATCATACATTTTTCGCGACCCTTGAAGACCATTTAATACTTCGATTTCTGTTTGTGGAAAAAGTTTGATATCTAAAATCTTTATGATCGATATATATGTTAATTTCTTATTAACATTTATTCTCTTTCCAACTTCTTTTACCCATAATAATTTTTCATCTTTTTTTATTCTATAATCTATTCTATAGATAGGATTTCTTTTCGTTGTTTTTTCAATTGCTTGTTTATATTGTGGTAGATCATCTTTATAGATTTTTTCATATAGTTCTTCATCAGTAAACTGATTGTTTTCTAGTCCTAAATACGAAATATATGTATCTGAACCAAAAATTAAACCATCTGCTTCCTTGAATGAGATACCATCATGTATGATTTCTATTGTAGAAACAAATCTTCTTCTCAACAATTCTGAGGAATCATTTATTTCTTCTAACTTTTCTTCGAGTGCTAAGAAATCATATTGAGAAATATCCTTTTTAAAATGCTTCCATAAATTTCCAACAAACATATTAAGTGCAAATAATCCAATCACTGAATAATAGAAGTAATCAAAATATTCCGTATAGTAAGATTGATCAAATAGAAGATAACCATATGTTATTGAAACCAAAAAAGAGGCTACTAATAGATAACCCTTCTTTTTCTTATTAGTTAATGTTGTTAATACATGGTAAATAACTAGTAGTGCTAATAGTGATATCACTATATAGTCACGTTCTGTCATAATTTCACCTACTATTCAATATTTCCTTTTATGTAATGTGTTGGGTAGTAAAACATTAGATACACCGCGAAAAAGGCTAGATAGTATGCTAATGATGAATAACTCGTTTGAATACTAAAGCTTAATAATGATACTACAGCAAAGAATAATCCCCATATAAAGGTTAATCCTCCTGCCATTTTATTGAATAACTTTGTTCTTGTATAGTCTGTACGATAATCATATTTGATATATCCAAACAGAATCGGCTTATTTATGAGCCATGAAGTAAGCAGTACTACCGCAAATAACAGCGTCGTATAGCTACTATCTTCCAATGTGTTGAGCGAAGTAACAAATATACTAACTATCGATAGTACAAAGTATAGCGATAGTGAAATAATATCAAATACACTTAAAAACTTCAGTTTGGTATACTTCACATACGATATAACACCCAGTAAAACAAGTGTAATCGGTCCTACAATCAAGTAATAATGATAATTCGCTAGTAAGTTAGAAAGTACTAACACAGCGAACATAGCGAGGAAATAACGTCTTCCGAGTTGGCCTGGTGTATATGAGTAATGATCTTGTCTTCCTTTTTCTTCGATACCCATGTCGAATGCATCAATTACTTCGTCTAGGAATTTACGTTCACCTACATACTCAAGACTACCGTTTGTGATTGCCTTTTCTAAGGTTGTGTTTCCTACACTTAAATCATATAAGCACTCATTTGTTGCTATTATAATAATATCTGAGATATCGGTAACACCTTTATAAAGACGCGTATGTTTCGCTTTTGTACGTATGTAGTAAGAATCTTTACCTACAAAAAACTGGATATTATGTTCTTCTTTTCCTAGTCCCCCAGGGAAAAACTGATTTGTTATAATCACCATAAGTTCATCATGAGTAATGAAATAGTTGTCATCATCTCCACGATAAATTAAGTCGTCAATGATATCCCCATACTCTACACCTGATTGAATCATACCTGTAATTCCAGCTTCCGGTCTTAACCAAGACCCAATGAAATAAGCATTGGAAAACGGGTTAATAGCGCTATAATCATCAACATCAAATAAATCGTTTATAGTTTTGTCTTCCCAATACTCATCAGATGCTAGCCCACTTAAATATGGTTTTTTTGTTCCGATTTTAGAAACCGCTATATGGTCTTTTGCCTTTGGGAAATATGTAATGAATTGATCGAGTACTTTATGCATCATTTCTTTCCTTGGCATTTCTTCGTCAATAAATTCTATAAGTATTGCTCCTAAGCCGTCTTTGCAACTTTTAGGATCAATTTTCTTGTAGTTCATAATACTGTTAATTCTAACTGTATCCTCTTCAAAAGAACTAAAAATATATTGTGTTTCTGATATTCCGAGTTTTTCAGAAGGTTGATCAAGCCCAACATATACCTGATTAATATATTTTGTATCTTTAACCGCAACATACATATCTTCGAATGAATCCTTTAAATCCTGTGATGAAGGGATATACTGTTCAACAAAGTCATCTATTCTCATGTTAATAACATAATGTTTTGCTGAAATTTCGATACCTTCTGTATCAATTATTTTATGGATTTCATTGTCCTTGAATATGAACTTATCAATTTTCCTACCTGTAAATATCTTTTCTCTAGTTTTAGAGATTTCTTTAGTTATCTCCGTGACCAATTTTTTGAAAGAACTCGCTAAGAAGTGGGAACCATCAATAAATGTATCAAAGAATTTCATGAAGTAATTGTATGCCTGGATTTTGTCTATTCCTAGCCCTACACTATCATAAACCAAAGTGAACTCATTCATTAAGTTCTCGTTTTTGAAGTATCTGCTTAATACCTGAAATAAGCTCAAATCTCCCCATTCGATTAATACTGAAGGAATTGTATACTCTTCATTATTTAATCTGGCTAACTTTTGAACTCTATAATCTCCATAATGATTTTCGATATCTTTAAAGAATTTATGTATTTCATTTCTTTGTTTTGGATATCTTCTTACCAAGTATATTTTAAAATTCTTAATATCATTTGGTCTTTTAACTACGCGCTTTTCATGATCTATAATCATTGCGTAATCATTATCAAAAAACGTAAAGTTCTTTTCAAGCCCACATCTGTTTATATATTCAAACAGTAAATCGCCTTTATGGACACCACCAAGATCATGATGGTAAAAATCAAAACTATACGTGTTATTGTTTGGATCTTTTATTTTTGAAGAGTATTTCAATAATTTTTTCTGTTTGTTCTCCTCAAAAACGGCTACATTACGTAACCTTTTTGATAAATAAGTCGCTGTTGTCAGGCTACCAAGCCCTCCACCTATAACTACTACATCGTATTTTTCCACAGTGTCACCTTCTTAACTATTACCCCTCATTATAACATAATTCATATCATGAATGTATGTTAATGAGAAAAAGGGGAAGCTTTGTTTTAATAGTTGTATTCTTCAAGTAATTCGAGCAGTTCAGATATAAGCACTTTGAGAGTGCTTAATAGTTTAGAATAATTTGCGAATTGATGTTTGAATATATCATTTATGTTTTTCGCCATATTTAGCGGTTTAATCGATAATTTTAAGCTATATTCTAACAACCTTTTTTCACCTGGATGTGGTTCTTTATTCAAGGCGAAAAGAATATCAAAGTATATTGCAAAGAACTCTGAAACTCTATGATTTACCGCTACTAAATCATCTCTTTTGGTTGCTTTCTCTATTTGCCCGTATAACGCAGGGATAGAATCAATTAGTAATGGTTTATTATTGTTTATAATCAACCTTGCTATCTCATCTGTATATGAATCTTTGAATTCTTCTTTTAAATTTGTAATATAATTATCTTGTTCATACAAAATCTTACAATCAATAAGATTATCGTAGAAGCATGTAGTATAGCCATTACCTGTATTTCCATTTATGAATAAATCGTTTAATACGGCAGGTATAAATTTTAGATCTCTGTATATAAATTCTATCTGGATATTATTTAACAAAACACCATCGTCTTCTAACTCCCAAAAATGATTAGAATATTCCATATATGAGCAATATTTTTCCAATATTGATTTTCTTGTGCTTTCTTGTATTTTCTCTTTTAGGTAAACATAGACATCATAATCTGAGTGCTGATCATAGTTATCGGTAGCTCTAGAGCCACCTAGTGTAATTGCTTGTACCTCTTTTAGTTTTGCAAATTCATTTACTAATTCATTAATCATATTATCACTCCTCATCTTACTTATATCACATTACTCCACAAAAAAAAGCCTGTAATGGCTTTTATTTTTGTAAATGTTTCTCTAAATATAGTAGTAAAGACTCTTTACTGATATCTAAATCTAAATAACCATCAACTGCTACACTTAGCGCTCCGGTTTGTTCACTTACAACAATTGTTAACGCATCTGAAACTTCGCTTATACCAATTGCAGCACGATGTCTGGAACCAAGTTGTTTAGGAATATCTAATCTTTCTGTTGAAGGATAGTAAGCTCCTGCACAAATGATTTGATTCCCTTTTATAATAACCGCACCATCATGAAGTGGTGTATTAGGATAGAATATTGTTGATAATAACTCTGAATTAAGCGGTGCATCAATTGCATATGCATTTATTATAAACTCATCCAAAGATGTTGTTTTCTCGAAACTAATTAGCGCTCCAATATTGTTTCCTGTTAAATAATCGATACTTTTAATCAATTCAATCTTTATATTATCTTCTAATGTTTGAACAAACATTGCGTTCCTCTTAAATCCAAATTTCTTTAAAAGTAGGAATGCATCGGTTTGTACCAAAATCATCAAAACCAAGAAAGCGGGAACTAATCTTGCAACTACTGAAAAAGTATATATACCTTCAAGTACGAATAAGTAAATAACTAAGCCGAATAATAACATATTTAATAACTTAAAGAAGCGATAGATTAACATATTTGTTTTTAATTTTATTAATAAAGTGAAAATTGATAGTAAATACAAATTTATAAGC
>SDWO01000133.1 GCA_004195325.1 Candidatus Izemoplasma acidinucleici | reverse complement strand
AGATGTGTATAAGAGACAGATATTATACAACAAGCACTCCTCATATACTAGTGTGGAGTAAAGAGTCCTAAACATTGTGCACTGTAACATTCATATGTATACAATATAAATTACACCTAAAGGTGATACAAAGAGTGAACTAGTCGTATCTCAAATGATCTAAAAGAATACAGAATATTGCATATATTTAAGTAAAACAGCAAATTCAGAAGGATTTGCTGCTTTTTATTATTCAAAATCTATAGAGTATTCCTAGACCAATTTGGACTAAGTGGTTTTTAAACGGTTGTAGTGAAATACATCATATACATAGAATAATAAGTTGCAATTAAAAGCGATACAAAGAGTTATATCACATACCTGATTAATACTATAGACAACACAAGTGAAATTCATGTTGTCTTTTTCTTTTGGATGTGGGTTCGCATGGTGGAGGTCTCCACCACAAGTACACGTATACGGTTAAGTTTCGAGGAGGGTAGTCTACACCATTTCGACCCGTATACCGAGAATTTAGTAGTTTCCTTTACTACTGTGATATTCTCGGTTTTTTGATGCATTTAAAGTATCTGTTTTTTAGCACTTTTCACTCCAATATCCCTCCCCTAAAACATGTCTTTCTAAAGGTTTTTTTCGCGAGGGGGAAGTGGGTTCGAGACCATAAAATTGATGGTTTCGAACCAGAAACAAAAATATACACTTTGAAATATTTTTGAGTTAGTAGAGGTAGTGAGGGTAATTTTAAGCTAGTATCGTTTGAGTAAAGTAGTAAATCCTGAATTTATCACTAAATTCATATATTTTCCTCTAATATGGTATAATATTTCAGGGATGGTGATGATATGAAGTTTTCATCGAGATTGAGTAATGTAAGGTTTGAAACTATCAGAGGCTATGTTGTTCAATATCAATTATACAAAGTAAGATTGCAAATAGCGATATTACGGATAATATTGCTGTTCTTAATATCATATTACGTATTTAAATTTTTTGGAACAGAGTTCAACTTCAAGTACACAATTTATATTTTTCTTATTATACTTATCTTTATAACAATTACAAAAAAAGGGCAAGTAACTATCGGAAAATATAGAGTACGAAGAGTAATGAGTAAGTATTCGGCAGGTGAAGTGGTGATTAACTACGAAGTCGTAAGTAATACTATTCATAAAAATGTTGTCATAGGTAAGAATAACTTAAATAGTGTTATTAATTTGGATAAGATTTACAATTGTAAAGTTGACACTGAAAATAACTTAATTATTTTTTCTAACTCAAAAAAAGTAAATAACTTCAAGAAAAACAAGTTGAAGTATATTACATTAGATGGATTGTCTGAAGTGGATAAGACTAAAGTAATATCATTTGTAAATAAAAAAAGGATATTGTGAAATGTCGGTATTAAGATGGATGGAATATCATCCATCTTTTTTTTGTAAATATTAATACACTCATCTTTTGCGGTTAATTAAGAACTTAGTACATATTCTGTCTCCGGATGCATTCTGATATTCTCCACCATTTCGACCCGTATACCGAGAATTTAGTAGTTTCCCTTACTACTGCGATGTTCTCGGTTTTTTGATGTTTTAAAAGTATCTCTTTCTGAGCATTTTTCACCTAAAAATACCCCCATAAAACATGTCTTTCTAAGGGCTTTTTCGCGAATGGGAAGTGCTTTCGAGACCATGAAATTAATCTTTTTGAACCTGAAATCAGAATATCTATTATAATTATTTCTTAGGTAGTAGAGGTAGTGTAGGGAATATGGTAAAATATATTAAGTTAGACGCATGAAGTACAAAGAAGGTCGGGATAGAGATGAATCCATGGGAATGCAAACAATATAAAGAGTTGTACAAAAACACAAATAATGAAGGTGGAATTTCAATATATTTCGGCAAATCACCTTATGAATTGAAAAATGTAGTGAGTAATTTTATTTCTTGGATTGAGATAAAGTATGAGTTTCCAATTAAAGTATATATAGATTTTGTTCACAAGAATTATGTTAAAATGCGTAGTAGAAGAAAAGTGTCGGGTATATTTTGTTGGGATGATACTGAAGATGATGTAGGAATCATTATTCCAATAAAGGAATATCCAAAGAAATGTGATATTGCAGATATTATGGTAAGTCTTATTCATGAGCTTACTCATTACATGGAATGGATAAACAAGATAGAGCAATCTGAAGATGAAACAGACGAGTATAGTTTTATTTTATGGGATAAGTTTCTTGATTCCAACCATCAAGCAGAAATATCTATAAAAAATAAAAGATGAAATTAAATAAAACAACCACCTATATTCTTTATAATGAGGGGGTATGTTCAAACTCATTGTTGAAAGTGATGTCTTTCTAAGGGTTTTTCTCGCGAATTGAAAACACATTCTAAACTATAAATCCCACCTTTATGAACCTGGAACCAAAATGTGTATTATTATTAATTTTTGAGGAGTTAGAGTTAACGGGAGATATGTGATAAAATATAAAAATGGTGATAATGATGAAAACTATGTATGACTTAAAGTTAGAAAAAGTAAAAACGAGATTATTGAAATTATGATAAACAAGAAAAACTTAATACAATCTAAGGATGGAATATCTGTATATAGAGTGAGACTCCAGTATGAAAGAACTAGGTAATTGCAGATTAAAAAGTATTAAGTATTATATATGTAGGGGGAAATAAAATGAAAGTTCTAAATGTAATTATTCGTAGAATGATATTATTAATTGGGGTTATATATGTTTTAATTATTGGTTATGATAGTTTTGTTGGATTACCATTTGTATTTTTAGTATTCTATATTCTACTTTTCTTCATTTTTTGGTGGTGGTTGATTAGTTATATGAACTTTTTTTGGTTTAAGGATGATGAGGGAATCGTCATTAAGTTTCCATATTATAGAAAGTTTAGATTAGATGAGATAAAGTCTGCGAGTATTGATTCATATTCTGGCAATAATGATATTGTTTTTGGTAGTTTACATACTATTGTACTTAGACAGGATCAAAAGAAGAGAATTACCATTCCGTTTTCATCAAAAGGAAAGTGTGATGATTTCATAGCTATTATAGAGGGAAATTCAAAATTAATAGTTAGCAACGAGTATGATAATTCAGTAAAGAAGAAAACAAAGAAAAGCAAAAAATTTCTTGAATATAACGTTGATACTGATTTTGAGTTATCAGAAGTTTATAAAACTATTATCAAAGATGTTATTGCTGAAGAAATTGATGAAAAATTGAATTCAAGATTACCCATTGAAATTAAAAAGAAAGATAATCAAGTGATTAAGAGTAAACCAGTTATTCATGCTGAAGGTGTTTATAATAGTCTCTGGTTTCAATATAGTTTTTGCAAACAAGGAATTTTACTTTCTTTTGATGGTTTTGAGCTAGATAATAAATACATGACAGATGATTATATTAAGTGGAATAGTTTTGAATCAAAAGATGAAGTATATGATTTTATCGTTGAAGGATTCAATCATTATTATATAGAAGCTTCTAAGTAATTGCTTGATTATGAGGAAACATATAGTATATAGACCAATAGGTTATTATGGAGCAGTGTAAAGACTGTATCTTTTACAGTATTTATGGGAACCGCTATCTACACAACAATCGCTTATTTTAAATATAAGAACAGAATGTTATATAAAGATATTAAGAAATAATTATGACTTACATATGGGGGATAATATGCTATTCAAGAGGAAAGAAAAAATACTAACAGAAAATTCAGAAAAACATATAATGCTAATCGCATTATGGTTTGTCAGTCTATTTGCACCATTTGCAACTGTAACAACAACTTTTTCAGATCCATTTGTTTTGTTTTCAAGTTATCATGTAGTGTTTGTATTTATAAGTGGAACTGATGGATTGCTCTTTTGGGGTATAGTTCTCTTCTTGTATCTGATTATCGCTGTCATGGAATATAAAAGAAAAAACGTTGTTTACATATTGTATCCAATTTTTTCAATTATTGTTGCTGTCATAATGATAGCCATAGTAGGACAAACATTTGAATCAGCTCCAAGTAACACAACTATTACTATATGGTTTATTGGAGAGATGTTACTTTTAGTGTCATTGATTATACTTCCAATTGATTTTTATAATTCAAGGAAGAAACAGGGAAAGAGAATTCACAAAGAACAAGAGGAACAAAGAATCCAAGAAGAACTAATTTCACAAGGATATGAAGTGCCTAAGAAACCAAAAAGAAAATTGACATTTAACGAACTAGTATCAGTTGGTGCTGTATTAAGTATTGGGTTCATTTACTTATATTTTAAGTTTTTTAGCTAATCAAAAAGGAAAGCTTATTTGCTTTCCTTTTTTTCATGTCTTCTCTTGCTGACTAAGTATGAGAAGCTAAACTGAGGATCAAACTCAACAAGAATTATAAACAATAACATAGCGATTCCGCCCTGTCCTTGTCCAGTAAAATATCCTAACCCTACTTGGAAAGCAATCGCTAAAATAACGTAGACAATAAATCTTGATTTCATGTACCCACCTCACAATTTTATTAATATAATTATATCATATCAATTATTTATTTACAATTTAGCTTCTCTAATTAGAAGTAATATGTATTATATGTTATAATATTATAAATTGAAGGGTGAAATTTTCTAGAAATCACATGATATTACACCCCAAACCTTCTAGTTAAATGATTTACATATTACCTAGTATAAACGGGTTACAAAGGAGAGATTCATATGAAAAGAAATAAAATATTAGAAAAATTAATTACGGTATTTGCGGTCGCATTAATAGTGTATAGTATATTTGTTATTATTGGTGGAATCGGTGAATTCAACGACTGGTTTTCAAAGGCCGATAAAACAGAAGCTATCTATATTATAGCGGTTGGTGTTGGTGGAGTGATCTTAGGATTCTTCTTATTAGGACTAGTACAATTAATACAAGATACACAATTAAGTATCTCAGTCCAAAGAAACACACAATTACTAATTAAACATTTCTTGTCAAATATGCAATCAAGCCAGAATAACCCAGAGAAACTAGAAAAGTTCAAAGAACTTCTTGATAAAGGTATTATCACAAAAGAAGAATATGAACAGAAGAAAAAAGATTTAATGTAATGTATACAAACATACGCCGAAATCTATTAGTATTCTTAGGTGTATCTTTAATCATACTAGGAGGATTCCTAACTTTCTACTTAAGAGCTCCAGAAGTAAGGTCGTACGAAATAGGAATTAGAAGATTAAGAACATATATATTTAGAGCAGGAACTATTGATGTTAATACTGCTTGGGAAAGAATTGATGAAGAAAATCTAATTGTTGAAACATATATCAAGTTTGATGTTAATAATATATTCGGAGACAGACTTTATGATATCATCGCAGTAACATATGCTGGGGGACCAGCAGATAAGACTCTGGATTTAATCAGACCAGGTGATGATAATTATGAAGAATTTCTATTCCCCGAAACAACCGACAAAATTGTCTCCAAATGGGAAATAGACCGATATTATTCCCCACCGGCACTAACTGGTATAATAATAGTAGCTTCAGGGATTATATTTTTAGTCTATGGATACTTAGCTAATGATGAACTAATAAACACCTCTTCTGTATTAGACTTTACTGAAGAACCGGAAAGAAATGTAATTGGTGAACTGTTAGAGAATAAAGAGTTGTTAGACAAAGGAAATATTTCAAGAGTAGAATATAATAGACGTAGAAATGAATTAATATAAAAGGAGACAAAATTGTCTCCTTTTGATTTGCTGGTTTATGATATACTTATATGGAGGTGAGACAATGAGAATAAGACAATTCATGCTATTAAACATATTTGGCTCAATTATTGAGTTTTCTTTTGTATTGTTTCTTTCATATCTTATAGGTGGAGAAATACTAGTAAATATACTATTAGTCTTATATGTATTGTTCTTCGCTTATCAAATGATTAAAACCAATAAGAAGAACTTATTTGAAGAATCAAAACAAAAGAACAACCTGTTTGAAAAATATATTGGTTTAATCGATCAAACAAGTAAACTAAAAGAACATAAACTGAACTACAAATACATTAAAATCAAAGAACTACCCAATCCTGCATTCTACTTTAAAAACACAGTGTATATAAACACAGCTGCTAAAGTAGATGATTTATTGTTTGAAGGGATGTTAGCACATGAACTAGGACATGCAACTACAAGACTTGGAGATGTAATTAACTTAGTCGTATTTAGGCTATCCACAATCCTGTCTAATCTACTTTATATGGTTCGTTTATCAATCAAAGATAAAAAGACTTGGTCATTTAAATTATTTGATTATATCTTCTATTTTCTATTTATGATCTTTAATACTTTAGACCTAATCATATTACATCCATTCATTAAAGAAGATGAATATATCGCCAATGATTATGCATTGAAAATCACAGATGGTAGAGCACTAAGAGTATACTATTATGGATCAATAAAAAATATGCCCAAAATGAAATTAAAATATGACTTAAAACACCCACCAGTTCAAAAGATGTTAGATCGTTTAGAACAACAAATGAATCTTTCAAAAGATGAAGAAAACGTATATGCAATTGGATCAAAAATATATTACACTAATAAAACAAATAACAGATCAGAACATCTTGAACTTGTTCATAACTATTACCTTAATGTAATAGAACATGATAAAAATGTATCATATAAATTAGCCAACAACTTTGAAAAAGGTAAAGGAACAATAAAAGATATGGATCAAGCATTACAATTTTATATCAAATCTTACAACCAAGGAAACATTCAAATATCTATTAAAATCGCAGACTTATACAAGCAAAATGAACAGTTTGAAGAAGCGCTTGAGTACTATTTAGTAGCTTCTAAAATGAACATCAGAGTCGCTTTTTATGAGTTAGGAAACATGTATGAAACAGGGATTTATGTCGAAGAAGACTTAGATAAAGCCATTTCATATTACGAACAAGGTTCGACCTTGCGAGAAAAGAGATGCATCAATAAATTAAACGAACTAATTAAAGAAGAGGAAAAAGAACCAATTGAAAACTAAAAAGGACATTTGTGTCCTTTTTTATTTACCCAGGAATGATATAATGTAATGTGTAAATAATGTAAAGTCGTTTTTACGTTAATTCACATTAAATACACATGTTTTATGGTATAATATAGAAGAGGTGGGCGCTGTGATAAAAAGACAATTAAAAGAAAATAACAAAACTTTATCTCAGTTTTGTGAAGACTTTAATATCTCAAGACCAACATTAAACACATATATCAAACATTATGAAGACGGTGAAAAACTTCCAAACGAAGTGTTTCAAAGAATCTTCGATTATTTGTATGATGAAGATGTATTAGATCAAACAGAGTTTAATGATAGGTACCGCTATGTACAGGATTATTATCACAGAAGATATACGAATCGTTTTACCAATGAACTTTTAGGGTACAATAGTGCATCAGAAAGAAACTACAATAGTCTACTGATGACGATCCAAAAAGATATGGTAGAAAAGAATATATCTGATGACAAATTTATGATAATGAATTATATCTTAAAAAACGATGATGAGTTCCTAGACAAATACATCGATTTTTTCATGTGCTATACTGGCACGAAAAAATTCAATGTACAGAAATACAGGGACAATAAAATCATCGTTTTATTATACCAAGCACTCAAACAAAGTGATCAAAACATGAATCAAAAAGATTTTCAGGTATTAGATGAATTTATTCATTTCAACGATGAAGTCTATAACCAAAAATCACCAAATAAATACGCAAAAAAAATGGGATATAAGATTGCGAATTTAATAGAAGAGAAATACGGATACTTATCAGAGGAAGAGCTCAAAACGGTAATGGAAGAATTATCTACAAAACTGAGCGATGGGGTGACAAGATGAAGAAATTACTGCTAGTTGTTTTGCTAGTACTTACTTTGAATATGAATCAAGTAAATGCAGCTACAGCGGTAACAGGAATTGAACAAGACTATGAAGGTACAACAGTAACAATAATTGGAAGTGAAGACCAAACACTATTGATTGATGGTGTATTATATGAATCAGGATATGCATATAGTGTAATTGGGCATCATGTATTGAAAGTATACGAAGACGATGTCTTAGTAGAAGAAATAGACTTTACAATACATCCAAACTTTGGAACAAAAATAAACCTTCTCGAGCAAAGAGTATTTTATGATTCTTTAGCATTAGGGATATCAAATGAAGGACCTTATTCAATACTTATCGATGGTGCAAGAAGATATGGACGTATTGAATTAACGGATGTTGGGTATTACCTAGTGAAAGTACTTGGGTCGAATGGTTATAGAAAAGGGTATAAATTTACTTTATTAAATAGTGAGATTGATTTATTACCTACATCAATAATTTATGAGGATCTTGATATAGATGTTGGACCTTATAAAAAAGTTATTATTAACGATACGATTATATATGATAATGTCACATTAGATAAATATGGATATTACACATTAGAATTTACCGGTGTTGGAGGATATAAAAAAACGCTCTTCGTCGGTTATTTAATTGATGAGTCAGACTACTCAACTAAACAAACATCCAGATTTAAGATAAAAACTGATTCAGCTGAAGCAGTAATATTGGATGATGTACTACTCGTCGTAGATAAGACATTAACTGAAGTGGGTTACTATCACATAATTGTTGCTGGATTAAATGGATATGTAAAAGAATTTGATATTACAATTGTAGAATCCAAAGTAGATATTATCGACCACTCAACATTAGAATCTTTTAAAGTTGGTGATGTTGGTGGGACACTGTTTCTAAATGGATTAGAATACGAACCAAAAACAAAAATAACCGCCATCGGAGATTACGTCTTCAAAATAGTCGGTGTAAATGGCTATGAACGTATCATTCACTTTTATATCAGACATGATTATCCAATAGATAATTATACTAGTTTGGACAAACCAGTTAATCTAAATGTTGATGTTAATAAGATATATGTCAATGGTAAACAAGTTAAATTCGATTATAGAATCACAAAAACAGGAACCTACGAAATTAGATTTGAAGGTGCTGGAGATTTCACAGAAACACTAACAATATCTTATTTAAATCGAAACGATATTTACTTCCACATTTTCATTAACGCAGCGATTGGTTTCACTGGAATCGTCTTCACAATATATGGAATTATATTTTGGAGGAGATCGAAATGAGAACGGTTGATTACTTAGCACTAGGATCAAACGTAATCGGATTGGTCTTATTCACAATACTAGTAATAAGCATTGTCGGATATCTAATCGGACATGCCACAAGAAAGAAAATATCTTACATCAACTTTAACCAAAAAGTAAGATACTTTGTCGCAGAACTACCAGGATCAATATTGATTTTATTCACAGCGTTCTTCTTAGTTACTGGAATGTTCTTGGTTTATATTTTACTAAGTGGAGCCAAAGAATATTTCTTATATGGAGTATCAAGTGGAGTCTTATTTGTTCTAGGGATTATACTGTATCAGATATTTAAATTATTATCTCCATTTAATGAAGATTTGTCTATCTATAAACAAAACTACAAAAAAGTAGGAGAATCATTTGTTAGTAGAGATAAAGCACAAGTCTCAATCGAGAAAACAAAAATCTATCGAACAGACATACTAGAACTAATTCGTTCATTCGAAGGACAAATCAAAGAAGTAGATGACCCACTTAAATATAACCTACGTTCTTCTTTAGATATTATTGATAAATTTGTTGTAAAACAAACCGACTCAATCAAAAACTATACACAAGAAGTAGTAGATAATTTTAATGAAGGATTAAATATGCACTTTGAGAACAATGCATTAGTTGCTCTTAAAACGCCATCTATTTCACTAGATTTTGAAAACCAATACAATAACGTCCGTAAAGACATATATGAAAGCTTCAGAACAATCTTTAATGACACGTTATACAGGTTAATAGATACAAATAAGTATAATACAGCTACTCACATAACAAGAGGGCTACAAACGCTAAAAAACAATCAGTATAAACCAACACAAGAACTAATAGAATTAATCTTAGAACGTATCGAATCAATCAAAGGACCTCCGCAAGAATTAGTTGATTACTTACTAGAAAAAGAAATCATCGAATTAGATGAACTTATCAGTTACGCAATCAACAAACAATTCACATGGGTATTCAAATTAGATATCTTTGATACAAACGAGAAACTAATCACAATCAGTGAACGCTTAATCAAAGAAGATGCACATTTCTTAGCGTTATCGTTCATCTCAAAATACTTTGGTTCTCTTAAGAACGTATTAACATTCACAGAGAAAATCACAGATGTAAATAACACCTGGCTTCTTTTCACAAACTACATTGAAGTGATGACGTATGATTCTCACTATTTCACAGAACACAAAGGATATGAAAACAAAGTAGTTTCTATCCAACAGTTCTATTCAAAGAAGAAACCTAGTGTAAAACTACAAAATGATATCTACAAAGTAGGGAACATGAACAATGCATATAACAATAGAGAACTAGTAGACAAATTATATGTCTACACGCAAAATAAATTTGAATCATTAAGAACACTAAGTATCAAATCAATCCTTCTTTATATCAATCAATATAAAGATGGAGGATTATTTGATGTTGATAATCTCTCTAAGAAAATCAATGATTTATATGAACGATTATTATTTGATGATCTCGCTTTATTAACTGTATTACTGTATTCATTATTTATTCATAAAAACGAAGATGAACAACTATATGATGAGACTATGGAAGACATCAAAAACAACAAAGCATTATTCCAATATGTCACAAAATCACTACTAGGACAAGATTCTTCAAAACATAAAACAATCGCACAAGATATTATCGAAAGATTAACAAATAAAAACCAGAAAGTATTATCAAACATCATTCTGACAATTGAGAAGGAACGATGTACACTTGATAAACTAACAACGTTACGAGGTGAACCAAATGAGTAAAGGTGTAAACGAAGTATTACTAAACTACACAATATATATTGATTCAACTTCTTTAATGCAAGGAAGTATGGAATTCTTTAAGATTAGTTTAGTTAATGTTCTAAGAGGTAAAAACAGAAAACTTAAAATAGTAGATTTTGTTGTAAGTGATCTACGTAAAAGACAATTCAGCGACAACGAACGTGTCGCTGTCAAAGCTCTTAACATATTGGATTACTACAGAAAAAGAGGACTAGTTGATGACATCGTCTCAACAGGGAAAGATGATAACTCATTATTAAACGTTATCTACAACAATAGAGATATCGATAAAAATAATATATGTATCATCACCGAACGAAAAGAAATCGCTGAACAAATCGTACAATCATTATTGAACGATTCATACGTTAATTTTGAACATGACGTTGTCGCAGTTTCTTTACTGGATGGTCCTAAGCTTTGGGATGTAGTACTACCAACAAAGAAACCAAGAAGAAGAGAAATTATCAAAGAGGTTAAATCGTTTGAAGAAGTTGAATCAGTAGGTGAAGTTGACTTCATTACTACTATTGAACCAGTGGTCATAAAACCGCAAAGAGATAAACTAGTTGTAAGCTTAGTTGTAGACAACAGTTCTTCCATTCAAGGAGAACGCGCAACCAAATTAAAAGAAGCAATAAAACTGTTTAACGATAAAGTTCAAGATTCGGAATTTAAAGATGATTTAGATGTTGCGATATACGGATTCGATGGATTCACACATGGCGCAATCAAATCATTTGGTAAAGATCTAGAACTTGAAGTGTTTGATAAAGGTGGAGTCCAAGTACTAAGTAAAACAATGGATCAAGCATTAACCGATTTAATAAATCAAAACAAACAATACAATAATAACAATATCCAAACACACAGACCTTGGTTAATTGTATTAACAGATGGAGATTGTTACGGAGATATAACACCTGTCGCAAAAAGATTAAAAAAACATTTAAAAAGCAAAGAATTAACATACTTCCCATTTACGTTATCAAACTATGAAATAGAAGATAGTTTAGAGCCGTTAAGCAAATTAAAAATGTTCTTAAAAGTAAAAGAAGATATGTTTGATGATTTACTATTATTTATATTCAACACATTACAAACTAGAATCGAAACTCCTAAAGAAGACGCTATGACACTTAATAGAGAGAACCTTTCAAGGATAATCGCTCGATGAACATATCACACTACAAACAAATGAATTTAGAACTGATTGGTAAAGACCATGTTAGAAGTAATCTACCATGCCAAGATAAAACAGCGTACTTCCAAAAAGATGGAGTTAGAGTTATTGCTTTAGCCGATGGAGCGGGTAGTAAAAAAGATTCACATCTTGGAGCTGATGTATCAACCCAAACAGTTTGTAATTTACTGATTGAACACTTTGATGAATACTTTACATATCTAGAAGATGAACCAACAAGAAAAAGTAATCTAGGAAAACTGATTGTAAAAGAAGTGTACCAAAACTTAAACAATCTAGTAGCTGAAGACAAAGCAATCAGTATCATTGAAATGAGTAGTACATTACTATTTGTCGCAATGAAAGGTGATAGATATATTCAGGGTCATATAGGGGACGGACTTATAGGAGAATTACTAACTGGTGAAAACGGACTAGAAGTAAGAGTACGTAGTTATCCAGAAAACAACGGTGCACCAAACATTACATTCTTCATCACAGACAGTGATGCGAATGATAATTTCAGAATTACTTCAGGATTTATCGGAAGTCATATCAAGGGATTTGTATTAATGAGTGATGGACCTGAAGAAGTATTATATGACATTGAAAACAAAACATTAAACCCATACATCGAAAAACTATTTTCAATGTATAAAGGGACAACAAAAGATACATATAGCACAACGTTGCTAAGATTCTTAGATGAACAAGTATCCAAATATAGTTACGATGATTTAAGTATCAACTTCTTATACATCGAAAACGAACCAATCGAATACTATAAAGAACTCGGACAAGAATACTTACAATACTTAAATGGAAAACTTGACAATGGATCTGACGTTATCCGTAAATCCGGATACAGTTACATGATAGATGACTCATTCAATATTAGAAATAGCTCAAGATCAAAAAGATTTGTAGAAGGATTAATTCGTGGAAATTTCCAAAAATAAGACAGTCTTATTTTTATCAAACGAAATACTTCTAGATGATGGGTTCTTCATTCTATTAGAAACCATTGATCACAAAGTAAGAAGCTTTGAAATTGACGAGCTAGATTTCAGAGTCATTATTGATTCATCTATATACAAAGTAATAGAATCATATCAAGCAAGTGGAAACAGAAGAGAATTCAAAAGAATCCAAGGAGTCATTTCGATACTAGAGACACTTGGGTTAAAAGAAGAAATAGATACCAAAGAATTTATTGATTTCAGTGAGTTAATAGAATTAAAGAAAACGAAGTACAGTGAGTTTGACGTTACTTTTATCACTAATTTAAAAGCACACGCGCAACGTTCGTTTTTACAAGATGAAGATGAATTACTATACTACGAACAATTCATTGATGAGCAACTGGAGAAATGGATTCTTGAACGACCTAAAAAAGAAGTTGTAAAAGCAGAAGTAAAAGAAACTGAAACAACAAAAAGAACAAGAAAACAAAGATCAACAATTCCTAAAACACTACAAGGAGCGTTCCATACAGATGAATCATCAAAATATATCACAGTTACAAATCTTGATGATATAAATTATGTGTATAGCACTCAGTTTGGATATCTTAAATTAGATAAAGAAAACATCCTAGCTGGTGGTGAAGGAAAGATTTATAAAAGCTATGATAACCTAATGGTTAAAATATATACCAAAGAAGAAAGACGATATGAACTTGTAAAAAAAATACAACGAATGATCGACATGGACCTCCGTAACAGTTACATTGTTTGGCCAAAAGATATCGTGTATAATAAAAATGAGTTTGTTGGATATGTAATGGATGAAATAAAGAATGCTGAAGGACTTGATATGAGTCGTATATACAGCTTCAGAAATCTTCTTTATATCGATCGATTCCACATATGTATTAAGTTATTGAAGATGACAAAATATCTACATGACAAAGCAATCCTAATCGGAGATTTAAAATTCGATAACGTCATGTATAAAGAATCAACAAAAGAACTATTTATTATCGACAGCGCGAGCTTCCAAGTAGAAGACTATAGCTGTGGTGTATTCAACGCAGATTACACTCATGATAATTTAAAAGGTAAAAACTTAAGGGAAGTACTAAGAACACTTGAAGAAGAATATTTCCCAATCAATAAAATCCTATTTGAAATCCTAATGGGTAAAGGTCCATTCTATGATTTCAAAACAGGAGAAGTTGGTAGTGAAGTTGAAAGAGACTTCCATTACCCACTAGAAGTAAAACAAGATGTTGAAAATAAAAATGATCCATTATTTTACTGGGCACACGCAGATGTGAGATTGCGACAAGCATTCTATGATTATTTTAAGAACAATATTATTACTGAAGTACCCGAGTGGATAACACTCTTAGAAGACATATTAAAGGGGGCTAAATAATGGCCAGTAAATTTGATCTATTTGGAGATTTCGAACCAGTCAAAATAAACAGTTCGATGAAATTTCCATTAATCCTAGTATTAGATGTAAGTGGTTCAATGACACAAAGAACACCTTACGGGAGAAAACCAAAAATAACAGAGTTAAATGAAAAAGTTCAGATTCTTTTAGAATTTGTGAAAGCAGATCCTAAAGCATCACAAATCACAGATATAGCAATCGTAACATTCGGTGGTGAAGTACAAGTACAAGCACCATTTGATAATGTTAAGAATGTAAAATTCAAGCCACTTCGTGCTTATAGTTCTACTCCAATGGGGAGTGCTGTAAATGTAGCGTTAGATATGGTAAACAGAAGAAAAAAATATTATCTAGATAACGGAATTGAGTTTTACCGTCCTAGAATATTCTTAATGAGTGATGGAGCGGCGACTGATCAATATGAACAAGCCGCAAAACGTTGTTCAAATATGGTAAATAACCGTGAAGTGAAAATGTATCCAATCTGGATTGGTGAAGGAGAATATGATTATATTCTTAAAGACTTCAGTCCTGAATTAGAACCAAAAACCATCAAATCAGATCAAATGTATTTTGAGATGTTTAGAAGTCTAAGCGGATCAACTTCAAATCCTGATGACGATCCATTCGACAGATGGTTCAAAGACGAATTCTAAGAGGTGTAGATATGGCTGAAAAAAGAGTGGTCTTCGAAGGAGGACCTGAAGATGTAATTTGGAAAAGTCCGATTACGGAACTAAGTCCAGATGCAAAAATTTACTCACATAAAGACTGTGATATCTTATTTATGCGTCAAGGTAGTTTGCTTGGAGCGTTTAATGATGACAGAGAATACAATGTAGTAAATGAACAAACAAACGTAATACAAAAAATGTTCAACCGTACTGGAATAAAAAATTGCGCAGTATACTACATCAACCGTAAGAAACATATTCAAGTAAAATGGGGAACACCTCATCGAATAGATGTGCATGATAAAGGATTTAACATGTTCACCACAGTTGGGGCTCATGGAACATATAGTTTTACGATTGTGAATGCATTAAAACTATTTTCTAAAATGAAGATATTTGAAGAATCATTAACGAAAGATATGGTTAACAGTTTCTTCCATGAAGAGATTAGTATGTATCTTCGTAAATCAATTACAAAAGCATTTAGTGATAACGAAAAAGGATTAAGAGATATCGCAGAAATAACTTCAAACGAAGTGAAAATTTCCGAAGATATCAGAACAATCCTTCAACCATTATTTCATAACTATGGAGTTCGACTAGAAAAATTCATTATTAGTAAAATTGATTACGATAGAGAATTCCTAAATAAAATTAAGAGCATAAGAGAAACCGCGGTAATGAATCAATACAAAGAAGAAAACAAAGTTATAGAAGAAGAAAAACAAGATACACATATTATGTGTGATGCTTGTGGACATGAAAATCCTGAATCTTCTAAGTTCTGTCAAAACTGTGGAAGTGAAATTGTAACCAACACAGAGTGTAAGAATTGTCATAAAGTCCTACCACTAGATGCCAAATTCTGTCATCACTGCGGAACTAAAGTAAAGGAGGAATAATGTGCCACTATTTCGTAAAAGTAAAGATAAAGAGCGTAAAGAGTACATAAACTTCCTACAAAAACTTTCATCTACTTGTGACTTAAGTCTAAAGTACGCTGAGAAAACAGAGCATCATTTAAGAGTTCAAGTCTTATGTGATGATGTGCGTTATTTCATTCCGTTTGAAACAGAAGAAATAAAACACATTGATTCAAAGATTAGTAAAGTACTAGACGATTTAAAAATCTTATTATATACAAACAGAGAACCGTATAGAGTTCAATCAAAATTAGATGAACTAGAACTCTTAATAAATGAGCGAAGCTCGAGAGAATAAGGAGGATACAAATATGGGATTATTTAAGAGACATCCTTTTAAAAACGTGAAACGAGAAGAAGTAGTAGATGCGATTATAGAACTAGAGAAAAAGAAAGACGAACTAGCTGACGATGTATTCATCAGAGAAAAACAAATCTCTGACAAAATGCAAAGAGGTAAGCAATCAAAATCATTAAGCGAAAAGAAACTTTTAGCTAATGAAATTATGATGCTGCAAAGACAAGTAAAAGCGTCTCAAAAAAGAATTATTTTTGTAGATAAAAAAATCTATGTAACTGGACAAGTTAAACTTGCCATTGACGATATGGATTTCGCAAACTACAACAAAAAATCTACAGTTGGAAAAATGTTCAAAAACAATGCTTCACTTGAGAAATTCTTAAGCAATGTTGTAGATGCTAAAACAGAAGCTGATTCAGAATTACTAGAACAAATTGATATGGTAGACAGCATCATGGATACTTACTTAGAAGAAGATAACCTGTACGGGGAATCAGAAGATATCAATAATATTTTAAGTATGATGGAAGAAGATGCAGATGAAGAGCTAACTCCAATTCAACCAACAAGAGAGAAAAGAGCAGAATCTAAACCTTTAGACATCGAACCAGAAGATCCATTCAGGGAGGAGTAAGCTATGTTTGAAAAAAAGAAAAGACAAAAAGAGTTAAGAAAGAAAATCTTATTCAATAAGACTCTTTCTAATATGAGAAAATATGTCAACAACTTAGAAAACCAAAAAAATCATTACATTGATATGGCTAAACAAGCACACTTAAATGGAAGTAATGAACAATATAGTCTTGCCGTTTCAGGGCTGAAAATGGCTGTTGCTTATCAAAGAAAAGCCAAAGAAATGTTATTGAATTTTGAATTAACAATGCAACTTCGTGATTTATCACAAGTTACTGGTGAGTTCTTAACAGGTATGGTTAAACTAAGTGGAGATATGTCAAAAATAATTAGTAAACAAGATTACGCAAAAGTATCAGAATCATTTGAAAATGCTATGGGTAAAGTAGAAGAACAAAACATGCAAATGGAAAACTTCTTAGATACTACAGAAGTTAACTTTACTAATATTGCTGCTGATCCTTCTAACGTAAGTGATGAAGAAATAAATAGTCTTATCGACTTTGAGGCAAAAGAAGAAGTTAAAGGTAAAGACAAAGAGATCGACACTAAGATTGAAGAAATCGAAAAACTACTCTATCAGATATGTAAGAGGGTGAACCTATGAGTTTAGAACAAAATTTCTTATACGATAACTTTAAAAAGTATCAAGAAAAAGGAGTGCAAGCACTCAAAGAAGAAAATAATGAAGAAGCAAAAAAGTATTTGTTGAAAGCTGCTGAAGCATTATTTAAACTGGCTAAAAATAATACAGGATCTTTGAAAAAACAATGGGAAGAGTCTGCAAATAACATCTATGAAAAAGCATTAGCTATTGAAATAGATGGTGAATCACACGCAAGACCGTCATCTAAAAAATCTCCTCGAAAGAGAAGTAAAAATCAACCAGATGATACGACGAATACATTCGTACCAATGACAACAATTCCCGATATTGGATTTGAAGATGTTATTGGATTAGAAGATGTTAAGAAATACATCAAAATGAATGTTATTAAGCCATTTGAGAATCCTGAGATATATAAAATATTCAAAAAAGAAGCAGGAGGAGGAGCTTTACTATATGGTCCTCCAGGTACAGGGAAAACTATGATTGCGAAAGCAATCGCTAATGAAGTAGGGGCAGTATTCTACTCAATAAAAGCAAGTGACATTATGAGTAAATGGGTTGGAGAAAGTGAACAAAATGTTAAAAACCTATTTGAAGCTGTAAGAAGTCATGATATTACTGTGCTGTTTATTGATGAGATTGAATCAATCACAACGAAAAGAGGGTCACACAACTCTAGTGTTTTAGATAGAGTTGTTTCTGAATTCCTCTCACAACTTGATGGGTTCAATGAAGAAACTGATAATGTAACTATGTTATTAGCGGCTACAAATGTACCAAGCAAAATAGATGAAGCTATCATGCGTCCAGGACGTTTTGATCGATTAATCTATATCCCACTTCCAGAGAAGGAAGCACGTGTCGCAATCCTTAAAAAAATGATTGATCAAGTTCCAATTGAAAACGACTTAGATTTCGAAATGATTTCTGAAATCACTGATGGATTTAGTGGGGCGGATTTAAAAGGATTAGTTGAAACGACAAAAACTTATGCTATTGAAAGAACATTGGATACCGGTGATGTAAGTGTTATATCATCAGAAGATTTCTTAGAAGCAATGATAGGTAGAAATCCTTCAACAACAATTAAATTAATGGAGCAATATGATAAATTTAAAGAAGACAGACAACACATAAAATAGGGTGATAAGATGGAAAAGAAAGTATGCGAATGCTGTGGAGCATATCTAGTAGACCATAAAACAAAATGGATTTGTGAACATTGTTTAACTGAATTCAAAAAATCATTCGTTGAATCTGATGAAGTTCAACGTCTTCTTAATGTTGCAAATAAAACTAGAATGTCAAATAAGTTCATCGATGCCAAAAATGAATACACAAACATAGTAAAAAAATTCCCAGAATGCACAGAAGCATATTGGGGACGTTTATTAAGTGAACTAGGAATTGAGTATGTTAAGAGTCCAGAAAACATATATTATCCTTCTTGTCACAGATTAACATTCAGTAATATATTTACTGAATCAGACTATAAAATGGTTCGAAAGTTAGCTGAAGAGGATAGTGTTTCTTGGTATGAAGATAAGGCAAAACAAATAGAAAACATAAGATTAGAATTAATCAATTTAACAAAGAATTTTGATCCAATAGACATCTTTATTTCATACAAGGAAAATGATGAAAATGGAAAAGTTACGAAGGATAGTCAATTTGTGACTGATTTATATCATCTCTTAACAAAACTTGGATATAAAGTCTTTTTATCAAGAATAACTTTAGGTCAAATCGCTGGTTCAAAGTATGAACCGTACATATATAGTGCTATTTCAACAGCTCAGGCAATGATAGTGTATTCAACAAGAAAAGAATATATTGAAGCTACTTGGGTTAAGAATGAATGGAGTAGATATTTAGAATTAATCAATACTGGTCAGAAAAAGACTGCTTCTTTAATTCCAATATATAATGGAATGGATCCTTACGATTTCCCAATGGAATTTGATGGTATACAAGGACTGAATCAAGACGACCTAAACTTCAAAGAAAAATTAGAAAAAATAGTCACTAGAACAATTGGTAAAAGAGGGAACAATTATGTTGAAACAAAGTATTTTAAGAAAAAGGAACTTAAACAAAGTTCTGGATTCAAAATTAATACTTCACTTATCCCTTCACTTACTAAACGTAAATTAGGAGACAATCAAGAAACAAAAGAAATTACAATTAATGAAGAGAAAACATTAGATAATGGATATCAATTTTTAGATAAACTTTTATTTGATGCTGCTAACGTTCAGTTCTCAACAATTATTCGTAAAAACAAGACCAATTATAAAGCATATTTTGGTAGATTCCTTGCTAGTCTAAACATTAACGATTCATTTTTACAAAACTTGAATCATAATCGTTTCGCACCAACATTCCCAGAAAATCTAGATTTCAAAGATGTGGAACTTGCACTGGATTATGCACCTACAAAATCAATGGCACAAAAAATATTGAATGATTGTGTTTTAATATTTAGATACATGCAATACTGGAAGGTACCTACAATCTATAAATATAATGTAATCTCAGAATTCTTTAAAATATTAATCTCATATCTTGAGGATGAGCAAGCATTAGAACTTAAAGATATCCTATGGGATGATTATGATTATATAAATGAGAACGACGAGTATTATATCGAGAATCTTCTAGCACTACATCAAGTGAGTATCCTACTTGTTAATGATGGAGATGTTGAAGACTATATTATAGAAACAAGTAAGATCGTTAAAATGCTAATCAAAAAGAATAACTATAAGAAAGCAAAAGAATTAAACAATCAACTTCTAAAAATTGATAATGTAAATTCAGACTTGCTCTTTAATCAGGCAATGATCACTTTGAAAGTAAATAGTGATGCATCCTTAATTGAAGCGGTTATTCATGAGAAAAAACTAAAAGCTTTGGAAACACTAATTACTAGAGCTAGAGATCCGCTTAATTCAGTCAAAAGAATTTTGGAAGCACTAAGAATTATTAATATTGCTTTTTACCAAAGGCAATATCGAAAAGTTTCTAAAATTATTGATATGGCGCTAGCGTACTTACCTAACTTCAGCAATGATGATTTTATTAAAGAACTAATTTTCTTTGGAAACGCACATCTAGAGATGAGCAAATTCAAAGAAAGTGAAAAGTACTTTGATGAAGCATTAGAACTAGATCAGTTCAATGTGGAAGCCCTTTGGGGTAAAATAAAAATCCAGACAAAATGTTTAAGAGATATAGATATTATTAAAAAGGAAATTGATTTAGTACGTATCAATGAATTTAATATCCTGATTAATGCTGCACAAGATACAACATACTATACCGATATCTATCATCATATAAAACAGAAGGTATTTAGCCAATCACAATTGATTGATATTGAAAATAGAAACCTTGGATTCTTTGAACGATATAACAAAAAAAATAGATAATAAAAAGCATTGGTATTTCCAATGTTTTTTTACTAGAATTATCGTATAATAAAATATAGCGGAGGTGTTATCATGGAAGAAAGAATTTGGGTACCTTTTAAAAAGGTAGAAGAATTAATGGTTAAAGCATTTATGAAACTCGGAGTGCCAGAACAAGATGCTATAATATGCGCAGATGTTTTAATAGAAAGTGATAAACGAGGTATTGAAAGCCATGGAGTAAATAGATTTAAGGCAATCTATATCGACCGTATAATGGCAGGAATACAAAACCCTATAACAAAGATTGATATCTTAAGAGAAACTCCAACAACGGCAGTATTAGATGCCAATGACGGTATGGGAATGGTAGTAAGTAAGAAAGCTATGGAAATGGCAATTGAAAAAGCGAAGAAATTCGGTATGGGTATGGTAGCAGTAAGGAACAGTACTCATTACGGAATTGCAGGATATTACGCTACAATGGCAACCAAAGAAAATATGGTTGGATTCACAGGGACAAATGCAAGACCAAGTATCGCTCCTACTTTTGGAGTTGAAAATATGTTAGGAACAAATCCATTAACTGTTGGATTTCCAACAGATGAAGATTTCCCATTTGTATTAGATTGCGCTACGAGTATTACACAACGTGGTAAAATTGAATACTTTGCAAAAATAAATAAAGATACACCTTCAGGAATGGTAATTGGGCGAGATGGATTACCTAAAACAGATAGTAATCAAATACTAATTGATCTTGTAGATGGAAATGCTGCTCTAGCTCCACTTGGTGGAATTGGAGAAGAATTAGCCGGATACAAAGGATATGGTTACGCAACTGTAGTTGAAGTATTAAGTGCAGCTCTACAAGCTGGTAGTTTCTTAAAAGCTTTGACAGGGTTAGATGAACAAGGAAACAAGAAACCATATAACCTAGGACATTTCTTTATTGCTATTGATACTGAAGCATTTATGGGAAGCGAATCATTCAAAAAGATTACAGGGAACATTCTTAGAGATTTAAGAAATAGCACCTTAGCTCCAGGACAAAATAAAATATTTACTGCAGGAGAAAAAGAGCACTTATCTTATCTAGAAAGAAAAGACAAGGGAATTCCTCTTACAAAAGCAGTACAAGAAGAGTTTAAGCAAGTAGTTGAGATGTTTGATCTTGATATAGAGTTGCCATTTTAATTATCAAATAGGTTAACTGAGTTTTGATATATTTTTTAAAGATATGAATTATTATTACCGTTGAGGAGGAGTTCGTTTATGAAATGCCCAAAATGTAAGAAAACCACTTTAAGTTTTAGAAGTTTCTTTAATAGAAAATATAAAGAAACTGGTGGGGTACAATGTGGTATTTGCAATAATGTTATGTATATTAAAGATGTGTTTTTATTGTTGCCGTTAATTACTATAGTATTACTACCATCAATACATTTAGTTTTATTTTATTTCTTCAATATTGAATTAGCTTTTTTTACACATAGAACTGTTTTGCCTGTTACTCTTTCTGTG
>SDWO01000189.1 GCA_004195325.1 Candidatus Izemoplasma acidinucleici | reverse complement strand
ACACTGGTTACCAATATCGTTTCATTGATGGTTCTGATCTAATCTTTGCTGAATTCTTAGCTGGACGTTTAGATACAGCTTCTGTCCCTGCATCACAAGTTACAGCTTATGCTCAAGATCCACGTGTTAAAGTAAGCCCAGGTGCAACTACTTGGAGATTACAATTAAACGGATTCGGAACAGAAGCAAACCGCGATGCTTATATCGCACAATACCCTGAAATTGGTTTATCTGAAACTTATATTCCAGAACCAATCTTAATGTATACTGAATTCAAACAAGCTTTATACTATGGATTTGACAGAGAAACTGCTGCTGTTGACGTAGTTAAAACTTATTTACCAGCTGCTACTCACTTCGCATCTACGTATTTCTTAGATGGTGAATCAGGAATCTCTGTACGTGGTACTGTTGCTGGTCAAGCTACATTAGATACTTATGCTGGAGAATCATTCGGTTACTTCCCAGATGCTGCAAAAGCTTTATTCCAAGCTGCTGTTGTTAAAGGTATTGCTGACGGTTACTACTCAGCTGGTACTGCTGAAGCTCCAACTGAAATTGAATTAGTATTAACTTATGCATCAAGTGGTAACACAGGTGCACAAGCTATGGTTGCTGAATTGAAACAACAATATGAAACAGTTCTTACTGATCCTGTTAACCACGTTAACATAATCATTACTGTTAATGATGTTGCATTCCCTGACAACTATTATAACTACATGATGATCGCTAATACCGATTTAGGAATTGGTGGAATCAGTGGTTCATTATTAGACGCTCCAAGTTTCTTAGACGTTTATAATGATGATAACAAAGGTGGATTTACATTAAACTGGGGTATTGATACTCATACTCCAAACATCGAAGTTACTTATGAAAACTTAGACGGAGATACAATTACTGAAATCTGGGCTTACAATGCTTTAACTGCTGCTATCAATGGTAATGTTTATGTATTAGATGGTGTAGAACAAAGTGCTTGGGAAGACTCAGCTGAATTAATCAATGCTTCTTCAGACGGTAGTGTAATTGCTGAATATGTATTAGGAGAGCCTCTATTGGATATCTCTGATGCTGATGATCAAATTGATTCATTAGAAGCATACATTGTTGTTGCTGCATCTGGTAAAAACTCATTATATGTATTAGCTGTTAAAGATGGTAAATACGAAATGTTTACTGAAGCTGGATTATATTTAAATGCACATGATGCTATTTTAAATGATTCAGGACAAGACAGTGTTACTGCTACACTTATGACAGACGCTGACGTTGCTGCAAATGCATACTTAACTGGTTTAGGTAATGGATTTACTACAATTGCAGAATATGCTGCTGATACTGGAGCTCCTGTAGAATATACAGAACTTTGGGCAACTGACTTTGGTTGGTTAGACGCTTATGTAGTATTACATATTGGTGATTACTACATCGCCTGGGCTTGGTTATAAATAAATAACTAATAATAGTTACTAAAAAAACATAAACAAGGAGATGATATTATGAACATTACTGTAAAAAAACTTTCACCTGACTTAATAGAAGATTATATCTATTTCCACAAACACGTTGCCTTCAGTGATAATCCTGAATGGGCTGGTTGTTATTGTGTTTGGTATCACTGGGATCATACATTAGATATCAAAAGAAAAGAATATGAAGATAACGGTGGTAAAGAATTTAAATTAGAACTAGCTAAAAAATACATCAAAGAAAATAAGCTAAGAGGATACTTAGCTTATAATGATAAAGACGTTATTGGTTGGTGTAACGCAAATAGTCGAGAAAACTACTCAAAGTTAAACAAAGAAGCACGTCCTGATTTATGGGCTGATCATAATAATGAATTGGTTAAATCAATTATCTGTTTTACAATCGCACCACAGATGAGAAGAAAAGGATTAACCTCAGTTATCCTTAATGAAATCATTAAAGATACAAAAGAAGAAGGATATGATTACATAGAAGCATATCCAGGCACAGGAAATCCTGATGATAGAAGTTATCATGGATCAACTTCTATCTATGAAAAGAATGGATTTACCCCTACAAACCATGATTTAGGGGTTTGTAGATTACGTTTAAAATAAGGGAGATGATGCTATGAAATGTAAGAGATGTGACACTGTCAATGAGCATGATTCAATATTTTGCAAGAAATGTGGTAAAAAAATAGAACTAAATACATATTGCGTCAAGTGCAATAAAAAACTTAATGATGATGAGATTTTTTGCACTCAGTGTGGGATAGAAAATGTAGAAGTAATTGATTTGGAATCTAATAATAAAAAAAATGCTGGAGTGGCACTTTTAATAATAGTAGTTATTACATTATTCTTATCATTTATCACTTTCGCAGTTAATAACATATAGAAATTACAATTGACAAAACAGTATTTAATATGTATTCATCAAGTGTTTCTATGACTTCAGTATTAACTTATGTTTTTAAGTATAATAAATGATAAGCATTTAAAATAATTAAAAGAAGTTTATAACTTCTTTTTTTTATGCAAAAGTACTATATCTGATAAAGTACCTTGACAAATATAGTACTATATGAAATAATGTTGTTAGGAGGTGACCTAATGGCTAAACTAACTTCAGACTTAATGCGGGGACATTCAGATACAATGATCCTTAAATTACTACAAGAACAAGATATGTATGGGTATGAGATCATCAAAGAGATTTATAAAAGAAGTAACGAGCAATACGAATTAAAAGAAGTAACGCTATATGCGTCATTAAGAAGATTAGTCACTGAGGAATGCATTCTTGCATACTGGGGAGACGAATCAAAAGGTGGAAGAAGAAAGTATTATTCATTGACAGAAACAGGACTATCAAGATACGAAAATAATCATGCTGATTGGATTTATTCAAAAAGCATTATAGATAAGTTAGTATAGGAGGACACTATGGAACAACATATAACAGAGTATATAGATCAATTGTTTTCACGTTTTGAACAAAACAAGAAAATAAAGGATATTAAAGAAGAAGTAAAATCAAACCTACAAGAAAAAGTGAATGATTTAACTGAAACAGGTAAATCATTAAAAGATGCTTTTGATAAAGCGGTCTCTACACTAGGGACAGTAAAAGATATTAAAGAAACATTTGATTTAAAAGATAAGAAAAGTGGATTCAAACAATATCTGTTTGAACTGATATTGTTATTAAGTTTTAGTACGGTATACCTCACTTTATCGTTGCTATTTCAAATATGGGATCCACTTTGGATTATCTATCTAGCTATGATGTTAATCATTGTTACAAAACATGGAGGACCTGGAGCTAGTATACTATTTGCTATTGGTATTTACTTTATCCTAGGTTTCTTATATGGATATTGGTATGAAGGTCTCGCAGTGTATGGATTGTCATTTTCATTAATTGCCTATAGAGATGAACCAATAGCTGGATTATGGTTATTCTTAATAACTGCGTATATTTCATTATCAGCTATCTTTGGATTATGGCATCCAATGTGGCTTATCTTCCTTCTAGGAATAGCTCTTACTGTATTAATAGTTGAGAAGAGTATTGTTGGAGCAACATGGGTTTTCAGTATTGGACTATATCTATTGTTTGGATTTGTCTTTAACTTATGGGCTATTATGTGGGTCGTGTTTATCTTTAGTGCGACAGTTACTGTATTAGTTGAAATGAAGAAAGAAGAGAAACTATCATGAACCTATTCATAATTCTATTAACAGTACTTATTGCATTACCGTTTATCATAGATGTAATAGTTTCAATATTAAATAGATCATATAAAAGCAAACCAATCCCAGAAAACGTCAAAGATGTTTATGACGATGCACAATATAAAAAATGGGTACTATATAGCACTGAAAAGAATAATAAGATATTACTATCTAGGTTCATTTCATTACTTGTTAAATTATCGATACTATTATTTGGTGGTTTCGAGTTAATTGAATCAATTAGTATGAAGATATCTAGTAACCTTTATATCATTAATATCTTAATCCTAGTTATATACGGTGTTGTGTTCTATATTATTTCAGTAGTATTTGAATATATCGATACCTTCATTGTAGAAGAGAAGTATGGCTTTAATAAAACGTCGCATAAACGTTTTATTAAAGATCAAATCATAGAATTACTAATGTCAGTAATCCTTGGTGGTGGACTTCTTGTATTATTTACATTCATCAACGATAAAGTAGATAATATGTTTTACATCTATATGTTTGGAATCTTGATAATTGGAGTAGTATTCGTAAATGTATTCTTTGTTAAATGGATTATGGCTTTATTCTATAAAATGAGTCCCTTAGAAGAAGGACCATTAAAAGATAAAATAGCTAAACTATCAGTAAACTCAGGATATGAATTATCACAAATCGTTGTTGTTGATGCTTCAAAAAGAACAACAAAGATAAATGCATACTTTTCAGGGTTTGGAAAAACAAAAAAAGTAATGATCTTCGATACAATGCTAGACAAATTAACAGAAGACGAAATTTGCGCTGTCATCGCTCATGAAATTGGACACGCAAATTATAACCATATGTCTAAAGATATGGCTAAGACAGTAGTTAACTTTGCAATATATACATTTCTATTCTACTTATTAGCAACCAGCAGCATCATATCAGATAACTTAAACATTACTGAGTATTTCTCGTTTGTAGTTATTGTGTTTATGTTGTTGCTATCACCTGTAGGGATTATCAGTTCAATCCTAACAAATATCATTTCAAGAAAACATGAATACCAAGCTGATGCGATTACGGTTGAGTACGGATTCGGAAACGCAATGATCACTGCGTTGAAGAAAGTAGGGAAATCAAACCTAGCTACATTAACTCCTCATCCTCTGTTTGTGTTTCTTAAATACAATCATCCTCCGATATCACAACGAATAGAAGCATTAAGTAATAGAATAGATGCAACTTAATAAATGTAATATGTAATATACATGATTACATTTTGATTAGTAAGGGGTTTAACATATTATATGTATGGAAGGTGATAATATGATTAAAAGAAATATAATTATACTAGCTGTAGTAAGTATTACTATTGTAGTAGCGTTTTCTATTATTTTGAGAGATACATTTATTCAAAGTGAAGACGATATTGTATGTACCGAAACATCTGAGAACTTCGTCGCATTAGTTAATATAACCGAAAACACTTATATTGAGAGAATTGATATTTATACAATTTCACAGGAACATTATGTATATTCATATGACAAAACATTTTATACCTATGAATCAATTGGAAACTATACTAATACTCTTTGTATGAATTTAGTAAGTACAAATGTGCAATATGATAAAGATACTGGCGTTGAGTGGGTTTTACACGCCACAGGAAGAGAAGTATTAGATGAGGGAGTTCATTTAGTATTATTAAAAAGACTTTCAGACACTGATGATTACCAAATCATCCAAAGCTTAAATCTAGATGATTATGATCATTCTAAAGACTATGATGAGCAAACCTCAGAGCTTGAGGCAATAATAAACCAAGCTATTATTGAGTTTGTAGTGTATGAAACACCTATTATAGATTAGACATATTAGATAGGAATTAATATCCCGGAGATGAACAACGGTCTCCAACACCCATTGGTTGGAATGTGACTGCATCACAACTGGTATAATATAACGTAAAGAAGCCAAAAACGGCTTCTTTTTTAGTTGTATATTTCAAATTATTTTTTTTGAGACCGTTGTTCAGTGACTTTTATTTCGACCTTTGGTATAATAACAATGGGATTATGAAAGGATGATAGGATGAGCGAAAAAATAGATTATAAGAAGATAGTGGAGATAAACCCACTTGGAGTTGTTGAATCAGCAAAAGAGTTGTTACAGATTTTAGAGGGAATAAGGTCTCATACAAGGATTAATATTAACTCACCTTGGGGGACAGGTAAAACGTTCTTTGTAAATGTGGTTAATGACATAGTGAATTCGAATGAGGGACCATTTAAAAGTATTTACTTTGATGCTTGGTCTAATGATTATTACAATAACCCTTTATTTGCATTGATGTCGTCAATTACTTCTCAATTAGGTGTTGAAATACCCAAAGATAATAAGAAAGTTTACAATACATTATTCAAAATGGTAACTGGAAATATTCCGTTTGCTGGAGGTGTTGAACTTGATGATTTTAAGAGAACTAGTGTTTTAGACTCTTTTAGAATTGAAGAGGATATAAGAAGTTCAATTGATGCTATTATTAAGGATTCAATCAGGGATGAAGAAAAACTTTTGATTATAATAGATGAATTAGATAGATGTAAACCAGATTTTGCAATCAATCTTCTTGAAAAAACTAAACATTTCTTTAACCTTAAGAATGTAATACTGATTGTTGTAACTAATAATGATATGTTGTACTCAATGATTAATAAGTTG